>PHEF01000092.1 GCA_002842875.1 Alphaproteobacteria bacterium HGW-Alphaproteobacteria-3 | reverse complement strand
GTGATCCGCAAGGCGCAGGCCGAGATCGGCTGCAAGGAAGTCAAGACCGACACGAATGTCGTCAAGGTGTCGGTCATCGGCATCGGCATGCGCAGCCATGCGGGCGTCGCGCAGACCATGTTCAAGACGCTGGCCGAGAAGGGTATCAACATCCTCGCGATCACCACCTCCGAGATCAAGGTCAGCGTGCTGATCGCCGCGGACTATACCGAGCTTGCCGTGCGCGCGTTGCACACGGCCTATGGTCTCGACGCCGAGTGAGCGGGGAGCGCCCTTGAACCTCCATCGCACCCCGTTCCGCAGCAATCGGGATCCAAGCTGATGCCGGCCTCCGTCGGCGGTCCGCGCATTCTGCTGCGCCGGCTGCGCGAGGTCATGGCGGAGCCGGAGAGCGCGCAGAAACGCCTCGACAAGATCGTCGTTCTCATCGCTGCCAACATGGTGGCGGAGGTGTGCTCCGTCTATCTCATGAACGGCGCGCGCGAACTTGAACTCTTCGCCACCGAAGGTCTGAAGCCGTCCGCCGTCCATGCGACGCGGCTGCGCGTCGGCGAGGGCCTTGTCGGCGACATTGCCGCCCATGCCCGCCCGCTCAATCTCGCCGATGCGCAGTCCCATCCGGGCTTTGCCTACCGGCCGGAAACGGGCGAGGAAATCTACAAGTCGCTGATGGGCGTGCCGGTTCTCAGGAGCGGCAAGGTGGTCGGCGTCCTCGTCGTGCAGAACCGCACCCGGCGCCATTACACCGAAGAGGAAGTCGAGGCGCTGCAGACGGTCGCCATGGTGCTCGCCGAAGTCGTCGCCGCCGCCGATCTCATCGGCACCGAGCCCGACGAGCCCGACCTCACGCGTCAGCGGCCCTTCCATATCGCCGGCACTTCCTTCGCCGAAGGCATCGCGCTCGGCCATGCCGTGCTGCACGAACCGCGCGTCCATGTGACGAAGCTCATCGCCGAAGATACCGAACTCGAACTGAAGCGTCTCGAACAGGCGGTCTATGCGTTGCGCGGTTCGATCGACGACATGCTGGAGACGGAAGACCTCTCGCATGCGGGCGAACATCGCGAGGTGCTGCAGGCCTACCGCATGTTCGCGAACGATCGCGGCTGGCTGCAACGCATGCTCGAGGCGGCGAAGACGGGTCTGACCGCGGAAGCCGCCGTCGAGCGCGTGCAGAACGACACGCGGGCGCGGCTCCAGCGCGCCGCCGATCCCTATATCCGCGACCGGCTGCACGATTTCGACGATCTCGCGAACCGGCTGCTGCGCCAGCTCACCGGCGTCACGCTCGCCTCGCTTTCGGCAAACTTGCCGAACGATGCGATCATCATTGCGCGCAACATGGGGCCTGCCGAGCTTCTCGACTACGACAAGGACCGGCTCCGGGGCCTTGTGCTCGAGGAAGGCGCGCCCAACGCGCATGTCTCGATCGTCGCGCGCGCTTTCGGCATCGCAACCGTCGGCCGCGCCGAGGATATTCTCGAGCAAGTGGAACCGGGCGATGCGATCATCGTCGATGGCGACACGGGCGAGATCTATCTCCGGCCCTCGCAGGAAGTCATCTCCTCCTATTCGGAGAAGGCGCGCTTCCGCGCCCGCAAGCAGGAACAATACAAGGAGATCCGCGACGAGCCGGCGGTCACGCTCGATGGCGCGAAGGTCGATCTCTACGTCAACGCCGGTCTTCAGGTCGACCTGCCGCATCTGGAGGAATCGGGCGCCGAGGGCATCGGTCTCTTCCGCACCGAACTCCAGTTCATGATTGCCTCGACACTGCCCTCGCTCCGCGACCAGATCGATCTCTATCGCGCCGTTCTCGACGTGGCGGGCGACAGGCCCGCCGTCTTCCGCACGCTCGATATCGGCGGCGACAAGATGCTGCCCTACATGAACCTTGCCTCGATGAAGGAAGAGAACCCGGCGCTCGGCTGGCGCGCCATCCGCATCGGCCTCGACCGGCCGGCGCTGCTGCGCCACCAGGTGCGCGCGCTCCTCACGGCGGCGGCGGGCCGGTCGCTCAGGATCATGTTTCCGATGATCGCGGAAGTCGCCGAGTACAAGCGCGCCCGCGCCCTTGTCGACAAGGAAATCGCCCGGCTCGACAAGTTCGGCAAGGAAAAGCCCGCCTCGCTCGAAGTCGGCACCATGCTCGAAGTGCCCTCGCTGGCCTGGCAGCTCGACACATTGCTGCCCATGGTCGATTTCGTCTCCATCGGGTCCAACGATCTCATGCAGTTCCTCTTCGCGAGCGACCGCGGCAATCCCCGCGTCGCCACGCGCTACGATCTCCTGAGCCCGGCGGTCCTGAGTTTCCTGCGCCATATCGCCGCCAAGTGCCGCGAACACGCAACGCCGCTCACGCTTTGCGGCGAGATGTCGGGCAAGCCGCTCGAGGCGATGGCGCTTGTGGGGCTCGGCCTGCGCCGGATTTCCATGTCCCCGGCGGCCATCGGCCCGGTCAAGATGATGATCCGCTCCCTCGACGTGGGTAAGCTCGAAGCCTTCATGGAGGGGCTTTACGGCCTTCCCGAGCGGAGCGTTCGCAGCCATCTCGCCAGCTTTGCCGAGGATCACGGGGTCGCCGTCTAGGGCCTTCTCCGGCGGCCGCCCCGGTTCGGGACCGGCGGATCGATCGCAGGGCGAAAAGCCGAGGGTAATAACGGGGTTGGACCAAACTCCGGTTGCAGTTTCTCAACAATTTTGGTCTATTCTCAGGTCTCAATTACGTTTGGGCGCTTTGCGGAGGCCGTTCTCGGGGGTGCGGTCGTCGCGTTTTGAAACGTCCATGGCAATTCGTGGGGTCGGATGACGCCGGATATGCGGATTGAGATGGCTCAGCTCGGGAAGAGCCTGGAGATATGAACAAGATCACAATGCTGCCGTCCGGTGACGACAGGTCGGAACCACGCCGCCGGCTGCATCTTCGCGACATCACGAACGAGGTTCCGGTCGAGGCTGAATCGGTCGGCGCCGAACTGCGTGCCGCGCGCCTGCGCCGGAGCGAGGACATCCGCACGATCGCCCAGGCGCTTTGCATCCGGCGCGATCTTCTCGAAGCACTTGAGGAAAGCCGCTACGACGCGCTCCCCGCGCGGGCCTATGCCATCGGCTTCGTTCGTTCCTATGCGGAATATCTCGGTCTCGACAGCCGCCATGTCGTCGAGCGCTACAAGGCCGAGCTCGATTGTGCCGAGGCGGAAGCGGCATCGGATCCCCGTTTCCCCGATGCGTCCGACGAGCGCCGCCTGCCGAAGGGCACGGCGCTCATCGTCGCCTTCGTCGTCATGGCCGGGGCCTATGGCGGCTGGCTTCTCACCAAGTCGACCGACGAGATGATGGCGGCGCGCGTCGCGGCGCCCGTTGCCCCGGTTGCCCCGGTTGCTGATGTGACGCCTTTGCCGGTGGGTACGCGTGGCGACAGCGCTTCCGCCGCAACGCCCGGCGCCGGTGACGTTCCCGTCATGCGTGGGGCGAGTGTCGCGCTCACGGAGGCCGGGCGCAGCGCGCTTGCGCCGCAAACCGTCTACGAGCCCGCGCCCTTTGCCGCCGTTTCCGAAGAGGAAACCATGGCGGAGGCCGAAGAAATGCAGGTCGCCGCGCTTGAAGAGGCGGCTCCCGATGTCCTGCCGCCATTGCCGGACGGCACGCCCTATGGCGCGGAAAATGTCGATGGCCGCGTCGTCGTGCGCGCGCGTCGCGATGGCGCCTGGATTCGCGTCGAGGACGGTGTAGGCCAGGTACTCATCGAGCAGACCTTCAATGCGGGCGACAGCTACCGTGTGCCGCGCAAGCCCGGCGTGATCCTTGTCGCGCGCGATGCCAGCGCCTTCGAGCTCATGGTCGACGGTACGTCCCTTGGCCTTGCCGGTCCGCCGACCCTCGTCCTCACGGGCAAGTCGCTCGAAGTCGAGGCGCTCCTTGCCGCCCTGCCGCAGGCGGCGCCGGCCGAGGAAGCCGAAGCGTCCGCACAGTCCGTCAATCCGGTCGAGTAATCTTCCCACCCGCCCCGAGGGGCCGGAAGGCCGGAAACCGCCAAAAACCGGGAAATATGCGGCGCTGCCATATTTCTGCTATGAGAAGGCGCGATGGTTCGTCCATCGAGGGCCAACCGTCCGCGAAGCAGGACGAAGAGAAGCGGGCAGACCCCGCTGACGGTTTCATGAGCATCAGACCCTGGCGCGACATCACCCGCAGGAAAAGCCGGCAGATCCATGTCGGCTCCGTGGCCGTGGGCGGCGATGCGTCGATTTCCGTCCAGACGATGACGAATACGCTCACCTCGGACGCGAAGGCGACGATCGAGCAGATCAGGCGCATCGAGGAAGCGGGCTGCGACATCGTTCGCGTGTCCTGCCCGGATGAGGCGTCGACGGCGGCGCTGAAGGCGATTGTCCGCGAGACGAAGATCCCGATCGTCGCGGACATCCATTTTCACTACAAGCGTGCCATCGAGGCCGCGCAAGCGGGTGCCGCCTGCCTGCGCATCAATCCCGGCAATATCGGGTCGGCAGCGCGCGTGCGCGAGGTCGTGCAGGCGGCGAAGGATCACGGGCTTTCGATGCGCATCGGCGTCAATGCCGGTTCGCTTGAGCGCGATCTTCTCGAAAAATACGGCGAGCCCTGTCCGGAGGCGATGGTCGAAAGCGCGCTCGATCATGCGCGCATCCTGCAGGATCACGACTTCCACGCGTTCAAGATAAGCGTGAAGGCATCCGATCCCTTCCTCACCGTCGCCGCCTATCAGCAGCTTGCAGACGCGATCGACTGTCCGCTCCATGTCGGTGTGACGGAGGCGGGCGGGCTGATGACCGGCACGGTCAAATCCTCCATCGGCCTCGGCATGCTGCTCTGGGGCGGCATCGGCGATACGATCCGCGTGTCGCTGTCGGCCGACCCGGTCGAGGAAGTGAAGGTCGGCTTCGACATCCTGAAGTCGCTCAATCTGCGCCATCGCGGCGTCACGATCATTTCCTGTCCGTCCTGCGCGCGTCAGGGCTTCGATGTGATCGGCACGGTGAAGGTGCTGGAAGAGCGCCTCGCGCATATCGCGACGCCGATGACGCTTTCGGTCATCGGCTGCGTCGTCAACGGACCGGGCGAGGCGGAGCAGACGGATATCGGATTTACCGGCGGCGGCGCCGGTTCCGGCATGGTCTATCTCGCGGGTCTCAGCGACCACAAGATCGCGAACGAGCGGATTGTCGACCACCTCGTCGAACTCGTCGAGGCGAAGGCGCAGGAAATCGAGGCCGCGCGGGCAAACGAAGACGCGGCGGCCGAACCGCGCGCGCTCGCGGGGGATTAGCGAGGCTCTGCGATTTCCCCGGCGGATCGATCTTCCGCCCGCAGCCTCACGTTATTTTCCCGAAAGCCCGACACCCATGATTCCCGAAGAAAAACTGCACAGCGTCATTGCCCGCTTCGAGGCCGTTCAGTCCGAAATGAACGCCGATGTGCCGCGCGAGCGTTTCGTGCAGCTCTCGAAGGAATATGCGGAACTCACGCCCGTCGCCGAGGCGATCGGCAAACTCATCGCCGCGCGGCGCGAATATGCCGATGCCGAACAGCTTCTGCGCATCAAGGACATGGCGGAGATGGCGCGCGACGAGGTCGGCCGGCTGAATGAACTCCTGCCGAAACTCGAACACGATGTCGAGATCATGCTGCTGCCGAAGGATGCGGCGGACGAGCGCAACGTCATCCTCGAAGTCCGCGCGGGCACGGGCGGCGACGAGGCCGCCCTTTTCGCGGGCGATCTTTTCCGCATGTATGAACGCTATGCGGCCTCCCAGGGGTGGAAAGTCGAGTTGATCGCCGCCTCGGAAGGCGACGCCGGTGGTTACAAGGAAATCATCGCAGGCATCTCGGGGGCGGGCGTCTATGCCAGGCTCAAGTTCGAATCCGGCGTCCATCGCGTGCAGCGCGTACCGGCGACCGAAGGCGGTGGGCGCATTCACACCTCGGCGGCGACCGTCGCCGTGCTGCCCGAAGCCGAGGAAGTCGATGTCGAGATCGCCGACAAGGATCTCCGCATCGACGTCTTCCGCGCGTCGGGCGCGGGCGGTCAGCACGTCAACAAGACGGAAAGCGCGGTGCGCATCACCCATCTGCCGACGGGCATCGTCGTCTCGCAGCAGGACGAAAAGTCCCAGCACAAGAACAAGGCGCGGGCGATGCAGATTCTTCGCGCCCGGCTTTTCGACGCGGAGCGCGAACGCATCGACAAGGAACGCGCCGCCAACCGCAAGGGACAGGTCGGCTCCGGCGACCGCTCCGAGCGCATTCGCACCTATAATTTCAACTCATCGGCGCGCTCATCGCCGAGGATCAGGCCGCCCGCCTCGCCGCGATGGAAGAAGACGCGTGACGACGCGCGACCATGCGATGCGCATGCTGGCCCATCGTCTGAAGGAGGCGGGGCTTTCGACGCCCGCGCTCGATGCCCGCATCCTCATCCAGGCGGCAACGGGCGCGAGCGATCTTGAGATGATCCGCGAGCCGGGCACGCTCATGACGCCCGTTGAAGAGGAACGCCTCGCCGCCTTCGAGCGCCGGCGCCTTGCGCATGAGCCCGTCTCGCGCATTCTCGGTTCGCGCGAGTTCTGGGGCCTTCCCTTCACGGTCACGGCCGAGACGCTCGATCCGCGTGCCGACAGCGAGACGCTGGTGGAAACCGCTCTCGGCCTCCTGAAAGACATCGAACGCCCGCGCATTCTCGATCTCGGCACGGGAACGGGCTGCCTCCTCCTCGCGCTCCTCCATGAGCGGCAGGATGCGGTGGGCACCGGCGTCGACCTGTCGGAGGGCGCGCTCGCCGTCGCGGCCTCGAATGCGTCGGCGCTCGTTCTGTCCGCGCGCGCCGAATTCATCGAGAGCGAGTGGACGGAGAATGTCGAAGGCCGCTTCGACCTCGCCATATCGAACCCGCCCTACATCCCTCATGGCGACATTGCGGGTCTCGCCGGGGAAGTCCGCCTCCACGACCCCATGCTCGCGCTCGATGGCGGTGAGGACGGCCTCGACGCCTATCGTGTCCTTGCGCGCCTGCTTCCGGACCATTTGACGCAGCCGGCCCATGCCGTCATCGAGCTCGGCGCGGGCCAGGCCGATGCCGTTGCCGCGATCTTTGAAGCGGCGGGTTTTGGGGTGTCCCGCATCGTGCCGGACCTCGGCGGCGTCCCCCGTGCCCTCGTTGCAGCATGGCCACGGGCCTGAACTTCCCTGTTTTCCGTCGCAAAAAACGGTTGGAATCGCGGTCTCGGGACGCTACCTTCATATCAGGGAAAACGAGCCGGGCCCGAAAGCCTCGCTCCTCGAACCCCGTCCTCCGAAAAACAGGGACGATGAGCCGAGGCAGGTTCTGCCGTTCGGACCGGGTTCGAAAGGCGCTGAAGGCAGCCCGCATTGAACTGAGGCCTTTTAAACGTATCGGTGCGCCGGGGCTGGGCAGCGCGGTACAGGCCAGAACTTCTTGGCATTCGAGCTGACCGAAACCCTCGAGGACGGCAGGTGTGTGCCGGGAAAGTCCGCTTCGCTTGAGACGTAGTCCCGTCTTTGCGATGCCGGTGCGGCAAGCCGTTGCCGTCCGCACCAGGAGAGCGTCCATCCGCTCGCGGAACGCCGGAAAACGACCCGGAAAGCGGCATGTCCGAACGAGGCATCTTGTCCAGACGGGACATCGTGTTCGAGCGTGGCAGTGTCGAAGCCAAGACCCTGAGTTGAACCAGTAGCGAGAAATCAAAAGATATGAGGCAGGGGCAAAACAACTCCAAGCGCTCTCGCGGGCGTGGCGGACGCAAACCGCAGCATTCGACCAACCGTGCTTACGACAGCAACGGTCCCGATGTGAAGATTCGCGGCAACGCGGCGCATATTTGCGAAAAGTACCAGCAGCTCGCGCGCGATGCGATTTCGGCGGGCGACCGGATCGCGGCCGAAAACTATTATCAGCATGCCGAGCACTATTACCGCATGCTCCTGGCGACGCAGCAGGGCCAGGAAGGCCAGCAGCGCCCGCAGACGAATCTCGCCTATCGTCCCGACGAGGACGAGGAGAACGAGAACGAGAACGATTTCGCGCCGGACGGGCCGCAGCCGCGCCATCCGGGCCAGCCCTGGCATCAGCAGAGCGGCAATAATGGCAACGGCCAGAACGGCCATGCCGGTCATGGCCAGAGCGGCCGTGCCGATAACGGCCCGTCGAACAATGGCAATGGCGGCGATGCCGCTTCCGGCGAGGAAGGCGAGGATGCTCCCGAGGCAAGCACCTCCGACACCTCCGCGCAGGGTGCCGAAGGCGAGGGCGCTCAGCCGCGCCGGCGCAGCAGCCGCCGCCGCCGTCCCCGCGCCGAGGGTGCGCGCACCGATGAGGTGCCCGCCGAAAGCGGCGCCGAGTAGGCTCGCCACATAAATAAAATTCGTCATGGCCCGGCTTGTCCGGGCCATCCACGTCTTTCTTTTCCGATATTGCCGTCCAAGACGTGGATGACCCGCATGAAGCGGGTCATGACGGGCTGGAAGAAACCGGGGACCTATTCGTCCAGTACAACCCGATCGCCGGGCCTCAACGTGCCCGGCGATTCCACTTCCGCATAAAGCCCGAGATCTGAATGACCCCAATGGCGCATCAGCGTCTGGGGTATCTCCATGTCGCGCGCGCCCGTGTCCGGGTCCACATTCGTCGCCGCGCAGCGCACGGTCTGGTGCACGCCCTTGAAGCGCGTGTCCCCCATGGTGAAGCGCTTGCCCACCCAGTCGTGATCCTCGAAGGGCGCGAGCCCCTCCACATAGACGTTGCCGCGAAAGCGCAAGGGGTGGACATGGGCACCCACCTTCTCCTCCAGCGCCCGGACGCTCGCCATATTGACGATCGAGACGAGCTTTGCCGGCGCGTCCGAATGCGAGAAGCCCGGCGCATGGACGACGCGGGGCGTGCCCCGCAATTCCTTCTCCATGTAACGCGCCATGAAGCCCTCCAGCGCCGCGCGGCCCGCCTCGCTCATCAGGTTCGCGGCCAGCACTTCCTTGCCGTCCAGCGCGATATGGAGCGTCGTCGTCGCATCGTCGAAGCGGCTCTTCAGCCGCGCCAGCCGCTCGTCGCGCATCAGCATCAGGAACTTGATCTTCGGGAAGTGCTTCGGATTGTCGGGGTCGAAATCGTGCTTCCCGTTCTCGATGGCAAAAGCCCGGTCGAAGGGAAACGTGCCGCCCGCCGCAAGCGCGACCTCCGCCAGCGGCTCGGGCGACAACCCCTTGGCGGCAAACTGACTGGAGATTGCCCCTTGTGTGACTATCAAGCAACACCAATATCTGACCCGATACATGATGGGGATCAATGCCTCGAAGAGGGTTGGTGCCAAAGCATATGAGGCGCGACGGCGCGGCGCGGGCGAAGTCCGGCTGTCCGGGAAGCGTGCTTGAAAGGGAAGACATATGGATCTCGAAAAATACACGGACCGGAGCCGCGGCTTCATCCAGTCCGCGCAGGGGCTTGCCGTCCGCTCGGGGCATCAGCGTTTCACGCCCGAACATCTCCTGAAGGTTCTGCTCGACGACGAGGAAGGTCTCGCCGCCGGCCTCATCCGCGCGGCTGGCGGCCGCCCCGACCATGCGCTTCAGGGCGTCGAGACGGCGCTGTCGAAAATGCCGAAGGTCGAGGGCTCGGGTGCGGGCCAGCTCTATCTCGCGCCGGAAATGGCGAAGCTTTTCGAGCAGGCCGAGCAGCTCGCGAAGAAAGCGGGCGACAGCTACGTGACGGCCGAGCGGCTGCTGCTGGCGATCCTGCTCACGCCGGGCACCGAATCGGAAAAAATCCTCAAGACCGCGGGCGTCACGGCGCAAAGCCTCAACGCCGCCATTGAGCGTGTGCGCAAGGGCCGCACCGCCGACAGCGCGAGCGCGGAAGATGCTTACGATGCCTTGAAGAAATATGCGCGCGACCTCACAGCGGATGCGCGCGCGGGCAAGCTCGATCCGGTGATCGGCCGCGACGAGGAAATCCGGCGCACCATCCAGGTGCTTTCGATCGCGGAAGGCCTGGCGCTGCGCATCGTCAATGGCGACGTGCCCGAAAGCCTCAAGAGCAAGTCGCTGATGGCGCTCGATCTCGGCGCGCTCATCGCCGGTGCGAAATATCGCGGCGAGTTCGAGGAGCGCTTGAAGGCCGTGCTTGCCGAGGTGTCGTCCGCCGAAGGCGGCATCATCCTCTTCATCGACGAGATGCATCAGCTTGTCGGCGCCGGCAAGACGGACGGCGCGATGGACGCGTCGAACCTCCTGAAGCCCGCGCTCGCGCGTGGCGATCTTCATTGCGTCGGCGCGACGACGCTCGATGAATACCGCAAATATGTCGAAAAGGATGCGGCGCTGGCGCGGCGTTTCCAGCCCGTCTTCGTCGACGAGCCGACGGTGGAAGACACGATCTCCATTCTTCGCGGCCTCAAGGAAAAATACGAGCTGCATCACGGCGTGCGCATTTCCGATGCCGCGCTTGTCGCCGCCGCCACCATGTCGGATCGCTACATCGCCGACCGGTTCCTGCCCGACAAGGCGATCGACCTCATGGACGAGTCGGCGTCGCGCCTGCGGATGCAGGTCGATTCCAAGCCGGAAGAACTCGACGAGATCGACCGCCGCGTCATCCAGCTCAAGATCGAGCGCGAGGCGCTGAAGAAGGAAAAGGATCAGGCCTCGAAGGACCGGCTCGAAAAGATCGAGCAGGAACTCTCGGAACTCGAAAAGAAGTCCGCCGATCTCGCCGCCGCCTGGGGCGCCGAGAAGTCGAAGCTCGCCTCCGCGCAGAAGCTCAAGGAAGAGCTCGACAATGCGCGAGGCGAACTTGCGCGCGCCCAGCGCGGCGGTCAGCTCGAGCGTGCCTCCGAACTCGCCTATGGCATCATTCCCGAACTCGAAAAGAAGCTCGCGGAAACGGAGAAGCGCGAACAGCAGGGCGGCGCGATGCTCGAAGAGGCCGTCACCGAGCAGCATATCGCGCAGGTCGTCTCGCGCTGGACGGGCATTCCCGTCGACAAGATGCTCGAAGGCGAGCGCGAGAAGCTCATCGGCATGGAAAAGGCGCTCGGTGCCCGCGTCGTCGGCCAGGCGGAGGCGGTGTCAGCCGTCTCGCGCGCCGTGCGCCGTGCGCGTGCGGGCCTGCAAGACCCCAACCGGCCCATCGGCTCGTTCCTGTTCCTCGGGCCCACGGGTGTCGGCAAGACGGAGCTCACCAAGGCGCTTGCCGAATTCCTCTTCGACGACGATCAGGCGATCGTCCGCCTCGACATGTCGGAATATATGGAGAAACATTCGGTCGCGAGGCTGATCGGCGCGCCGCCCGGCTATGTCGGCTATGAGGAAGGCGGTGCGCTCACCGAGGCTGTCCGCCGCCGGCCCTATCAGGTCGTGCTGTTCGACGAGATCGAAAAGGCGCACCCTGATGTCTTCAACGTCCTCCTTCAGGTGCTCGACGACGGCCGCCTCACGGACGGGCAGGGCCGCACGGTCGATTTCAAGAATGTGCTCATCATCATGACCTCCAATCTCGGCGCGGACTATCTCGCCGAGCAGGCGCCGGGCGAGGATGTCGAGGGCGTGCGCGCGCAGGTCATGGACGTGGTGCGCTCGCGCTTCCGCCCGGAATTCCTCAACCGTCTGGACGAGATACTGCTCTTCCACCGGCTCACCCGCGAGCAGATGGACACGATCGTCGACATCCAGATGGTCCGTCTGGCAAGGCTGCTGGCCGATCGCAAGATCGAGATCGCGCTCGACGAGGCGGCGCGCACCTGGCTTGCGGATGCCGGCTACGACCCGGTCTATGGCGCGCGGCCCCTGAAGCGCGTCATCCAGCGCAACCTGCAGGACCCGCTGGCCGAGCTCCTGCTCATGGGCAAGATCGCGGACGGGCAGAAGGTCACCGTGTCGGCCGGTGCCGAAGGCCTCATCATCGACGGCCACGAGGTCGGCGCCGACACAGGCGAGGTGCCCTCCGCGCGAGGCGGCGCCGTCACCGATCTCGACGACGAGAGCGACGAAACCCGCCGCATGGCGCAATAAGACGCTGCCCGCAGGCACGCAAACGAAAGGCCGCTCGGATGAGCGGCCTTTTTCTTTTCAGGGGCGATAGTCGCGGATGGCTTTTTGATCGAGCTTGTTTGCGGGAACGAGTTGGTAGTGTCTCTCGTCCACAACCTTAATTTGATCGTCCTGCAGTGTGAGTTCGAATAGGGAAACTACGCCATCTGGCATGAATTGGGTCGCGATGGCACGGCAGCGCATGCCGGGGAACTTCTGTTCGACAAAGCGAATATCCTGCGTTGTCTGAACGACTCCGATCTGGTCCTTGCCACCCTTTGCCTGGACCGGGATTACGTAGTGGCATCCATGTTTGTCGAGGCCTACGTAAAGTTCGTCGATCTCGATTTGGCCAATTCCTTTAACTGTAGTGCGCAAGTGATTTTGGAGGCTGTACGTGGTCAATCCCAAAAATGTATCTATCAGCCGGTTGTAGCGGACGATGGCCAGCAAAGCTTGCTCGTCATCCATCGCGTAAGCCCTGATTATTTCGGGCGTGGCATCTGCAATTGCTACGGTGAGCAACTCAGTGCGGGGGGAAATGCGAGTGGATGGGACCAACTTGAAGCGATATCTCGAGCGTCCGGCCCCCTCGATAATCCACTCGCGCCCCTTCGATTGAGTAGCAACTATTTTGTCAGGAAGAGAAGCTCGATAACGAAACGTGTAAG
Organism: Alphaproteobacteria bacterium HGW-Alphaproteobacteria-3; assembly: GCA_002842875.1. GTDB lineage: Bacteria > Pseudomonadota > Alphaproteobacteria > Parvibaculales > Parvibaculaceae > Parvibaculum. The sequence goes on along the minus strand of PHEF01000092.1, from coordinate 3,939 downwards.
GGACGTCGCCGATGTTGTCGGGAAGTTTGATGCTGAGTTCGTCCGCTTTCTGTTTTATTTCGGCGCGTGCGAACTCAAATTCGGACATACCCTTTTTCCAGTGATCGAAAAATATGCTCTCGATCAACGTCTTGTAGCGATTCTCCTTTTTCGGCTTTTCCTTAGTCATTAGCTATTCTCAAAGCTTCGAGCGCCGCCTGAATTTCGTGTTGTTTGCGTTTGCGGGCCCCGCTCTTTCGGTCGCGCTTTCCAATCGGCGCTTCGACACTGAAAAGCTCCGCAGCCTCCTTCATGCCTAACCTTAGAAGGCTGGGGTCTCCGAGGCTCACGACATCATCGGGTCGTGTGGGATATACGCCTAGAGTGCGTATGACTTGTTCGCCGACGGCGCGCGCTAAAGGTGGCGGTACTGCATTGCCGATCTGTCGCGCGCCGTGCCATTTCGTTTCGTGGAAGCGGAACCAATCCGGGAAACCGTGGAGCCGCGCCATCTCCCTCACCGTTATGCATCGGGGCAAACGATAGTGAATCGGACGAGGGCTCGTGAAAGCTCCACGCGATGCGTCGGTCCCCGCACGCAACGTGTTGCTTACTCCATTTGCGGGGAGTTTGAAGAAGCGGGAGATGGGTTCGACTTGCCCCTCATTCGTTTCGGAGAAGCGATGTCTCGAAATTTCGGTGTGGTCCGAGCGAGTACTGGACGTCAACAGACGTGGGTTCCATTTGCGAGGATACCCATGGTGCCATGCGTCGTTGTCGAGGCAGCGCATTTCTCGCGCATAGTCGCTCGGGTTGCCCCAGTTCTCGATCTCGACTTCATCCGATTTCAGAAGCGCCGAAAAACTCTCTGCGTCAGGGATATCGTCGAGCGCGTCCTCGCATGTTGGCCCCAAAGGGAAAAAGGACGAAGGGCCTTCGCCTGCCTTGGCCGTCTTTACTTCCGGATAGGCCGGAAGAGGCAGACCCTTCTTCGCTCCCATCAGGATGAGACGCTCGCGGCTTTGCGGCACACCGTAATTGGCAGCATTGAGTACCTTCCAGGGGTCGCGGACCTGGTATCCGTTTTCCTCGAATTCTTCGATGATTTCTTCCAGAAAACGCTTGTGCCGTCCGACCGTCAGGCCTTTCACATTCTCGAATACGAAATAGGACGCATCGAGATCGGAGACGATCCTTACAAAATCCCTCACCAAGGAGTTGCGAGGGTCGTCAAGCGCGCGATGCCCGATGAGGGAGAAGCCTTGGCACGGGGCGCCGCCAAAGACCACGTCGACTTGCCGCGGTCCAATGCCTGCGAACTCCCGAATTTCGGCTGCCGACAGATCCGACACAGATCGAGCAATGACGGCGCAATTCGGAAAGTTGAATTTGTGTATCGCCGCGTGAATGGGATCGATTTCCACGGCAGCCACGATATCGAATCCCGCTTGCTCGAAGCCGAGACTCAACCCCCCTGCGCCGGCGAATAAATCTATGCCGGTTGGCCGCATCGTCTACTCCTCAACTATGAAATCTTCGTCCACGATAGCGATTTAGGCTTCCGATGTCGATCGGATTTCCGTTCCAGGAAGGTCGCCACCCGTTTTTCAAGCTTTTTCAAGTCTCTAGTCTGACATTGCCAGATGACTTTTACATCCCAGCCAAGCGATCTAAGCGCCCCGATCGTTCGCCTGTCGCGGGCTCGATTCGCTGCAATCTTGGGTTCCCAAAAGTCCTGTCGAGATTTGGGGAGCTTGCCGTATTTGCAGCCGTGCCCGTGCCAGAAGCAGCCGTGAACCAATATAATCTTGTTCAGGCGGGGAAATACGATATCGGGTTTGCCCGGCAGGGTTTTGACGTGAAGCCTATAACGATAGCCCAAGCGATGAGCCAGCCGTCGGACCCTGAGTTCGGGGCCGGTGTCCCTGCTGCGCACCGATCTCATTATGGCAGTGCGCTGTTCGGGTGTTCGCGTGTCGGTCATTGGGTCGATAGTGCGATATTGCGACCATAAGCGAAAGTGGCGCACTCAAGAGCTTTGCGATCTCGCCCTCCCTCTCCCTCTCCCTCTCCCTCTTCGCCCCGCTCCGTGTATCTTCCTCCTGTCAACACGAGCGGAGACGCCCATGCCAGAGAACTGGAAGAAACTGATCCTGCCTGCTGCCGCGCTTCTGGTGGTGCTGGCGGCGGCCGGTTTCTGGGCGCTCAACAGGTCGGCTTCCGGCATTCCCGCCTTCTATGTCTGGAAGCTCTTTTCCGGTGCGGCGCATGGCGGCGCGCATGCTGCGGTCAATGGCATCGACCTCTATTACGAGACCTATGGCGACCGCGAGGCGCCGCCCGTCCTCGTGCTCCATGGCGGCATGGGTTTCATCGAAAGCATGCACTACCAGATCTCGGCGCTTAGCGGCTCGCACTTCGTCGTCGCGCCGGACAGTCGCGGTCATGGCCGCTCGGGCGATGCCGAGGCACCGATCGCCTATGAGCAGATGGCGGCCGACATGCTGGCGCTCATGGACGAACTCGGGATCGAGAAAGCGGACATCGCCGGCTGGAGCGATGGCGGCATCATCGGCCTCATCGTCGCGATGGAGCATCCGGACCGCGTCCGCCGCCTCGTCACCATCGGCGCGAATTACAGCCTGGACGGGCTTTCGTCGATGCCGCCCGAAAGTGCCGCCGAGCTTGGCGAGGCGCTCGCGCCCGCGCGCGACTTCTATATCAATGTCGCGCCCGATCCGTCGCGCTGGCCGGTCTTCGCGGAGAAGGTGCTCCATATGTGGCGGACCTCGCCCAACTATGCCGCTGCCGATCTCGGCCGCATCGAGGCGCCGGTCCTCGTCATGGCGGGCGAGCATGACAGCATCAAGCGGGAGCATACGGAGGCAATGGCCCATGCCATTCCCGATGCGACGCTCGACATCGTGCCCGGCGCTTCGCATTTCCTGCCGCTCGAAATGCCCGAGCGGGCGAACGCCTCGATTCGGACCTTTCTCGGCGATTGAAGCGAGTACCGGGAACCGGGGACAAGTTTTTCGCGGGTGCTTCTATCGGGCGGGGTGGCGACTTGTCCCCGCTTTGGCCTGCGGGCGGGGATATCCGGCCATCTGAGCGGCGGGGGAGGTGCGCGCCAATGTGCGTTTGCCGGTGCGCTGCGGCGTGCGAAAGCGCTTTGTGACGTTATCGTGACATTACGATGACAGAAGGCGCGAAAAAGGCCGTTTTATCCCCGAAAAACGAAAGAAGCCGGGTACCTTGCGGCGGCCCGGCTCGCTGTTCATTCCGCAGGCGGACGATCAGTTCGCGCCGCCATCCGCATCCACCGTCGCCTGCGCCACCCTGGTGGCGAGCGGGGCTTCCGCCATCTTCGTCGACAGCGTGCCGCGCATTTCCTTGAAGGTGGCGAGCTGCTTGCCGTCGAGCTTGCGTCCGGTCGGCACCTTGAGGGCGAGCGGGTTCATCTTCTTGCCGCCCACATGCACTTCGTAGTGAAGGTGCGGGCCGGTGGAGCGTCCCGTCGTACCGACATAGGCGATCACCTGCCCCTGACGCACGCGCGTGCCGGCCTTGATGCCGCGCGCAAAGCCGTTCAGATGCGCATAGGCCGTCTCGTAGCCATTCGCATGACGGATCGACACGTAGTTGCCGAAGCTGCTGAAGCGGTTCGCGCGCGTTATCGTGCCGTCGCCCGCCGCATAGACAGGCGTTCCGCGCGGCGCGGCGAAGTCAACGCCCGCATGCATCTTCGAGTATCCGAGGATCGGATGTTTGCGCAGGCCGTAGGTCGAGCTGATGCGGGCGCCGTCGATCGGCGTCTTCATCAGGAACTTCTTCATGCTCTGGCCGTTCTCGTCGAAATAATCCCAGACGCCGTCGCCCGGATCGAAGCGCCAGAGCTTGTGGGACTTGCCGCCGACGGTCAGCGCGGCGAAGAGCACGTCGCCTTCCTTCACGGGCCGT
>PHEF01000016.1 GCA_002842875.1 Alphaproteobacteria bacterium HGW-Alphaproteobacteria-3 | reverse complement strand
GCCGGACGCCTTCCTGCGCCGCTGCTTCTTCCACTACATCAAGTTCCCGGACGAAGACACGATGCGCGCCATCATCGACGTCCACTTCCCGGGCCTGAAGGGCAAGCTCGTGCAGGAAGCGCTCTCGATCTTCTACGAGATCCGCGAAGTGCCGGGCCTGAAGAAGAAGCCCTCGACGTCCGAACTTCTCGACTGGCTGAAGCTCCTCCTCTCGGAAGACATCTCGCCGGAAACGCTGCGCGAGAAAGACCCGACGAAGCTCATCCCGCCGCTCCACGGCGCACTCCTGAAGAACGAGCAGGACGTCCACCTCTTCGAACGCCTCGCCTTCCTCGCGCGCCGCGAGAGGAACTAAAGTAAAATGAGCATCCCTCCCTCAAAGATCAACGATCTATTAGACAGGGTGCGCAAGGCTAACTACGACCGATACCTACGTGCCGTAAATTTAATTAAGGTGCGCGCCTTAACGGGACAAAGAGTTTCGTTTGACTTCCCCGTGACCGCGCTCATCGGAACAAACGGCGGAGGCAAATCCACAATTCTCGGAGCGGCTGCGACAGCTTACAAAAATGTCAAGCCAGGTACCTTTTTTCCGAAAAGCAACATCGGGGATGACTCAATGCAGAACTGGAGCATTGAGTACGAGATTATCGATCGGAAAATAAATCCTTCCGCTCCGGTCAAGAGAACCGCAAGCTTCAAAAACTACAAATGGAACCGAGACCGCTTTTTCGCTAGAGACATTCTTGAGTTCCCAATTTCACGAACTGTTCCAGCCGGCGAGCGAAAAAATCTAAAAAAATATGTCGGCTCAAACAAAAAGCTCATCCCCAAAATATCTAATCTAGGGGAGCAGGTCGCTAAGATTGCCAGCCGAATTTTGGCTAAAGATTTGTCGAAGTTCGAGCATGCACTCCTAACCGGAAAAGATGATCTGTATATTGGATCGATTGGCGGCGATCGGTATACAGAATTTCATTTCGGGGCAGGCGAATCGTCAATCATACGAATGATCCGGCAGATAGAATCTGCGCCGGATTCCTCTCTGATAATTATCGAGGAAATCGAAAACGGCCTTCACCCCAAAGCCACCCGTGCGATGGTTGAGTATCTTCTGGATGTGGCGGAAAGAAAGCGTATCCAAGCAATCTTCACTACGCACTCAGAGTACGCTTTGGCGCCCCTTCCGCCGGAAGCCGTATGGGCATCAGCCGACGGCCAAGTTGTACAGGGTAAACTGTCCATCGATAGCCTGCGCGCGATGGTCGGGGACGTGCCTGAGCGTATTGCCGTCTTTGTAGAGGACACGTTCGCTCAAACAGTGATACAGGCAATGCTTCGCACCTATGAGCACGATGTGGCGGATGCAATTGGCGTTTATCCAGTTGGCAGCTATCAGAATGTTATTCGCACTCACAACGCGCACGTCTCCAATCCAGCAATAACCAGCAAGTCTCTGGCTATAGTCGATGGAGACGCTGAGATTGAAGAAGACGCGACAAAAGACATTCACAAACTTCCCGGGGGAATGCCGGAAGCGATGGTGTTCGACTATGTCGCCAATAATATCGACAAGCTTTCCGCCAAGGTCGCCATGCGGTGCCAAATCTCGCTTGGACAACAGGATTGGCTCATTTCAAAAGTGAAAGAAATTTCTCTTTCCAATCATGACAGGCATACCGTTTTTGCTGATTTAGGTGCAGCGCTCGATTTCACAGCAGAAAGCGTGATCCGGGGAGCTTTCGTCGCAACTTGGATTGAAGATCACCCAGAGGAAAGCAAGAAGCTTGCCTCCATGATTGCGTCTCACATTCAGTAGCTAACCAGTGCCTTTCGCTCCCTCCCGATGAACTTTCCGTGACCTCCGCTTCCCCTGCCGCATCCGTAAGGTTGGTGTAAGCGGAACAGGCTTCTTTCATGCGCAATCCCGAACCGGCAAGTCCCGCACAGGAGTTTGCGTATGATTATGAATAAAAAGTCCCTTTCCGCGGCCCTCGCCGCCGCCCTTTTCCTTTACGCCGCGAGCCTCGCGAATGCTGCCGTTCCCGAAAGCGGCAAGCTCGATTTCACGGTGCTGCGCGGCGGCCGCGAGATCGGCACGCACCGTCTCGAATTCGCCCGCCAGGGCGACGAGCTGAAAGTCGACATCGGCACCGACATCGCGGTGAAGATGCTCGGCATCGCCGTCTACCGCTTCGAGCATGAAGGTCACGAAACCTGGCGCGACGGTCAGCTCGTCTCGCTCGAATCGAAGACGAACGACGACGGCACGCCGCATCGCCTCGCCGTGAACGCGGCGGACGGCAAGCTGGTCGTGAACGGCGACGCGCGGCAGGGCGACGAAAATCCCGCCGTCATCCCCGCAAGTCTCTGGAACGAAGACCTCGTCAGGCAGAACGCCCTTCTCAACACGCTGGACGGCTCCAGCATGGAAGTAACGGTGCGCGAAGTCGGCGCCGAGACAGTCGAGGTAAACGGAGAGCCCGTCACCGCGACGCATTACTCCGTCACCGGCAAGCTTGAGCGCGAGCTCTGGTACGACGCCGCGGGCGTCCTCGTGCAGGTGAAATTCAACGGCGCGGACGGCTCCGAGATCAGCTACGTCCTCAAATAGGCAGGACTTTGCCCCCATTCCTTGTTCGAGTAACCGCGCCCGCCCCTCTCCGCCGGCGCAGACGATCCCGAGGGCAGACGTGCAGGTGATGCTTGTCGATTCCACCGCGGCGGTGCGGCCGGCCGTCGAGGATTTCATCCGGGCAGGTTACGCCCGCAAATACGGTGCGGCGATCGGCGGCTTCCCGGCGGTCCTCTTCGCCGTGCTGCGGGCGGACGGCGCGCCGCTCGCCGCCGCCGGGCTTCGCCTTCGCGGGGATGGTTTCTTTTCGGAAGCCTATCTCGACGCACCGCTTGAAATGCAGGCATTCGCTGCCCTCGGCAAGCCTTACGCGCGCGACGAGTTTCTCGAAGTGACGACGCTGGTCAGCACTTCGCCCTTCGCGCTCTTCCCGCTCATGTCCGCCATGTTGCATAACGGGCGGGCGCGCGGCCTCGGCTGCGGTGTCTTCACGGCGACGGCGCCGCTCCGCGGGCTTTTCACGCGGCTCGGCATTCCCTTCGTGCCGCTCCTCGCCGCCGCGCCGGAACGCGTCGGCAATCCCGAAAGCTGGGGCAGCTATTACGAACAGGACCCCTGGGTCTGTCTCATGCCGAACCCGGCGGCGCCCGCGACCTGCCTTCTTCCCCGCGCGCGGATGCCGCGTCCATCGACCAGGGAGACCGTTTTGAATGGCTGAGGTAATCGCCGCCCTGAGAAAAGGCGCGAATGAGTGGCCGGACCGCATTGCCTTCCGCGACGATGAAGGCGAGTTGAGCTATGCGGGCCTCGCGCGCCGCGTTGCCGGTGCGTTGGACGTGCTCGCCCGCGACAGCGCGCCCATCGGCCTCATGGCCGAAAACGGCATAGACTGGGTTGTCGCCGACCTCGCGGCGACCGCCTCGGGCAGGCGCTTCGTCCCCCTGCCGCCCTTCTTCTCCGATGACCAGCTCGTCCACGTCGTTCGGGACGCCGGTATCGGCCTGATCCTCGCAAGCCCCGCCATGCATGAGCGCGCCGCCCGTTTCGGATGCGTTCAGCCTGTGCCGAAAGCCGAAGGCGGCATGCAAGGTCTCGACGGCGCCGCGCGTGGCGAGCGCGTGATCTACACCTCCGGCTCCACCGGCCAGCCCAAGGGCGTGCGTCTCGGCGATGCGCAGCTCGATCATATCTCGCGCGGCCTCGCAAAAGCGATCTCCGCCACGGCGAGCGACAGCTATCTCTCGGTCCTCCCCTTCCCGCTTCTCCTTGAGGAACTCTGCGGCATCCACGTGCCCCTCATGGTCGGCGGCGTCTCGACCATCCGCAGGGATGTCGCCGCTCAATGCGCAAGCGGCAACCTCGATGCGATCCGCCTCGCCTTCGACGAGGTGCGGCCTTCCGTCAGCGTTCTCGTGCCCGAGCTTCTGCGCGCATGGGTTGGCGCGCTCATCCTTTCCGGCGCGCGGGCGCCTGCCTCGCTTCGCGTCGTCGCGGTCGGTGGCGCCCCGGTGCCGCCGCAGGTTCTGACCGCCGCGACGAGGCTCGGCATTCCTAGCCTCGAAGGCTATGGCCTCTCCGAATGCGGCTCCGTCGTCGCCGTCAACCGTCCGGGCCACGCATCGCCCGGCACAGTGGGAAAGCCGCTCGACGGCCTCACCGTCACCATCTCCGGCGGCGAGATCGTGGTCGAAGGCCCGAGCGTCATGACAGGCTATGTCGGCCAGCCGGACCTCGACGGTCCCTGGCGCACCGGCGACCTCGGTTACTTCGACGATGCCGGCAACCTCGTCATCGAGGGCCGCAAGGACGCGATGATCGTCACCGGCTTCGGACGCAACGTGCAGCCGGAATGGATCGAAGCGCAGCTTCAGGGCGATCCGCGCATCCTGCGCGCGACGCTTGCCGGCCATGGCAGGTCCTATCCGACGGTGCTGATCGTACCGGGCGCCTTCGCTGGAGACTTCTTCACCGCCGCCCGCCCCGGCGAAGTGTTGACCGCCCTCCAGCAAATCTGCGCCGGCCTCCCCGACTACGCCCTGCCGCGCAGTTACATCGCGACGACCGCAGACGAAATGCAGGCGCTCGGTCTCACAAGCCCCAATGGCCGCGTGCGGCGCAAGGCGGTCGAAGCCTGGCTGCGCACGGCGGATGCACAATCGCGCAGCAAAACGGCGCCTGTGCCGGAGGAGATTTCCATATGAGCTTCTACGACCGTTTGATCGCCGAGACGCAGGCAGCGCGCGACGCGTTCTTCTCCATCCCCATCGTGCTCGAAGCCGCGCAGAACGGCGTCGATCGCGATCTCTACATTGCCTATCTGACGGAAGCCTATCACCACGTCCGTCACACCTGCCCCTTGCTCGCCCATACGCTCGCGCATTGCCCGAAGCACGACACGGCCTACCGCAAGGCGCTTCTCGAATATCTCGACGAGGAACAAGGCCACGAGGAATGGATTCTCGACGACATCGCCCATATCGGCGGCGATGCCGAAGCGGTCAGGCGCGGCGATGGCGGCTGGCCGGTGCGTGCCATGGTCGCCTGGGTCTACTACGCCGTCGGCTTCCTCAACCCCTATTCCATGCTCGGCATGGTTCTCGTCCTCGAAGGCACATCGGTCGACATCGCCTCGGCGGGCGCCGATGCCGTGCGCAAGCGCCTTGGCATGATCGGCGAGCAGAAGGGGTTTTCCTATCTGACCTCGCACGGCACCCTCGACCGCGAGCACATCGTCTTCTTCCAGAACCTCGTCAACACCGTCGAGGGCGAAGAGAACCACCGCGCGATTATCGACACGGCAAACATGGTCTATGAGCTCTGGGGCGAGATGTTCGCGAAGCTCGCCCGCGACGCTGAAAAGAGGAATGAGCAAAATGCAGCGTGATGCGCAAGTCGTCGTCATAACGGGCGCGGGGTCGGGCATCGGCGCGGCGCTGGCGCGCGAAGCCGCAAAGAGCGGTGCGCAACTCGTCCTCGCAGGCCGCCGCGCGGAACCGCTTGCCGAAGTCGCCGACACGCTTCGCGCTGCGTTGCCGCCCATTCTCGTGCAGGCCGACGTGACCGTACCGGACGGGCGCCGCCTCCTTCGCGAGGCATGCATGCAGGCGGGCGGCCGCGTCGACATGCTGATCAACAATGCGGGCGTTGTCCGCACCGGTCCCCTTTCCACAATGGACGATCGCTCGGTCGAGGCGATGATCGCGACAAACCTCGCCGCCCCCCTTCTCCTCGCGCGCGACCTCCTGCCCATGCTCCGCCGTTCGAAGAAGCCGCGTATCGTCAATGTCGGGTCGATGTTCGGCGACATCGCCTTTCCGCTCTTCGCCGTCTACTCCGCAACGAAGTTCGGCCTTCGCGGCCTGTCGGATGCGCTCCGCCGCGAATTGCAGTCCGAGGGGATCGGCGTCACCTATGCCGCGCCGCGCGCGGTCCGCACCCCCGCCGCGAAGGAATTCGATGCACTGGTCGAACCTTTCGCCATGAAGCTCGACGCGCCGGAGAAGGTCGCGCGGCGCATCTGGCGCGGTGCCGTCCGGGGCAAGCGGACGATCTATCCCGCCGGGCCCGAGCGCTTCTTCATCTTCGTGCAGCAGTTCATGCCTCGTGCGGTCGACAACGGCCTCGTGAAGCAATTGACCGCCTTCACCGCCCGCGAACCCGCCGCCCAAAAGCAGATACCCTGAAACCGGGCATAAGTTTTTGAGGGGTTGGGGGGAAATCCCCACCGGGGACAAGCTCACTTCATCCGTATACTGATCGATACGAATCCCCGTTCGTGACGTTTCGATGACATTCATGTGACACTCGGGTACGGCTTATCCCGCAAACGCCGAATCCGCGAGCCGCGCCAAGGGGTTACGTCGTGGCGGGGATATCCCCGCAACCACCGTCACAATTCACTCGGGCTCCGGCACGATCAACGGCTCGTCGCCCAGGAAATCCGCCAGATCTTCCGCCCTTTCCCGCGCCATTTCGCTCTGGCAGCCCACGAGCATGGGCCCATACATCGTGCCCATCGGGATTCGAAACCGCACGCAACGGGCCTCGCGATACGCCTCATAGGTCGCGCCGCTCGCTGCCACCCAGTCCGTAAGGCGTTGATCTTCCTTGGCAATCACCGCCTCCTCACGCGCCGCCACAACGCTCTCCCAATAATCCCTCACCTCCCCCTGGCAGGTGAGCATGGCAAGCGTCGTCCAGTCGCCGGCCTCAGCACACCGCATGAAAAACCGGTCACCGCAGTCTCGTCCGGCGTTTCCCTCGCTTTCCGGCGCTTGTGCAATACAGGCTTCAATATCGGCTTTCGCCTGCCCCTCCGCCGCCCACGGGCTCTCCGCCGCAGCAGCCGCGCAAGCGGTAAGCCCAAGCATCAAAAGAAAAATTCCTGGATATCCCCGGTCCATAAATGAACACTCCCACCCCTTCAAACCGGGCCCCATAGGCCCTAGACTGCGCCCAAATGTCATTCCAGATTTTCGGGAACGCCCATGTTCGTCCATTTCTTCCATGAACTCAAAAAGGCCAACGTGCCCGTCAGCTTGCGTGAATATCTCACGCTGCTGGAGGCCATGGACGCCGACGTCATCGACCGCAAGGTTGAGGATTTCTACTACCTCTCGCGCTCTGCGCTGGTGAAGGACGAACGCAACCTCGACAAGTTCGACCTCGTTTTCTCTCATGTTTTCAAGGGCTTGGAACAGGTGGGCGAAGGCGACATCGCCCAGATACCGGAAGAATGGCTCCGCGCCCTCACCGAGAAATTCCTGACCGAGGAAGAGAAGGCGCTGGATCGGCACGGGCGGAACTTCTCCTTTCGGTGCAAATGGTTACAACCCGGAAGGCGTCCGCATCGGTCAGAAGGAAGGCCGCCACGGCAAGGCCGTGAAGGTCTGGGACAAGCGCGAATACAAGAACCTCGACGACCAGATCGAGCTCGGCACACGCAACATCAAGGTGGCGCTGCGCCGCCTGCGCCGCTTCGCGCGTGAAGGCGCACCGACGGAACTCGATCTCGACGGCACCATCAAGGCGACGGCGCATCAGGGTTATCTCGACCTGATCATGCGTCCCGAGCGCCGCAACAAGATCAACGTATTGATTTTCTTCGATATCGGCGGCTCAATGGACAGCCACATCAAGCTATGCGAGGAGCTTTTCTCGGCCGCGCGCACCGAATTCAAGAACCTCGAATATTTCTACTTCCACAACTGCCTCTACGAAGGCGTCTGGAAGGACAATCGCCGCCGCCATACGGAGAAGCTCACCACCTGGGACGTGCTCCACAAGTATCCCTCTGATTACAAAGTGATTTTCGTCGGCGATGCCACCATGTCGCCCTATGAAATCACTTATGCCGGCGGCTCCGTTGAGCACTGGAACGAGGAACCGGGCGGCATCTGGCTCGAACGCGTCAACCAGATCTACGAAAGCTGCATCTGGATCAATCCGATCCCCGAGCGGCATTGGGAATACACGCCTTCGCTTCAGATCATCAAGCAGATCATGGGCGAGCGCATGTTCCCGCTGACGCTCGAAGGCCTCGATCATGCGATGCGGGAACTCTCCCGCTAACGCTTTGTATCGCGGTCGACGCGTCCGTCCACAAGGTGGATGTTGCGGTCGGTTGCCTCCGCGAAACCGGGCTCGTGCGTCACCGCAACGACGGTCCTTCCCTCTTCGCGCACCAGCTTCGCGAAAATCTCCTGCACGATCTCGCTGTTCTTGCTGTCGAGATTGCCGGTCGGTTCGTCGGCAAGGATGAGCGCCGGATCGTTTGCAAGCGCCCGTGCGATCGCAACTCTCTGCCGTTGCCCGCCGGAAAGCTGATCGGGCCGTTTCTTCGCTTGGTCGGCAATATCCAGTTCATCAAGCAACTTGTGGCCGCGCTCCGTCATCTCCGCCTCGCTTTGCCGGCCGAGGCGCCGCATCGGCAGCATCACGTTCTGCACGACCGAAAATTCCGGTAACAGAAAATGGAACTGGAAAACAAAGCCGATCTTGCGAAGCCTCATCGCCGCGAGCGCGTCTGCGTCGAGACCGGTCGTATCTTCCCCGTCGAGAAATACGCTGCCGGAAGTCGGCACATCCAGAAGGCCGAGGAGGTAGAGGAGCGACGACTTTCCCGATCCGGATGGCCCCGTCACACTCACGAACTCTCCATGCCCGACACCGATATCGATATCCCGGACAAGCATTACCGGAACGGTCTCCTGCAGGATACGCGAGACGCCACGCGCCTCGATCAGCGGATGGCCGTCGCTCATGCCGCCCCCCGAATGATATCGACGGGCCGGACCTGCGATGCCTTTCGCGCCGGATACCAGGCGGCGCCGACCGCCGATACCAGCGAGAAGAAACCGCCCAGCGCGAACTGGAAGAATCCACGGTCGAGCACGATATGCTGCTTCTCCGACATGCCGGGAATGGTGAATTCGATCGAGGCAAGCATCTGCAGCAGCACGAGCCCGATGCACCAGCCAAGCAGCATACCCACGATCCCGACCACCGCTCCCTGCACGAGAAAGATCGCCTGGATGTCGTAGGCCCGAAACCCCATCGACATGAGAATGGCGATGTCGCGCCTCTTCTCCATCACGATGGTCGAGATGATGTTGAAGATGCCGAACGACGCCACCACCATGATCGCCCCCACAATCGAATAGGTAATCGTGTTGCGGATCACGAAAAGGCCGAGGAAGTCGCGGTTCACTTCCTGCCAGGATTCCGAGCGATACCCCCATCGGCTTTCGATGCGCGCCGCGAAACTCTCCGCCTGGTCGGGATCGCCGATCTTGATCCGGATTCTGTTGGCGATGAACGGCTTGTCGAGCAGCACCTGCGCATCCTTGATCAGCATGTAGACCTGCCCTTCGTCGAGCAGCAGATTGCCTGTGCTGAAGATGCCGACCACTTTCATGCGCCGGACGAGCCCGGTTGGCGAAACGACCGTCGCGAGATCGTCCATGCCGAGCCCAAGCCTGGCCGACATGCCGCGCCCAATGACGATACCTTGCGATGCGGTCTTGAGCCGCATCAGGCTTCCTTCGCGCATGTCGCGTTCGACAGTCGTGAGATAGCGTTCCTTCTCGGGGTCGATCCCCGCGATGGACGCACCGACATCCTTGCTCGCATACCGGACGATCGCCTGTCCGGTCAGTGCCGCCTCGGCAATCACATCGTTTTGTTGCGAGAGTTCGTCGATGATCGCACCGTAATTCTTGATGCCGCGAAGATACTCGCGCGGCTTCGTGTTCGTAAGCTTGACGGTCGCATCCGGCATGGCCACGAAGATCGGCTGTTTCGCAGCCGTACGAAATTCATCCTTCATCGTGATGTGCGGTGAGTTGTTCACCAGCCGCTGCACGAGGTCATTTTCCGATCCGGACATCACCGACGAAGTGGCGATGAAGAAGCCGACACCGAGCGCTACGCCCAACGTGGACACGATGGTCTGGCGCCGCCTGTGGAGGAGTTGCGCCGCGGCGATGCTTATGGCGACCTGCCAGAACACGGGCGTCCTCGCTTACGTGGCGGCAGCAGCGGACATTGGCCTTGTCCGCACACTGTCGCCCTCCACAAGACCGGATGGCGGATCGACTATGACCATCGCATCCTCCGCAAGACCGGAGAGAATCTCGGCATTCACTTGCCCCACAGCGCCGAGTTCGACTTCCTGCAGCCGCGCCGCACCGCCCGAAACGACCCAGACGGATTTCCCCGACAGGGACGAGACGGGAACGAGAAGCGCATTCTCCTCGCGCCGCACGACGATGTTGATTTCGGTCGTCATTCCGGAAATGAGTGGCGTGTTTTCCGGCAACGCAAGATAGACACGGTAGGTCCGTCCAACGGGGTCGCCATAAGGCGTGATGCGCCGCACCTCCGCCCTGAGTGCTTGCCCCGGAAAGGCATCGGCGCGGATCAACGCTTCCTGCCCGGGATTGACCTTGACGATGTCCTCCTCGTCCACTTCCGCATCGATCTGCAGTTCCGCAGGATCGCCAACCATGAATAGAATCTGGCCCGGCTGCACCATGTCGCCAACCTTGATCCTGTTTTCGGAACGCAGCACATCTCCCGAAATGGGCGCCGTGATGAAATGGTCGTCGAGCCGTGCTTTCGCCCCCCTGTAGGCAGCAACGGCCGCGGAATGGGCGCTCTCTGCCTGATCGAGTGTCGCCTGGCTCGCATTGCCCGTGCGTCTGAGTTGACGGGCGCGATCGAGCTCCGCGGCGGTGAGCTTCATTCGTGCGGCGAGCTCCTGCACCCGCGTGATGTCTTCGCTGGCTTCGATAACGGCAAGGATGTTGCCACGCTCCACGGACTCGCCTTCATGCTTCAGCACTTCGGTAATGGGCCCCGCAATTTTCGTTCCGACATGCGCATAGCGGAGGGGTTCCACCGTGCCGGTGGCATAGACCGCTTCCACCGCAACTCCTCTGCTTGGAGGCGTCGTTGCGACCTCCGGGGGCAGAAAATAGGTGAAATAAACGAGGATAGTTGCCGCGAGGGCGACTGCGGCAGCGCCGCCTGCCCAGATTGTACGTCGTTGCAAAACGCCTCCGCCGATGCTTCGGGCTGTTCACGTGACCTTGCTTATAGCAGAAGATAGGGGGGCGGCGGCATCCGGGGACAACTCCAGGGCGGAATGCCGCAGACCGAATGAGGAAAAGACATGCAGGAAAAAACGATTCGGGGTGTCGCCTGGGCAGACCTTGCGGTGACTTTGCCCTTCGCATTGCCCTTTATCGCCGAGGCGGTGATCGCCCTCATCTATGTTCTCGACCGCTGGCTGGGCTTCGGAACGCCGGCGATTTTGTTCGAGATGGGTCCTCTCGCGATGATGTTCGTGCACATCATGGGGGTGCTTGGTGTCGTTTGGGCGCTCGCGCGCCTGCGCATTCCCTCGCCCTTCCTCGCACGGACCGATGCTTTGGCCCGCCTCGCCGTTGCGGGGCTCATCGTCTACGCGATGATGGAGGGCGCGACACCCGTTCTCTGGCTCTTCGTAGTGACGGAGATCGGAGGCAGCGCCGTCCAGTTCGCGGTCCTGCGCGGCAAATGATATCCCCGGTTCCCGCTGCTCAGTGAAAGTCGCGGCTCCGGGGAACGAAACGCGCAGCGCGCATGCGCTTCTGTTCTTCCTTGTTGCGATTGCCGTCGCGGGAGTCGTGCTCCGGATGCTTTACGCCATCGGCCCGTGCAATCGTGGCCTCGCCGAAATCTTCCGATGAGAGAAGGCCGAGTTCCTGTGTCCAGTCTTCAAGGTCGTCGGCCACCACATGGATCACGATACCTTCCCTCTGCACACGGCCGCGTACGAACAGCAACCTTGATGTGAGCACGATCCGGCGGCACTTTTCGTAAAGTTTCGGCCAGATGATGATGTTGGCGACACCGGTTTCGTCCTCCAGTGTCGCGAAGATCACACCGCTCGCCGTGCCGGGCCGTTGGCGAACGAGGACAAGCCCCGCAAGCGACACCCGCCTGCCTGCCTCGACATCCTTCAACCTTGCATTGGGAATGACGCCACACGCCGCGAAGCGATCGCGGAGAAAAGAGAGCGGATGCGCCTTCAGCGAGAGCCGGAGCGTTGCATAATCGAGCACGACATGCTCGCCGGGTGGCATCGCGGGCAGGTCCGTCTCCTCTTCCCGTTGCAAACCACCTTCCTCCAGCACAGCGAAAAGCGGCAGGGGTGCCGGCATCTTGCCGTTCTGGCCACCCGCATATCCGCCAAGACCACGCACAGCCCAGAGCGCCTCACGGCGATCGAGACCGATCGAACGAAATGCATCCGCATCGGCCAACCGTTCGATGATGCGGGGATAAAGCCCCGTCCTTAGCCAGAAATGCCGCACGGAATCGAAGCCTCCAGCACGACTTCTTTCGATGGCAAGTGCGGTCGCCTCGTGCACGCCCTTTATCTGGCGGATACCGAGCCTGACGGCACATTTCCCCGCCCCCACCTCTTCGAGCGTACAATCCCAGTCGCTGTAGTTCACATCGACGGGGCGGACCTCCACGCCATGCTCCCGCGCATCGCGAACAAGCTGTGCGGGCGCATAAAAACCCATGGGCTGGGAATTGAGGATCGCCGCGCAGAAAACGTCCGGATAGTGACATTTAAGCCAGGCAGAAACATAGGCAAGCCGCGCAAAGGCGGCGGCGTGGCTCTCGGGAAAACCGTAATCGGCAAAACCTTCGATCTGTTTGAAACAACGCTCCGCGAAATCGGGCTCGTAACCGTTCCGCATCATCCCGTCGACAAACTTCTCTCGATACATGCCGATTGTGCCCGACTTGCGGAACGTGGCCATGGCGCGGCGCAACCGATCGGATTCTCCGGGCGTAAAGCCAGCCGCCACGATGGCAATTTTCATTGCCTGCTCTTGAAAGAGCGGCACGCCGTAAGTCTTTTTCAGAACGTCTTCGAGTTCTTTCCTGGGATAGTCGACCCTCTCCTGTCCGCTCCGCCGCCGCAGATAGGGATGCACCATATCCCCCTGTATGGGCCCCGGCCGCACGATCGCCACTTCGACTACGAGATCGTAGAAGCAGCGTGGCTTGAGGCGCGGCAGCATCGACATCTGCGCCCGGCTCTCGACCTGAAAAACGCCAACCGCATCGGCGTTGCAAAGCATGTCGTAGACCTTCTCATCGCCCGGCGGCACGTTCGCAAGCGTCATCCGCTCGCCGTAATGCTTTTTGAGAAGATCGAAGGCCTTGCGAATGCAGGTCAGCATGCCAAGTGCCAGCACGTCGATTTTCAGGATACCAAGCGTATCGAGATCGTCCTTGTCCCACTCCACGAAGGTCCGGTCTTCCATCGCGGCATTCTGGATCGGCACCACCTCTTCAAGCGGACCCTTCGTGATGACGAAGCCGCCAACATGCTGCGAAAGATGGCGAGGAAAACCGATGAGCTCGCTCGCGAGTTTCAATGCCAGGCGCAATTGCGGATTTTTTGGATCGAGTCCGATCTCCTCGGCATTCCCCGCCGATATGCCCGTGTTCGACCAACCCCATGTCGAACGCGACAGCGCAGTGACGACGTCTTCGGAAAGACCGAATACCTTGCCAACATCGCGAATGGCACTGCGCGAACGATAGGTTATCACCGTTGCGGCGATGCCAGCCCGGTGGCGACCGTACTTCGTGTAAATGTACTGGATCACCTCTTCACGCCGCTCATGCTCGAAATCGACATCGATATCCGGCGGCTCATCGCGATCCCTGGAAACAAACCGCTCGAACAGGAGATCGACTTCCACCGGATTGACGGAAGTAATGCCGAGACAGAAACAGACAACCGAATTGGCGGCGGATCCCCGCCCTTGGCAGAGAATATCGAGACGGCGCGCTTCTCGAACGATGTCGTAAACGGTGAGGAAGTAAGGCGCATAAGCCTTTTCCTCGATGATGGCGAGTTCACGCGCAATCGTCTTCTCAAGCTTCTCGCCTACTCCTTCCGGAAAATGCCCTCTCGCACCTTCCCACGTCAGGCGTGTCAGAAGTTCCTGCGGTGTCTCGTTTTCCGAAAAATTATCGGCGGGATATTCGTAGCGGAGTTCATCCAGAGAAAAACGGCAACGGCTGGCGATCTCTTTCGTCGCACCCAACGCCTCCGGCCAGTCTGCAAGAAGGCGCGCCATTTCCTCACCGCTTTTCAAATGCCGCTCGGCATTTGCGGAAAGACGGAACCCGGCCTCCTTCAGCGTGCAGTGCTCCCGAATACAGGTGAGCACATCGTGAAGCGGCTTCCGGTTCGGCATGTGATAGAAAACATCATTCGTCGCGACGAGTGGTATCTCCATTTCACGCGAAAGCCGGACGAGCATGGCGTGGCGCCGCTTGTCATCGCTCCGGTAAAGCGGCGTCAGACCGATCCAGACAGAGCCGGGAAATGCCTCGGCCAGCAATTTGAGATTGCCGGAAAAACCCTTGGCTGGAATGGCCGGCGGCATGGCGATGAAACAATGCCCCTCCCCATACGCAAGCACGTCGCCCATATCGAGGTGACATTCGCCTTTCGGCGCACGTCGATTGCCGCGCGTGAGAAGCTTTGTCAGCCGCCCATAGGCATCGCGGTCTCGCGGATAGGCAATGACCTCGAAGCCGTCCTGCAGCACAAGCCTTGCGCCGACAAGCAGTCTTATCCCCGCCTCCCTGGCGGCCGCGTGAGCGCGCACAACGCCCGCAAGCGTATTCCGGTCGGCAACGCCAATTGCGGAAAGTTCCAGCGCCTCTGCCGCCATTACCAGTTCCTCTGCATGCGAGGCACCGCGCAGGAAGCTGAAATTGGTCGCCACCGCCAGCTCCGCAAAGAACGGGATCATTCGAAAACGCCATGCATGAACCAGCGCGGCGCTTCCTTGTCACGGTAGTAAAGGCCATCGCGGTAAAGCCAGAAACGGCAGCCTTCACTATCCTCCACCCGATAATAATCCCGTGTATGTTGACGGTTTCCGCGCCACCATTCGGGTGCGATACGCTCCGGCCCCTCCGTACGCGCAACCTTGTGGGCGATCCGCCGCCAACGAAAAATGCGTGGCGGCCCCTCAGGCACCTCGGCAACGACATCGACCGGTTCAGGCAGGGGGAGAAGCCTCAAGGGACGCGGTAGGCTGCCACCGAGCATGGAAGCGCGATGCTCGTCCCTGTGCATCGGCCAGGCGCGCATGGCAGGTGTAATGCCGTGCAGCGAAGGAACACGGACAACAGCACACTCGGGAATATGGCTCGCTCTCGGCTCGAACCGCAGGACACGGTCCTGCCCGAGCCGGTTGCTCAGCCGGTCAAGGAAGCGTTCGAGATCGTGAAGACGCGCTTCGTTTCTGTCGAAGCCTTCCTGCATAGGCGGCATGGGTTCCACGGCAAGACAAGCAAGCGTGATCGCTTCAATGCCGAAACCCGCATCGAAATCGTCGCCGGCGCGCGCAAGCTTCTCACGGAAAATCCGCGCAAGATGAGCGGCCTCATGAGAAGGCCTGCCGGTACCTGCACGAAGCTGCGTCACTTCCCCATCGACGCGGAAAAGCTGTAATTCGAGACGCCGGGCACCCTGTTGTTCGCGCTGAAGCACGTCGCAGAGATCGCCCACAATCCGCAGAACGGCTTCTTCGATATGAGGAAGTTGAGTCAATCCTTCTGGAAAGGAAAGACTCGCACGATGGGAAACATGCGGTAAGTCTGGCGAGATCGGCTCCCGCTCGAAACCGAGAGCCTCGTCGAGACGCCGCGCGACTTCGGCACCAAAACGGGCGGCGATCGGCGCACGCGGCTTGCCATAGAGATCGCCCGCCCGCTTCAATCCGAGACGCATGAGCCCATCCACGACCGCCCCGTCGAGCCGGAGCGCCGCAACCGGCAATTCGCGAAGTGCATCTGCTTCCCCGCCCGCAGGAACGATGGAAAGTGTATTCTGGCCATATCGCGCAAGCGCCCAGGCCGCCCCTGGCGTCGATGCGATCGCACAGCGGACCGTCAAGCCCAGTCCGCAAAAACGCCGATGAAGGGTTGAAAGCAGCTCCCCCTCACCGCCGAAGAGATGGGCGCAACCTGTAATGTCGAGCAAAACGCCGTCCGGCTCCTCTCCCCGGCCAATTGGGTCGGCCGCCGTCCAGGGTGTGTAGCGTCCACACCAGCGAGCGATCCGCGCAAGTGCCTCGCGGTTCCCCTCGTTGTCGGCCGGGTGCAGTTCGAGCAAGGGGCAAAGCGCCATGGCATCCGGTACCAGTTGCCCATGCTCAACCCCTGCGGCACGGGCCTGCCTGTCGCAAGCCGTTATCCGGAGACCTCCTGCTCCCGGCCGCGCAAGAGCCCGCGGCCTTTCCGTTATCGTGGGGTACCGATGTGCGAGATCGCGATAGAGCTGCTCGATAGGCCAGAACGGTAACCAGAGCGCGGCGATCCGTCTTTCTCCCGTCATTGGCACGCCTTGAGAACAAAACAGGAACATCATCCTGCCCTGTTCTCACCCCGATGGCGAGTCGAATCCGGAAGTTACTTTCCGCCCCTCCTTGCATGAAACGGGAGTAGCCTTAGGTAGTTGGGATTGGGTGCCCTGCGCATCGGGAGGCAGAAGCATGTTGAGATTTTCACCGGCGGACCGGGCAAAGCGGCTGATCCTTGGCTTCGCGTTGGCGCTACCGCTTGCGCTCGCCGCATGCGCCGATCCGGCGGTCGAACAAGCGCGTCTCGAAGCCGAGGATCACAAGAATTGCGTGGAACTGGGGTTCGAACCGAATACGGAGGCCTACGGAAACTGCCGCCTCAAAATGAAGGAAATTCGCGCCAAGGAAAACGCGAACCGCTCGCCTAATATCGGCTTTGGCGTCGGAATTGGTGTTTCCAAGGGCTTCTGACGCGAAAGGAAGGGAGCATGCGTATCGTGCGTACCGCTTTGGCCGTTGCGGCTTTCGCCGCACTTGCAGCCTGTGCAAGCCCGCAGGAACAGGCCGCCCGCACGGCCGCGCAACAACAATCGGATCAGGACGAGTGTAAAAAACTGGGGTTCACGGAAGGCACGGAAGCCTTTGCGAATTGCATGCTGAAGCTCAAGGAAATTCGCGCCCGGGAAGAAAACACGCGGGCACTAAATCGCGCCCGGACTCCTTCGCCTTGGTGGGGATCCTATCCGGGGTATCCTTACCCCTATCGCTACTACCCTCCCTATTACCGGTAAGTACGGTTCAGGCCGTCTGCCTGAACGGGATGACCGCAGGATCGTGAAGAGGCGCGACATTTCGTTCGGAAGAGGCATCTGCTGTCCACGCCACTGCGGAAAACGCAACCTCCATCGTATTCCATCCCACCAGCCACGAGCCGGATTGACCGCCACGTGAACGGGTAAGCGCAACATGCCAGCGCGCCGCGCCGGGCAGCATCTCCTTCTCTTCCACATGAGAAAGAACGGCACTCGGCACCGAAGCCACACGCCAGCGAGTAACGGCAACGCTTGCCCCCTCTTTGGCATGGCCAGTGAAAAGCAGAACCGGCGTCCCCGACGCCTCTGCAGCGAGTTGAAGCCGCCTCGTGGCAGTCAGGCTGAGCGCGGAAGAGCGT
This sequence comes from Alphaproteobacteria bacterium HGW-Alphaproteobacteria-3, assembly GCA_002842875.1. Taxonomy (GTDB): domain Bacteria; phylum Pseudomonadota; class Alphaproteobacteria; order Parvibaculales; family Parvibaculaceae; genus Parvibaculum. Next base: position 23,003 of record PHEF01000016.1, on the reverse strand, counting down.
CCGTCAAGCTCACCGATCACAGCCGCAAAGGCATGGCTGTGCAACGCCTCCTCCATAACCCACAGGCAATCGGCATCTCCGGGCGGCAAAGCAAGCACGATCCTCTGCGGCTCCAGGCCGAATGCGGAAAGCCCCGGCCCGTAAAGCCGGCCCATATCGTAGGGCGGCCTCACCGTTTCGCACCAGAGAACAGGAAGCGCGGAATGCCGGCTGACACAAACCGCGAGTGATGCAAGAAATCCCGTGGCTGCGCCCATATCCCGATAAGCGGCCGCTGCGACTTCATGCAGCGCGCCGCGCTTCATGCCACCCTCAGGCAGCACTCCGTCGATTTCAGGCACCCCGAGTGAAAATACAGGCGTTATTCGACCTGCCACGGGCGTATGACCGGCAATGCGGGCTTTCAACTCAGCAATAAGGTGTTCTTTGCTGGCCGGTGACATGACAATTCCTTATGTTCCTGATTTGTTCTAAATGCAAGAACCATAAGGGTCAAGTCAGGAAACCCCGGACTGCCGAAGCAATCAGACCTGCGCGACGCCCCAATAATTGAAACCGGCAAAGCGCGGCGTGGAGGGAAGATACATCGTCTGGAGATCGGCGATGCGGAAACCGCCTTCTTCGATGAGCGACGGCATCTTGCGGTTGAGGTTGCAACCGCCGAACAACACCTTCCAGACGGGATTGATGCGGTCCTGCCAGCGGGCCACCTGATTGTCCGGTGCCGCACCGTGTTCGCAGAAAATGAGCTTCCCGCCCGGCTTCAAGACGCGGCGCATGCCTTCGAGTGCCTTCACCGGATCGGGGATCGTGCAAAGGCTGAAAGTACAAAGCACGGTATCGACGCTCTTGTCCTCGAGCGGAATCTGTTCACCCGGCAGACCGATAAACTCAACCGGAAAGGAAAGAGCCTGCGCGCGCTCGCCCGCCAGTCGCCATGATTCTTCCGACGGATCGAGCCCTATGACCCGCGTGACCCTTGCCGGATCGTAATAAGGAAGATTGAGCCCGGTACCGATACCGATTTCGAGCACCGTCCCTTCCGCCAGAGGCACGACCTTCTTGCGTTGATAGCGGATCGGCTTGGAGCCACAGGCACAGTTGATGATGTGCGGAACAATGCGGCGTTCGTAGAATCCCATGGCGCCCTCCCGGCGAAAAACCGGCGCCAGTATGACGTTCCTCTGCCGCTAGCGCCACTCCGAAACGCCGAAACGGAGCAACCTGTCGCCGTCCACCGGACCGACCGTCCGGCCGCGCCCCTTGAAGCCGAGCGCCGCCGCGCGCAGCAAGCGCTTGTCCCGGAGCGCCGTCGCTTGCCGAACGGACGCGGAAAGTACCTGCCAGATCGATTCCGGTTCGACGGGCCCCACCGATGCGGTAACACTCCGCTCTCGCCACGCCATCGCAAACAGCCGGTCGCGCGGCGTGGCGCCTCGCGGCACTGCAATTGTATCGGCTGCAGCGTCGGCAACGATTGCGGCTGCAAGCCCTGCCGCCGCTGCCGACTTCGATTGCACTGCGACAATGTCGAGTGCCCCGCAGGTCGGAACGCAAGACCGGTTACCGCCCAGAGCTGCACCGCCATGGATGCCCGCCCCCAGGGCAGAGACAAATTCCCCAAGCACCGGCCGAACACTTCCATCGACGCCTGCCGCTACACCTGGTTCCTGATGGAGGGCGAGTACTTCTCCAAGCGACACGGCGATGAACCCCACGCCGCCATTCCGACGTGCGGCGTCGAGCATACCGTCAAGCACGGCATCGCAAACCGCGCCCGGTAAAGCCGCCAACACGGGAGGCAATTCGAGAGAAGGGAGAAGCTCACGAAAGAGATTTACCGTCTCTACTGCAATCCGCCCCGCCCTGCCCCGAGGCAAAGCATTTGCAGCGCCTTTCGCCAGCAGTTCGGCATCTGCGAGCACGGCGCGCGAAAGATCGCGGGCAATATCCATTGCAGCGTCGAGCGCTTCGCGCGAACCGTCGCCCGCAGCGGCGAAAGAAAGCTTGCCGGGCCATATCTCGAAGCTCTTTTCGATAGAACGGGAAATCGTGAACATCGAAAAACCTACTCTACAACACGCACCTGCGCCTGCGTATGGAACACGGATTTCTGGCCAAAGCTTGTCTTGTAGAAAGACTTTATTTCACCGATGGCACCTTCAGCGGCTGACGTCTCGGGATGAACGATGACGATGACCCGTGTCTTCTCGCGAACGATCGGCGCATCGGCCATCCCGGGGTCGCGCCACTGCCCGTACCCATCGAGAACCGTGAACCCGTCAGGGAAGCGAGGCGTGACAGCATCTGCAAGGAAGCCAGACCATTGCTCCTCGCTGACCGTGCCGCCGCCAGGCAGGTCAAGTCCGAAATAAAGCGTCGTTTCGACCGCATCGGCTGTGCCAGCGAAAGCGCCACCGCTTCCGATCAGCGCGACGGCCAAACCGACCATGAACAAAAAATGCCGCAAGAACGCCCTCCCGTTCACACCTAGTTGGCAGCTTGGGAGAGGATTTGTCCAGCGGGGTCAAGGTCAGGCCGCTTCGCGAACCGCAATGCCGGCAATCCGAACGCGCAACCCGTCGAGTTCAGGTGTCATGATAAGCTGACAGGCAAGACGTGACCACTCGCCGCCATAATTCCGGTCGAGCATGTCGAGCTCGTCCTCACGCGGCTGGTGGAGCTTCGCGGCCCATTGCGGGTCGACTTCCACCTGGCAGGTGCCGCAGGCGCAGGCGCCGCCGCATTCCGCCACGATGGGAAATCCGTGATCGCGGATGATTTCCATCACCCGCCACCCTTCAACAGCCTCGAGCTCGCGCTCGCGACCCTTGCCATCGACAAGGATGATACGCATGAACTGACCTCGAGATTTTCTCAGGCGACGCCGAGCTTCTTCTGCAGGCTGGTCGATGACGTCGTGTACTGGAAGGTAACCTTCGCGTCCGGATTGGCGTATTTGAAGGCGGCCTGCGCCATGAGGGCGGCCTCATGGAAACCGGAGAGAATGAGCTTCAGCTTGCCCGGATAAGTATTGATATCGCCGATAGCGAAGATGCCCGGTTCACTCGTCTGAAACTGCGCGGTGTCCACCGGGATGAGGTTCTCATGAAGGTTGAGCCCCCAGTTCGCGATCGGACCGAGCTTCATCGTGAGGCCGAAGAAGGGCAGCAACGTATCGCACTCGATCTCATAATCGCTGCCATCGTTACCCTTCGCGGTGACACCGGTGAGCTGACCGTTATCGCCATGCAGTGCTGTGATCTGGCCGAGATGGAACTGCGTCTTCCCCTCATCCACCAGCGCATGCATCTTGTTGACGCTGTCCAGCGCCGCACGGAACCCATCACGGCGATGAATGAGTTGCATCGACTGCGCGACCGGCTGCAGGTTGATCGTCCAGTCCAGCGCGCTGTCGCCGCCACCGGAGATCAGCACCTTCTTGTTGCGGAAGCTTTCCATCCGTTTGACCGAATAGAAGACGGACTTGCCTTCATAGGCGTCGATGCCGGGAATTGGGGGCTTCTTCGGCTGGAAACTGCCGCCGCCCGCCGCAATCACGACGACCTTTGCTTCGAAAACGAGACCGCCATCGGTCTTTACGCGGAAGCGGCCGTCTTCGAGCTTCTCCAGCTCTTCGACCATCTCGTTGTAGTGATACTGCGGACCGAATGGCGCGGCCTGCTCCATCAGCCGCTCCGTGAGCTCATGCCCGCTGACGACGGGAAGCGCCGGAATGTCGTAGATCGGCTTTTCCGGATAGAGCTCCGCGCACTGCCCGCCCGGCTTGTCCAGGATATCGACAAGGTGACATTTCATGTCGAGAAGGCCGAGCTCGAACACTGCGAAAAGCCCGCAGGGGCCGGCTCCGATGATCACCACATCCGTCGAGATCGCTTCCTGAGTCATTCTCGGTCACCTGTCGTTCCGCCCATGGCCGGGCATAATTACCCATGAAAATTGTGATTAATTATATTTCACAACCTTTCGTGCCTATATAGGTCCGCGATCCCGGAACGCCAAGCAAAAAATTGCCCGATTGGCCGTGACAAAGCTTCACCCATGCCTATCTTACGCTGCGCGTATGGCACGGCTGCATGACGTCGTGCCGCACCCACCCCGCCGGAGACGCTCAATGATTAAATGCAACACGATGCCGGAAGTCCGCAACGAGATCGACAGGATCGACCGTGAGCTCGTGAAGCTGCTTGCGGAGCGTCAGGGCTACATCGAGCAGGCAGGCGCCATCAAGGGCGATCGCTCCGACGTGCGCGACGACGCGCGGATCGAGGACGTGGTGCGGAAGGTGCTCACGGAAGCGGACCGGGCAGGCCTCAGCCGCGCCATCGCCGAACCGATATGGCGCCTACTGATCGAGAAATCGATCGAGCACGAATTCTCTGTCTTCGACGGGAAGAAGAAGTCAGCCGCGAACGGTTGAGAAAGACGCTTCAGAACTGCTTTTCGGGCAGGTTCACGACGAGGCCGTCGAGGTCATCCGTCACCTTGATCTGGCAGGACAGGCGCGAGTTGTCACGCACGTCGAAGGCGAAGTCGAGCATGTCTTCTTCCATGCTCTCGGCCGCGCCGACCTTGTCCTTCCAGGCTTCCGCGACATAGACATGGCAGGTCGCGCAGGCGCAGGCGCCGCCGCAATCCGCATCGATGCCGGGAATGGAATTCTTGATGGCGCCTTCCATCACCGTCATGCCGCTTTCGACATCGATGGTGTGTTCCGTGCCGTTGTGCTCGATATAAGTGATCTTCGCCATCTTGCTTTTTCTAGTCCGGAGGTGGAAGGAACCGGCAGCGCCGGAGGGCCCCGCAAAGGACCGGCACATACATGACGCAGGGCTCAATTCTTTTCAACCCCTCAATCGGACGAAGGCTTTTCCGACGCAGCGTCAGCCCCGCAATCGCGCCCGTTGTTCCCTTGTCACGGGCGTCGCATAGTCTCGGGTAAACAAGGACCGGGAGGGTCGGAAATGGCTGACAGGCTTAACATTCTCTTCATCACGGCCGACCAGTGGCGCGGCGAATGCCTCTCCGCATTGGGGCACCCGACCGTCAGGACGCCGAACCTGGACGCGCTCGCCGAAGACGGCGTGCTCTTCACGCGGCACTATGCGAATGCCGTTCCCTGCGGCCCGTCGCGCGCCTCGCTTCACACCGGCATGTATCTGCAGAACCACCGCTCCGGCACCAACGGAACGCCGCTCGACGCGCGCCACACCAACTGGGCGAAGGAAGCAGGACGCCACGGCTACGATCCCGTTCTCTTCGGATACACCGACACGAGCCAGGACCCGCGCGAGGAAGATCCCGAAAGCCCCTGGCTCAGAACCTATGAAGGACCGCTGCCCGGCATCCGCCCTGTGTGCATGATGGGCACATGGCCGACGCCTTGGACGGACTGGCTGAAGGAAAATGGCCATGAGGTGCCGGACGACATTCGCTTTGCCTATGGACACCGCGCACCGGGCCCCGACTACGAGGACGGTGCAGCCGCACCCCGCCCGCTCGTCTATGCGAAGGAAATCGACGACACGTCGTTTCTCACGAACCGGCTGATCGGCTACATCGCCGAATCCACAACGCCCTTCATCGCGCATCTGTCGCTCCTGCGCCCGCATCCGCCCTTCGTTGCGCCCGAACCCTTCAACGCGATGTACGACCCGGAAACCTTGCCCGCGCTCAAACGCAAGGCATCGCTTGCGGAAGAAGGCGCGCAGCATCCCTGGCTCGAACATCAGCTTGGCCGCAGGCTTTACCGCGCACCGGCGAACGACAAAAAGCTCCGCAGGCTGAAGGCCGTCTATTACGGGCTGATGTCGGAAGTGGACGAAGCGCTCGGCCGCGTCTTCGCGTTCCTGAAGGAAACAGGCCGCTGGGACAACACACTCGTCATCTTCACGTCCGATCACGGCGAGCAGATGGGCGATCACTGGTTGCTTGGAAAAGGCGGCTATTTCGACGAATCCTACCGCATCCCGCTCATCGTCCGCGACCCGCGCAAAGCGGCGGACGGCACACGCGGCACACGCGTGACGCGCTTCACCGAGAATGTCGACATCATGCCGACCATGCTCGACTTCATTGGCGCCGAGATACCGGTGCAATGCGACGGCAAGTCGCTCAGACCTTTCCTTGAAGGACGCGAACCGGCGGCATGGCGACGCGAAGCGCATTGGGAATTCGACTTCCGCGACCCCGCCGACGACAGCGCCGAGAAGCGATTGGGATTGACGATGCATCAATGCACGATGAACGTCATCCGCGACGAGAAGTTCAAATATGTCCACTTCACGAAGCTCCCGCCGCTCCTCTTCGATCTCGAAAAGGACCCGGACGAATTCGTGAACCGCGCGACCGATCCCGAATACCTGCCCGTGATGCTCGACTATGCGCAGCGGCTTCTGTCATGGCGCATGAACCATGACGAGCAGACGCTGACCCATATCGCGATCACGGATGACGGCCCGGTGGTGCGCCCCGCCCCGCGCTATTGATCCGCTCCTTTTTAATCCGTTGACGGATGGTTTTGAGGGCGGGCAAGGCAGCGCCTCTTCCGGGGATAACCCGCCGCGCGCACGGGGATAAATCCGTGCGCACGGCGGGGATAAACCGGCGGGCCACCGGGGATTAAATCGGCGCTATCCGGGGACAAATCACGGCTTTTCGCACCCCACTGTCACAATTCGGCGTTTTTCGTTCGCGCCCAACCCACTGATTTCGTTGGGAGATTGGAGGGCCGGGGATAAGCCGGTGCCGGCTGTCATCCGAATGTCATCGAACCGTTAAAAATGGCGGCGATATCCCCGCTCCGCATTTTATCGCCCACCCGGAGCGGCGCTCCGGACGTCCTCCCCTTCGCAGCCGCATGAGGGGGATATGTTGCGGCGCGGCGCGCAGAGGCTGAGTTATCCCCGGAAGTGGGGAGAAGATTTTTTCTGAAAACTTGTCCCCGGTTTTCCGTCCGCTTCCCTTTCACGTCATGCCCGGGCTTGACTCACTGCCGTCCGGTTAAGAAGAGCACGGTTTGATTCAATCCACTTGCGACACGGTACTTTCTCCCTTTTCGTCATGACCCGGCCCTCCTTCAAACTTTTTTGGCGGGTCATCCACGTCTTTCTTTCTTCTTTTCAGTTTTTACCTGCCGAAAAGACGTGGATGGCCCGAATAAATCGGGCCATGACGACTTTGGTTGGAGTCGAGAGCCTCACTTCTGCAACCGGAGTCCGCTTAACCGGACAGCAGTGGGGGCTCGCCCCAGGCATCTAGGACTGCTGCGAACACCGGGTCAGAGTCATGTGAGGAGGACGCCGCTTGCGCGGCTACTGGATTGCCGGGTCACGGACCTGCGGTCCGGCCCGGCAATGACGTTCTTTATATAGAGCCCCTTGCCTCCCTCCCCTTTCTCCGGCACTGCTTTCCCGTGACGTGAGGGAGAGTGCCGGTGGCGGAGACACATGAAATCGATGCAGTCGTCATCGGCGCAGGCGCCGTGGGGCTTGCTTGCGCGCGGGCGCTGGCGCTCGCCGGCCACGAGACCGTGGTGCTGGAACGGCATGGCGCTATCGGGACGGAAATCTCGGCGCGCAACAGCGAGGTGATCCATGCCGGCATCTATTATCCGGAAGGAAGCCTGAAGGCGCGGCTCTGCGTGGAGGGCCGCGAGCGGCTTTATGCGTATCTTGAGGCGCGCAAGCTGCCTTACCGGAAATGCGGCAAGCTGATCGTCGCGACGGAGGAAACGCAATTCGCGGAACTGGGCGGCATTGCAAAGCGCGCCCGCGCGAACGGCGTCCACGACCTGCGCGAGTTGACGAAGCGCGAGGCGCTGGACATGGAACCGGCGCTCCGCGTGGAGGCGGCGCTGCTCTCCCCTTCCACCGGCATCTTCGATGCGCATGCCTATATGCTGAGCCTGCAGGGCGATTTCGAGGATGCGGGCGGCATGATCGCCTTTCACGCGAAGGCGGCGCGCATTACGCGCGAAGGTAGCAGCTTTGCCGTGCAGGTGGAAGGCGCGGAGCCGATGACGCTCCGTTCACGGATTGTCGTCAATGCGGGCGGGCTCTGGGCGCCTGCCCTCGCCACGCGGGTCGAAGGGCTCGATGCCGCGCATGTACCCACGGCGCATTTCGCCAAGGGCAATTATTTTGCGCTTGCGGGCCGCGCGCCCTTCTCGCATCTCGTCTATCCCGTGCCGGAGGCGGCCGGGCTCGGCGTGCATCTGACGCTCGACATGGGCGGACAGGCGCGCTTCGGGCCGGACGTCGAATGGATCGACGTACCCGAAGGAACGGAACCGGACTATGCGGTCGACCCGTCGCGCGCGGCGCTTTTTAACGACGCGATCCGCCGCTACTGGCCGGAGCTGAAGGACGGCGCGCTCGCCCCTGCCTATTCCGGCGTGCGCCCGAAGGTGAACGCGCCCGGCGAGGCTGCGGCCGACTTCATCGTTTCAAGGCCGGAGACGCACGGGCTGCCCGGCCTCGTCAATCTCTTCGGGATCGAGAGCCCTGGGCTCACCGCATCGCTGGCGATTGCAGAGATGGTGAAGGAGATGGTGGAGGAGTGAGAATTTCCTTCACTGTCATCGCGAGGCCGCCTGCAAGGCGGCCGTGGCGATCCAGAGCGGCCGGCGCGGAGCGAGCGGCTCCTGGATTGCCACGTCGCGGCTTAGCCGCTCCTCGCAATGACGATAATTATTTCGCAGACCGGGGAAATTCCCGCGTCACGCTTCCATGAAGCTGTCGATGAAGGCGTTGACCGCGACGGTCGCCTCGCGGATGCGGGCCATGACGCTCTCGCGCGCGGCGAGCGCCGTTGCCTCCGCCTCTTCGGCGAGATCGGCAAGCGTCCAGGCGCCGAGGCCTCGGGCCGAGCCCTTGAGGCTGTGGGCGGCGTTCTTCCATTCCGTGTCGTCGGCGGCCGCATCGAGCCGTGCGATATAGACATCCGCCTGGTTGCGGAAAAGTCCGAGCAGCTCGTTTTCGAGCGAGCGGTTGCCGAGCGTATATTTGGAGAGGTGGACGAGGTCGATCGGACGTCCCGCGCCGCAAGGCGCATCGTATACGGCGCCGCCTGGTTCCATCCGCTTTGCAAGGCTCGTGGGCTTCATGCCGCCGCTCCGTGAACTCAACCGATTCGATATTGCCGATGGTAAGGGCGAAGACGATACCGATTGGTTAAGCGGTGGCGGCCGGACAGGAAAATGGCCGGTTCCCGAGCGGAAAGTCAGGTTGAAATTATGGTAAACAGAAACTAATGTGAGACATACGGACCGCGGAAGAACCTTGTGAAAATGGCTGCCGCGGCCCTGCGTAAACCTCCTCGAAATTGCCCCCGGCATGCCCCCTGTGCGCGGGGGCTTTTCTTGTTTCGGCGGGACGCCATGCGACATGGTTGACGCCCTCGCCGCGGTCCGACAACTTGGAATGGCTGCAATGACGCAGACGCCGGGAAAGCTCATGAAAAACAAGGATATGGCCTCCTCCGAGACGCCGCAGGAGACGCCGGGCGAAGCCGCTGCCGGAAAGCCCGCCGAGGCCGGCGCGCCGGTGCGCGCGGCGAACGAGGACAGCCCGACCGGCGGCGCGCTCTACCGCATGATCGCGCGGCGGCCTTCCAGGCGCATCCCGCTGGCGGCGGCGCTGGCCAGCCTGTTGTGGCTGGGCGCGGTCGCGGCCTTTCTCCTCGGCCGCTACGGCGCGGACGGACTGACGGTGCTCGGTGAATTCGAGACCGGCGCCGTCGTGGCGGCAGCGGTAGGCCCCCTCCTCCTTGTCTGGATGCTCGCCTGGACGATCTGGCGCGGGCAGGAAATGAAGCTCATGTCGGAGGCGCTCGCCCGCACGGCGATCCGCCTGTCCGACCCGGAGGACTTCGCGACCGGCCAGATCACGACGATTTCGTCGGCCGTGCGCCGCGAACTCGACGCCATGCGCGAAGGGCTGGACGCGGCGCTGAAACAGGCTTCGGACCTCAAGGAGATCGTTGCCCGCGAGGTCGAGGAAATCGACCGGGGCTCGGGCCGCGCGGAATTCCGCACAAGGACGATGGAAGACCTCCTCGCCCGCCACAAACAGAGCCTGGAAGAAATCGCCCGGACGCTGGGCAGCGAAAGCGACACGATTTCGCGCGCGATCCGCGAGCAGGTGGACGCCGTGCGCGGCGTTGCGGGCAAGGCGGAAGGCGACCTCGACGCCGCGGGCAAGCGCATGGCCGAACAGGCGGAAGCCCTGTCGCGCACGAGCGAGGCGGCGCGCGCGGGCGCCGACCACACGGCGGCGATGCTGGACCGGCAAAGCTCGCGCCTCGAAGTGGTGGCCGAGACGGCCCTGTCGAAGGCCGACGAAATCGGCAAGCGCTACGAGCTTCAGCGCGAGATCATCTCGGAGGCGGCCGGACGGCTGGAAGAAGAACACAAGCGGCTCGAAACCGTGTTCGAGGCGCATCGCGACGGCATGAGCGCGGCGGACAAGGCGCTCGCCCGTCACACGGCGGAAATCAGCCGGGCCGTATCGAGCCTGAGCGCCGGCCTCGACACGATCTTCGAGGCGGCAGCGGCACGCGCGGCGGCGCTTCGCGAAAGCATCGCCGGCGAAATCCGCCGCGGCGCCGACGAAGCAGCCGACGCCTCGACCTCGGTGAGCCGCTCGGCGGGCGCGGCAACGCGCGCCATCGGCGCGACGGTGGACGAATTGAAGGCCGCTTCGGGCGCGCTGTCGAACGAGGTAACGCATGCAGCGCGCGAGGCGATTGCGGCGACGACGGAAAAGCTGACCGCCGCGACCCATGCGCTCTCCAGCAACGTGATCCAGGCGACGGAAGCGATGAGCGACAAGGTGGGCACGAAGACGGACGAACTGCGCGCGCTCGTCGAACGCGCGGCCGCCGACGGCGACAACGCCGCCGACCGCTTCAACGCCGCGATGATCGGCCTTGGCGGCACCGCGCGCGAGGCGGGACGCGCGCTGCACGAGGCGACGGACGAACTGGCAAGCCGCATGTCCGAACTGCCCGCGGAGGCGGCGGCCGGCGCCAGCGCGCTGAAAGACGTTCTCGAGGAACAGATATCGGCGCTCGCAACCATCGCTGAAATCGTCGTGCGCCATGCACGCACGCTCGACCGCTCCTCGCCGCAGCCCTACCCGGCCTCCACCGAACGCAGCTTTCCGCAGGCGGCGGCGCCGCTGCCCGAAATACAGCGCGCGGGCGGCGACCAGCGCCGCTGGGGCATGTCGGAACTGCTGGCGGCAGCCGAACGGCGCGGCGGCAGCCCGAACGCCTTCGCCGGCAACGAACGCGATTTCCAGCGCGCCTCGCTGCATGTCATCGAAACGCTGCAGGCGCTCGCCATCGACCTCGACCGCGCGCTCGAACAAAGCCCGCCGCCGGAACTCTGGCAGCGCTACCAGGCGGGCGAACGCAACGTCTTCACCCGCCGTCTCTACAATCTCGCGGGCCGCGAGCTCTACGATCGCATTGCGCAGAAATACCGCAAGGAAAGCGAGTTCCGTGCCCATGTCGACCGCTTCCTCGGCAGTTTCGAGGAACTGCTCGGCGCCGCGACGGCGCGCGACCGCGACAATATTCTCGTGGATACCTACCTCACCTCGGACACGGGCAAGGTCTATCTCATGCTCGGCCAGGCGACGGGGAAGCTGAGCTAACGCCCCGCCTTCTCGGGCATCGCCGCGAGCGACTGTTCGTATGTCCAGATTGCGAGCGCGGTGAGGACCTCGTCGAGCGCGGCGTCGTATCCCGCGACGACCCCGTCCATGCCGCTGCCCGCCCTTGCCTCGGCGGTGAACTCGCGCGAGGTGACGATGGTGCGGTCGCGCAGGCGCACGAGGCGCACGAAGAGAGAGACGCGGACGTTTGTCGCGCTCTCGCCGAGGCCCGCGCCGGAAACGCGATAGGCCTCGAAGGCACGGATATCGCCCGACAGCGCAAGGTCCATGCGCACCTGCGCGCCCGGCCCCGTCACGGCGGGAAAGCGGCCCGTATCGGTCAGCGTCTCGACGGCGAGCGAGGCGATCATGCGCGGCACCCGGTCCGCCCAGCGCGCGTCCGCATAATAGGCGATCGAATTCGGCGAGGATTTGTAGACGACGCGCGCCGTGCCGATGGCGGCCGGCACCGAAAATTCCTCGACGACGAGTTGTGCCGTGGCGCCCGGGCCCGCCGGAACCTCGACCTGCGGCGCGGTGAGCACATAGAGCGCAGGCGGCGGTCCGCTTGCGATATCGGCGAACGCGCAGGCGGAGAGCGGCAACGCCGCGAAGACGAGAAGCAGAAGGCGCGAGAAGAGCGCCGTATATCGGGTCATCGTTCCATTCCTCATTTCGCCTCGACCTCCGGCACGTTTCTGCCGGCGAAGAAGCGTGCCGGATCGTCCTCCGCCCGCGAGGCAATGCGGTCGAGCGAGGTGACGAGCGAGCGCGTCTCGGCGACGAGTTGCGGCAGTTGCGCCAGTCCGGCACCGAGACCGGGACCGCTCTGCTTCAGGACCGCATCGAGCTCCTCGGCGACCTCGCGATAGGCGCGCGCGGCCTCGCGTGCATCGCCGATGAAGGCCTTGACGTCCTCCTTCATGAGATCGTCCGCGCTGCGGCCGATGCTGTTCAGATGGCGCGAGGCTTCCGAAAGCTCCCTGAGAGCGACGGTAACGTCGTCCGAACTGCCGGCCAGCGCCTTCGACACGATGGCGAGATTGGCAAGCGCCTCGTTCACGGATTTCTGGTTCTCCGTAACGAGCTTGTTCAGTTCCTTCATCAGTTCGTTGGCATTCTGAAGCGTTTCGGGGCCGCTCTTCAAAATATCCTGCAGCGACGAGGGAGCGGCGCGGATGACGGGATAATCCTCGTCGGGCTTCGCGGCGAGAGCGGCCGATCCGGGGCTGCCGCCGGTGAGCTGAATGAACGCCACCCCGGTGAGACCGTAAAGCTCGAGCTGCGCGACGGAGTCTTCCTTTACCGGCGTGCGCGCATCGATCTCGATGATGGCGACGACCTTGTTCGGATTGTTGTCCATCAGGTGAAGGTCGGTGACCTTGCCGACGGGGAGGCCGTTATATTGCACCGCGCCCGATTCAGAGAGCCCCGACACCGAACCGTCGAAGACGATCTTGTAATAGGCGAACTGCTTGTTGAGCTGCACCCCGCTCACCCAGAGCAGGAAGAGGAAGCTGCCCACGATCGCGGCCAGAGTGAAGACGCCGATCAGGACGTTGTTGGATTTGATTTCCATGACCCTTATTTGCCCGCAAGAGCCGCACGCGCGCGCGGCCCATGAAAATACTCGTGAATCCAGGGATGGCTGCTACGCAACATGTCGTCGATCGTGCCGACGAGAATAACATGCTTCTCCGCAAGCACCGCGATCCTGTCGCAGGTCGCATGAAGCGTGTCGAGATCGTGCGTGACGAGGAAAACGGTAAGGCCCAGCGTTTCCTTGAGCTCGTTGAGGAGTTCGTCGAAGGCGGCGGCGCCGATGGGGTCGAGCCCCGCCGTCGGCTCGTCGAGAAAGAGGATCTCGGGGTCGAGCGCGAGCGCGCGCGCAAGCCCCGCCCTCTTGCGCATGCCGCCCGACAATTCCGAGGGATAGAGCGAGCAGGCGGAGGGGCGCAGACCGGCCATCGCGATCTTCACCGCCGCGAGCTCGTCCATCAGCTCCTGCGAGAGGTCGAGATGCTCGCGATAGGGAACCTGGATGTTCTCGGCGACGGTGAGCGCGGAGAAGAGCGCGCCATCCTGGAAGAGCACGCCCCAGCGCCTTTCGTTGAGACGCCGCTCCGCTTCCGGAAGCGTGGAAAAATCGAGACCGAAGACGCGGATGCGGCCTGCATCGGGCTGCTTGAGGCCGAGAATGGTGCGAAGCAGGACGGATTTGCCCGTACCCGACCCGCCCACGATGCCGATGACTTCGCCGCGCCTGACCGTGAGGTCGAGATTCTCGTGGATGACATTGTCGCCGAAGCGCGTGTCGAGCCCCTCGACCTCGATGATCGGCTCCCCTTTCCGGCTCGTGCTCATATGTCCACCGCTGTGAAGAACATGGCGAACAGCGCATCGAGAATGATGACGAGAAAGATCGAGCGCACGACGGAACTCGTGGTCATGGCGCCGACGGATTCGGCGCTGCCCGTGACGGAGAGACCGGCGCGGCAGCCGACCAGCGCGATGACCGCCGCCATGAACGGCGCTTTCACGAGGCCGACGCCGAAAGTCCAGAAGCCGACCGCCTCCTGCACGCGCGTGATGTAGATGCCGGGCGACATGTCGAGCATGAAGAAGACGACGAGACCGCCCCCGACGAGCCCCATGATATCGGCAACGAAGGTGAGGAGCGGCAAAGTGACGGTGAGCGCGACAACGCGCGGCACGACGAGCATGTCCATCGGATCGAGGCCGAGCGTGCGCATGGCGTCGATCTCCTCGCGCATCTTCATGGAGCCGATTTCGGCCGTGAAGGCGCTGCCCGACCGTCCCGCGACGATGATCGCGGTGAGCAGGAGACCGACCTCGCGCAGGAAGATGATGGCGATGAGATTGACCGTGAAGACCTCGGCACCGAACTGGCGGAGCTGCGTGGCCCCCTGCTGGGCGACCACGGCGCCGATCAGGAAGGTGAGAAGACAGACGAGAGGCAGCGCGTCGAAGCCCGACTTCTCCATGTGATGAACGAAGGGGACGAGACGGAAACGCCGCGGATTGGCGAAGGTCCGCGAGATGGCGACGACGACGGTGCCGATGAAACCGAGCATGGCGCGAGCCTCGGCGGTCATGGCGATCGCCGCCTCGCCGATCTTGCCCAGGATCTCGATGTGGAGCGGCACCGGCGGCAGATGCATCGGTTCCGGGTTACCGCAGGCATCGACCTTGCCGAGCAGAAGATGTTGCGCTTCCGAAACGCCTTCGAACTCGACCCGAAGCCCCTGCTCCTCGAGCCGCCCCGCGGTGCGCGAGACGACGACGGCAGCGGCTGTATCGAAGCGCGAGACGCCGGAGAGGCCGATTACGGCGCGATCTGCCTCGCCAGGCCCGGCCGCGAGCCTGCGCAGGTCTCCATCCACCTTGTTGAGATGAACAATCGACCAGTTGCCCTCCGCTTCGAGGCGGAGCACCCGGTTTTCGATCTCCACGCGGTATGAGGCAGGCTCATCCGCCCGGTCCCCCGCCCCGCGACTGCTCAATCCGGCCAAAATTCCCCCGATTCCGGCAGTTGCCTTGCTCAGGCGGCCACTCTGCCTGCCGATCGCGGCGACGGCAAGCCGGGCCCGCGCCAGTCTGTCGCATGCCCTTTCCTTTCGGGCGGATTAGGTTAGGTTGCGCTCCGCCCCCGTCAGGACGGGGCCTCGGTCGCACGATTTTCCAGGAGGTTCTTATGCGTGGCATTTTCACAGGTCTGGCGGCGCTCGCTCTCGCCATGACGGTGTCCGGAGCGGCACTGGCGGATGACGATGGCGGCGATATCGCCAAGGGAAAGAAGATCTTTGCCCGCTGCAAGGCCTGCCACACGGTTGAAGAAGGCGGTCCCGACCGCATCGGCCCGAACCTCCACGGCGTGTTCGGCCGTACCGCCGGCACGAAGGAAGGCTTCAAGTTTTCCGAAGCGATGATCCAGCACGGCAAAGACGGTCTCGTCTGGAGCGAGGAAACGCTCGACACCTATCTCGAGAAGCCCGCCGCAATGGTTCCCGGCACGCAGATGGCTTTCCCCGGCCTCAAGAAGGAAGACGATCGCGAAGACCTGATCGCTTATCTCAAGAGCGAGACCGGCGCCGAGTAATCCCGGCCGCAAACCCCTCTCTGCCAATTTCCCCATCGCGCGCCGTTCCGAATGCAGCGGCGCGCTTTCGGCTGCCCTGCATCGCACCCGGCTGCGTTGCGGACGACATCCGCATGCCTGAAGCCATTAACCTCTCATGGAACGGAAGCTGCAGCGAAGGGCACGAGGGCTCCATCTCGTGTTCCGGAACGGGACAGGAGAGGAGCAACAGGTTCAATATGGGTCAGCACCGCGCACACGAAGCCTGACGCGGGACAAGTAGAGCAGCATGAATCCGACGCCTGCATTCCGCAGACTTTCCGCGATCCTTCCCGGCCTCATGCTGGTGTTGAGCCTCGCTGTGTCGATCTACGACCCGCAAGGCACGGGCAGCTTCCTGCGGAACCATGTCTTCGATCTCTACCAGTACCTGCTGCCGCGCGAGGCGGGCCCGGAGGGACCTCATGCCGTCTATATCGACATCGACGCCGAAACCGCGAAGACCTATGGCGCCTGGCCCTGGCCGCGCAAGCGCCTCGACGACCTGCTGAAACGCGTCGAGACGGCAGGGGCGAGCGCCATCCTGATCGACATGCCGCTTGCCGACGCGGACCCGACCGCGTCGAGCGAATTGCTGCGGCTCTGGGGGCCGCTGCCGGCGGACGAGACTTTCAGCGGTCTCGGACAGTCGCTGACGCAGCTCCCGAATTACGAACGCGAACTGGCGGCGCTGCTCACCTCGACGCCTTCGGTCGTCTCCTTCGTGCCCGGCAAGACGGCTTTCCAGAACAGCCATGCACCACTTCGCCCGGCGGCGATCTCGCCGCAGGGCGGCGACCCGCGCCACCACATGAACGCCCACACGACCTGGCGCGCGACGCTGCCCGCCTTCGAGGCCGCGGCGAAAGGCGTTGGCGCCACCCTGCCCGCTCTCGACCACAACGCGACCGTGCGCGGCCTGCCGATGCTGACGGATCTCAACGGGACGCTCTACCCCTCGAATGTGCTCGAAGCGCTACGCGTGGCGAAGGGCGGCACCGCCTACAACGTGCAGGTGGCGGCACCCGATAACGGCTTTTCCTTCGAGATCGAGCCCGGCATCGAGCGCGTCGTCATCGCAGGCACCGGGCTCGCGGCGGAAACGCTGCGCGACGGCAACCTCGTTCTCTATTTCGGCGACAAGACGACACGCCACCGGATTTCCGCCGGTCATATATTGTCCGGCCGCGCCGACCCGGCCGCCATCGAGGGCCGCATCGCGCTGATCGGCGTGTCGGCGAACGGCTCCGAACGCATGTATGGAACGCCCACGGGCGAACGCATGGCATCGGGCGCAATCGCCGCCAACGCCATCGACCAGATCATCGACCAAAGCTTCCTGACGCGGCCGGGCTGGGCCTCCGTTGCCGAACAGGCTTTCACGCTCTTCGCAGGCGTGATCGTCATTCTCGTCGTGCGGCGTTTCCGCTTCCGCTGGGGCCTGGCCCTGACGGTCGTTCTCGCGGGCGGAGCGGCCTACGGCTCATGGTGGGCGTTCGAAACCCATCGCTGGCTGATCGACCCCGCGCTTTGCAGCGCGACGCTTCTCGCCGCCGCCCTCACCTGCGCGCTCATGATGCGGCTCCACACGGAAGACGAAATCCGCTTCGTCGAAACGCAGTTCGGCCGCCGCCTGTCCTCCTCGGGACTTGCCAGGGTGAAGGCAAGCCCGCGCATGATCCAGGCGGAAGGTTCGTTGCGCGACGTGACCTCCGTCGTCGTGGGGCTGCGCGGCTTCAACATCATCTCCGACCGCTACCTGGAAGACCCGACGGCCTATGCCGACATCCTGAATCGCTTCTTCTCGCCGATGACGAAGATCGTGCAGGACCGGAACGGCATGGTGGACCGCACCGTGGGCGACGCGCTTTACGCGGTGTGGAACGCGCCGCTCGATGCATCGAACCACGCTTCGAGAGGTTGCGACGCCGCGTTGCGCATGGTGGAGAACCTCGAAGCGCTGAACGAATTCCTGGAGGAAGACGCGCGCCGCCAGCACCTGAGCCATGTGCCGCTGAGCCTGTCCATCGGCATCGACACCGGAACCGCGATCACCGGCAACATGGGTGCGATCCAGCGCTTCGACTATGGCGTGCTCGGCGAGCCGGTGAGCTTTGCCGCCTATCTGCAGAAGAACGCGAAGCATTACGGCCCGGCGATCATTGTCGGCGAAGGCACGCAGCGCGCCGTCAGCGACCGCTACGCCCTTCTCGAGATCGACCTCGTTTCGACGCCTCGCCACCCGGAAGGCCGCCGCGTTTTCGCGCTGCTCGGCGATCCGATCATGCGGGCGAACCCGAAGTTCCGCGCGCTCCAGGAAGCGCATACGCTGATCTTCTCCGCCTATCGCAACCAGCGCTGGGCCGAGGCGCGCGCCGCCATCGCCGAATGCCGCAAGCTCAACGGCGCCATCCCCACGCTTTACGACTTCTACGAGGCGCGGATCGCGGCTTATCAGGCAAATCCGCCCGGCGAACACTGGAACGGCGCCTTTTTCGCGGGCCGTATCTGATCCAGGATGAACCGTGTCCCGTTTTGGGGCTTGGAGACAGCGCACACAAAAGCCATCATCGCGCGCCAACTTTCCCCTTATTACCCAAGGGAATGAGATAAACGCCGATGCGCGAGATCACCGCCGAAATCCAGTCCTGGCCGATTGCCGGGACCTTCACCATTTCGCGCGGGGCAAAGACCGAGGCCCGCGTGGTGGTGGCCAGCGTCAGCGATCGCGGGCAGACAGGCTACGGCGAATGCGTCCCCTATGCGCGTTACGGCGAAAACGAAAAGGACGTGATGGCCGCGATCAAGGCGCAGCAGCCCGCCCTCGCCGACGGCATGAACCGGGAGGATTTGCAGCGCGTCATGCCGCGCGGTGCGGCACGCAATGCGCTGGACTGCGCACTCTGGGATCTCGAAACGAAACTTACCGGACGGCCCGCCTGGGAACGGGCAGGCCTCGCCGCGCCGCGCGCGCTGACCACCGCCTATACGCTGAGCCTTGCCGCGCCGGAGGAAATGCACGAGGTGGCGAAGGCAGAGGCACACCGGCCGATCCTGAAACTGAAGCTCGGTCAGGGCGGCGATGAAGACGTGGCACGCGTCGAGGCCGTGCGCGCGGGTGCGCCGAACGCCGCACTCATCGTCGATGCGAACGAGGGTTGGAAGCCCGAAGACGTGCTGCCGCTCGCGCATGAATTCGCGCGGCTCGGCGTCTCGCTGATCGAGCAGCCGGTGCCCGCCAGGGAAGACGAAGTGCTGCGGGGCATCGAGAGCCCGGTGCCGCTCTGCGCGGATGAGAGCGCGCACGGACTTGAGGGCATGCGCCGCCTTGTCGGCCTCTACGATTTCATCAATGTGAAGCTCGACAAGACGGGCGGGCTGACCGAGGCACTCTCCGTCATCCGCTGCGCGAAGCTGCGGAATCTCCGCGTGATGGTGGGCTGCATGGTCTCGACCTCGCTCGCCATGGCGCCCGCGATGCTGGCGGCGCAGCAGGCGGATTATGTCGACCTCGACGGGCCGCTGCTGCTGGCGCAGGACCGCGCGCCTTCATTGCGCTACGAGGGCAGCCTCGTCTATCCGCCGGAACGGGAGTTGTGGGGCTAGTTTCACACGCCACCCCAACACCGTCATTGCGAGCGACCGCAAGGGAGCGAAGCAATCCAGGGGCGGCAGGCGCAGAGCAAGCGGCTCTGGATTGCCTCGTCGCTACGCTCCTCGCAATGACGAAGATGAAGCCGGTCTCGTTCATGCCGGCGAGGCCCGCCTGAACGCCCTCAGATGCTCAACACGATCTTGCCGAAATGCGAGGCGCCCTGCATGAGGCGGAAGGCCTCCTGCGCGCCGGCGAGCGGGAAGCGCTTGTCGATCACGGGATGGATATCGTTCTGCTCAATGGCGCGGGACATGTCCTCGAAATGCGCGCGGCTGCCGACCGTGATGCCGCTGATCTTGAGGTTCTGCGCGAAGATCGCGGCGACATTCACGTCCTTGCTGAGGCCGGTGAGGATACCGATGACCGCGACATGGCCGCCGACACGGGCCGCCATGATGGAGCGCGGGAAGGTGTCGGCGCCACCGACCTCCACGACATGATCGACGCCGCGCCCGCCGGTGAGGCGGCGCGCTTCCTTTTCCCAGTCCGGCGTCTGCCTGTAGTTGATCGCGTCGTCAGCGCCGAGCTTCCTCGCGCGCTCGATCTTCTCGTCCGACGACGAAGTGACGATCACGCGGGCGCCCATCGCCTTCGCGAATTGCAGCGCGAAGATCGACACGCCGCCGGTGCCCTGCACGAGCACCGTGTCGCCCGCCTTGAGATTGCCCTCGACGACGAGCGCGCGCCAGGCGGTGAGCGCGGCGCAGGGCAGACAGGCAACCTCTTCGTCGGAAAGATTGGCGGGCGCCTTCGACATGCCCTCTGCCGAGAGGACCATGTATTCCTGCGCGCAACCGTCGATGGGGCTGCCGAGCGCCGTCGGCCCGAGCTGCTGGGCAACGGGACCGCCCGCGAGCCAGCCCTGGAAGAAGCTGGGTGCGACGCGGTCGCCCTTGTTGAGACGCCGGACGCCCTCGCCCACCTCGACGACTTCGCCGCAACCGTCCGACAGCGGCACGAGCGGCAGGAGGTTCGGGTTGCCGCCGAAGACGACAGTCGCGAGATCGCGGTAATTGAGCGAGCCGGCCTTCATCTTCAGCACGACCTGGCCCGGCCCCGCCTTCGGCACGTCCCGTTCCTTGAGCTTCAGATTTTCGATTCCGAAACTGCCCTCGAGCACCAGCGCGCGCATGTCCGTTCCTCCATTTGAAATTGCTTTTGCAGCAGAAACTGGCGCAACCGCGGGCAATGTCAAACGGGAGAAATTTGACGCAAGGGAGGCGGCGCCTCAGCGCGGCGCGCGCCCCTTGATCTGGGTGCGGTGCATGACACGGCGCTCGCTCCCGTCGAAACCGTCGCGGCGATGAATGGCGCAGCGATTGTCCCAGATGAGGAGATCGCCGACTTTCCATTTGTGCGTCCACGAAAATTCCGGTTTCGCACAATGTGCCCAGAGCCGGTCGAGAAGCGCTTCGCTTTCGGCGACGGAATAGCCCTCGATATAGGCGTTGAGACGGCGGCCGAGATAGAGCGCCTTGCCGCCCGTCACCGGATGCGTGACGACGATGGGGTGCTTCGCGCCCGGTGCCACGCGCACGTCGAGCACGGCATCCGCACCGGCGCGCAATTCGCCGACGCTTGTCGTGCTCGCATCGTGATTGCACATGCGCCCCTCGACGGCGGCACGCAGATCGGCGGGAAGCGCCTCCAGCGCCTTGTACATGTTGGCGAAGCTCGTATCCCCGCCGGTGGCGGGAATTTCGCGCGAATGGAGCACGCTCGCCATGGGCGGCTCGGCGACATAGGACATGTCGGTGTGCCACTCGGCTTCCTTGTCGCCAAGCGCGCCGATGGGCTTTCCATTCTCGACCACGTTGGAGATGATCCAGATTTCCGGGCGCGATTTCGCCTGGCTGCCCGCCATGTCCGTCGCGCTTGCGGGCGCGATATCGAGTTCGCCGAAATGCTTCGAGAAGGCGATGAGATCGTCGTCGGTGATTTTCTGTCCGCGAAAAAGAAGGACGATGTGATCGTACCAGGCCTGCTGCACCGCTTCGAACTCCGCGCCGGTGAGCGGCTTCGACATGTCGAGCCCGCGAATTTCCGCGCCCAGCGCCGCGCCTGTCGGGATGACTTCAATTGCCATGTTCTTCTTGCCTTTCCAGACCGTCTTCCTCGGGCGCGAGGACTTCGCCATGCCAGCGCCGTCCCACCATGAAGGCGCCGAGCAGCGCCACGACGCCCACCCCCGCCATCGCGAAATAGGCATGGGGCCCAAGCGCTTCATATACGGGACCGATGCCGATTGTCACCAGTCCCATGATAACGCCGGACGCCATGGCGGCGTAGAGGCTCTGCGCGGTGGCGGCAAGACGGGGTGGCGCGGCCTGCGCGACGAACTGGACGGCGCCGAGATGCGCCGCGCCGAAGGTGAGCCCGTGAAGGAGCTGCATGAGAAAGAGAAGTGCGACCGGCGGATTGAGCGCCGTCACGCTCCAGCGGAGGATAGCGGCGGCGGCCGCCAGCATGACGAGGCGAACCGCGCCGAACCGCGCCATTAACGGCCCGGAGATGTAGAACAGGACGATCTCGGCGACGACGCCCGTCGCCCACAGGAGACCGATCGCCGTGTCGGAATAGCCCTGGCGCTGCCAGGCGAGCGAACCGAAGGCGTAATAGACCGCATGGGTCGCCTGGGTGAGGCTTGCCGAGAGCACGAAGAGCAGGAAGACCGGGTGCCGCCCGATTTCGAGGATGGCGGCGAACCGCTTTTCACCATGCCGGGCGGGCTTTCGCACCGGCGCCGGAATGCGCGGCAGGAGAGACACGCCCGCCACATTGCAGACGAGCGCCGCAACGATGCAGAGGACGACGATCGAAGGCGCGTTCCATTCGAGAAGCCAGCCTGCCCCGGCACTCGCCGCGATAAAGGTGATCGAGCCCCACAGGCGCACGCGGCCGTAATTCATGCCCTCCTCGATCCGCGCGCGCATGGCGATGGTTTCGACGAGCGGCGAAATCGAGGGGAAGACGGCGTTGAGCACGAGCGCGACGAGAAGGATCGGCCCGAAGCCCTCGACGAAAAGAAACAGCGCGGCAGAGCCAAGCGAGGCCCAGGCGAGCCAGAGCGCCACGCGGCGCCGGTCGCCCAATCGGTCGGCAACGGAAGCAAAGAAGGGGCTCACCACGATGCGCAGGAAGAGCGACAGCGCGACGACGAGCGAAATCTCGCCTGCGTCGAGCCCCTTCGACTTCAGCCATACCGGAAAGAACGGCAGATAGACGCCCGTGAACAGGAACATCGTGCCGTAGACGGTCGCAAGGCGGATGGCGAGAGACATGGAAAGGGAAACCCCGAGGGCGTGCGCATGAGTGATAGCGCATTCCGCGTGCCTCGAGGAAGCCTTGCGATGAATATCAGGACCAAAACAGGAATGTCATCCCGGCACTTGTTGCCGGGACCCAATCCACGCCTCCACAAGAGGCGAGTCCAATGGGTCCCTGTGTGTTGGGGATGTGTCAGGATGGGTGCGGGCGGGAGATCGTTGGGTCCCCGGTCCTTGAGAGACCGCTAGCCGGCACGGATCCC
>PHEF01000091.1 GCA_002842875.1 Alphaproteobacteria bacterium HGW-Alphaproteobacteria-3 | reverse complement strand
AATGGACATCGGGAAGCCGTCCAGCACCTTTTTCAGGGAGCCGATCGACGGGCTGATCCGGTTCTGCTCGATGAGCGAAATCGTGCCGTTGGTCACGCCCGCCCGCTTCGCCAGCTCGCGCTGCGAGAGGCCGTGCATCTTGCGCAACTCGCGCAGGCGCGTGCCAATATCCGGGCTCGCCTCGCCGCCTTCGGGCTTTTCCATGCCCCCGGCGGCGGGCGCCGAGCGGTGCGCGCGTCTGAAGTCCCCTGCCATTTGTCTAGAATACTAAACGCCTCCAGCGAAGTCACGCAGGAGAATGCTTGCTTTCGGCGCGGCGCGGACCTTCAATCGCAGAAATTATTAAACGGAGACTTTCCCATGAGCGCCGCTGCGACGCCGAACGACCTCGAATCCTTCTGGCTGCCCTTCACGCCGAACCGCCAGTTCAAACGCGAACCGCGGATCGTCTCGCGGGCGAAGGACATGTATTATTACAAGCCCGACGGGACGGCCGTGCTCGATGCGACGGCGGGCCTGTGGTGCTCCAATGCCGGGCATTGCCGCGAGCCCATCGTGAGGGCGATCCAGGAGCAGGCGGGCGAACTCGATTTCGCGCCTTCCTTCCAGTTCGGCCATCCCAAGGTCTTCGAACTCGCGAGCCGCATCGCGGAACTCGCACCGGGCGACCTCGATCATGTGTTCTTCTGCAATTCGGGATCGGAAGCCGCCGACACGGCGCTGAAAATGGCGATCGCCTATCACCGCGCAAACGGCGAAGGCACGCGCACGCGTCTCATCGGCCGCGAGCGCGGCTATCACGGCGTCGGCTTCGGCGGCATTTCGGTGGGCGGCATGGTTGCCAATCGCAAGTTCTACGGACCGCTGCTCGCGGGCACCGACCATCTGCCGCATACGTATAATCGCGCCGAACAGGCCTTCACCGTGGGCGAGCCCGAATGGGGCGCGCATCTCGCCGACGAATTGCAGCGCCTGGTCGATCTCCACGACGCATCGACCATCGCGGCCGTGATCGTCGAACCGATGGCGGGATCGACGGGCGTGCTGCCGCCGCCGAAGGGATACCTGAAGCGCCTGCGCGAACTCTGCGACAAGCACGGCATCCTTCTGATTTTCGACGAAGTGATCACGGGCTTCGGACGGCTTGGATATGCGACGGCGTCGGAACGCTTCGGCGTGACGCCGGACATCATGACCTTCGCGAAGGGGGTCACGTCGGGCACGGTGCCGATGGGCGGCTGCGTGGTGCGCAAGCATATCTACGA
Organism: Alphaproteobacteria bacterium HGW-Alphaproteobacteria-3; assembly: GCA_002842875.1. Classification (GTDB taxonomy): domain Bacteria; phylum Pseudomonadota; class Alphaproteobacteria; order Parvibaculales; family Parvibaculaceae; genus Parvibaculum. The sequence goes on along the minus strand of PHEF01000091.1, from coordinate 5,494 downwards.
GGCCTATCAGACGGGCGCCGATCACGCGATCGACCTGTTCCATGGCTATACCTATTCCGGTCATCCGCTAGCCGCCGCGGCGGCACTTGCAACGCTCGACCTCTATCGCGACGAAAAGCTCTTCGAACGGTCGCGCAAGATGGAACCCGTGATCGCAAACGCGGCCATGAGCCTCAAGGACCACGGTCTCGTGCAGGACATCCGCACCATCGGTTTCGTGGCCGCCTTCGACCTCGCCCCCGTCGAAGGACTTCCCGGCAAGCGCGGCTTCGATGCCATGCGCGTGGCCTTCCATGAGGAGAACATGATGGTCCGCGTCTCGGGCGACACCATCGCTTTTTCGCCGCCCCTCATCGCGGAGGAAAAGCACATCGACGAGGCCTTCGACAAGTTCCGCCGGACGCTCGACAAGGTGTCGTAACAGGACGATCCCCATACGGATCAATACAGGCGGGGACAGAGCAACTTGTCCCCGCTTTCGCGTATAACTCACAACCACCGTCATGCGAACGTCACCAAAACGTCATAAATCGCAACCTTGTCCCCGGGTGCGCCCGCTGTCCGGGTGAACGCCGGGGATAAAGCCTCGCCGGTTTGTCCCCGCTCCATCCTGCGGCCTCCCCGCCCGGGCGGGGATAAACCAGTTGTTTTGCAGCTCGAATGACGGCGTCGTCGCGACGAAGCACAACAACGTTATCCAGCGATCAAATTTCACGTTTCCCGGCCCGGTTTCCCGGACGGCATTCGCCGCCGAAGGGCCGCGTCTGCCTTATCCCCGGATCGCCTTCAGATCGTCTGTTTAAAATATTGTGAAATCCCCGGATGGGGATAAGGGCCTCCAATTCTCGCCGAGGGCAGCGAAGGTCGTCGCCGCGCCCGTCGCCATGTCGACGCAGGGAGGGCCTCTTGGCGGAAACGACGGAGGCACTATCTCTTGTCCGTTCCCTCTGAATATCCGGGTTCCTTCCTTCCCCCCCCCCAATGGACCCGGCCGAATTTTCACTCTCTTCCGCGAAAACGGGAGAGGGCTTTTTTTGCCGCGCGGCAGGGCTTTGTTTTCATCGCCGCTCACGGCGATGTGAGAGCAGTTGATTTTCAAAAGCGACGTCCGCTCCGCACCTTGCAAATGCCGGGCGGCATTCGCCGCGCGGCATGCAAACGCAACGGAGCAAAAGAATGACGCATTCAAAGCGCAGAATTACGGTGGCAGTTTTCGCAGCGGCAGTGACCGCATTGACGGGCGCAAGCGCCTTCGCAAAGGACGGGAGCCCGACGCTCGACCAGGAGAGCGCACGCAGCGCCTCCGTCTTCACCGCATCCGCCGCCGCCCCGAACGATCAAGCGCCGTCGAAGAGCCGCTACGGCAAGCGCTGAACCGGCTCTTCCCCTCGGGGCGCGTGCGTATTTCGCGCCTCGAGGACTCCGGGGCGCTTTTCAGAAAAACCCTTACCCCGCCGCAACGCGACGCCTTCCGCGGAAGCTTTCGCGCGGCGGGGCGGCTGCTCCCTTCCCGCGCTTTTGCACGCGCGTCTTCTTCAATTCCTCGCCCACTTCGGCAATCGCCTCGATCGCGGGCACGAGCCGCGCGCCGAGCGGCGTCAATTCATATTCGACCGAAGGCGGCGATGTGGGCATCACGCATCGCGTGATCACGCCATCCTCTTCCATTTCGCGCAGGCGCGTCGTCAGCACCTTGGGCGAGACGAGCGGAATGTCGCTGCGCAACTCGCTGAAGCGGCGCGGGCCGCCGCGCAGATGCCAAATGACATTCGGCGCCCAGGCGCCACCGATGATCGACATGCATTCGAGCAGCGGACAGGCGTCCGGCGGGGCCGGGCTCAAGTTCTTTCGCATTTTCAATGCCACAGGCACTCTCTCCGCAGTGAGCTGGTTACCGCCGGGAAACGGAATTCTTCGGTTTCATCTAGAAATCAGGTTTACAGGAGAAATCTTACTTCGTACATCCCTCTCGAAGCCGGCTTCGTTCGACGCAACATTCCAGGGAACCGAAAACATGAAGCTTTACTACACGCCGGGCGTCTGCTCGCAGGCGGTCCATATCGCGCTCGCCGAAACAAATGCCGATTTCACGCTCGAGAAAGTCGACCTCCAGTCGAAGAAGACCGAAAGCGGCGCCGATTACCGGCAGGTGAACCCGCTCGGCTATGTGCCCGCGCTCGAACTCGACAATGGCGAGACGCTCCTCGAGGCGCCCGCGATCCTGCAATATGTCGCGGACCTGAAGCCGGAATCGAAACTTGCGCCCGCAGCCGGCACGCTGGAGCGCGTGAAATTGCAGCAGCAGTTGAACTTCACCGCATCCGAATTCCACAAGTCGTTCGGGCCGTTCTTCGCGGCGGTGAAGCCGGAAGGCGCCGCGCTCGCCCAGGCGATGACGAAGCTCGAGGCACGCTTCGACGTCGTGGAGGCGCTTTTCGCCGACGGGCGTCCTTACGCGATGGGCGAGACCTTCACGGTCGTCGATACCTACATGTTCGTCGTCGCTTCGTGGACGAAGCTCATCGGCGCGAACCTCGGAAAATGGCCGAATGTGGAGAAGTTCGTCGCGCGCGTCGCGGCGCGGCCGCGCGTGCAGCAGGTTCTGGAGCGCGAAGGGCTGCTGAACGCGGCGTGAGAACAGGCGGAGCCCGGATCGATGCCGGGCTCCGCATCGCAAGGGAGAGTGAGAGCCATGGAAATCAATGACGACTTCACGCGGCGTGCCGCCGTTCACGCCGGCGCACTCGACTGGGTGCCCTCGCCCATGCCGGGCGTGGAGCGCAAGATGCTCGACCGCGTGGGCGGCGAGGTGGCGCGCGCGACGACCATCGTGCGCTATGCGCCGGGGAGCCATTTCTCGCCGCATATCCACAGCGGCGGCGAGGAATTCATCGTGCTCGACGGCGTGTTCCAGGACGAGCACGGGGATTATCCGGCGGGAAGCTATGTGCGCAATCCGCCGACCTCGCGCCACACACCGGGCGCGGCGGCGGGCTGCACGATCTTCGTGAAGCTCTGGCAGTTCGATCCGCGGGACCGGACGCATGTGCTCCTCAATCTTTTCGAGAAGCAGCCCGTCCCCGTGGAGGGGCAGGCCGGCGTGAACGCGGCCGAGCTTTTCCACGACGCGCGGGAGACGGTGCGCGTGGAATACTGGCATCCGGGTGCGCAGGTCGCGCGGGCGAACGAAGGCGGGATGGAAGTGCTCTGCCTGAAGGGCGGGTTCAGTGAAGGCGGCGAAACATTCGCGCCACTCTCATGGCTGCGTCTGCCCGCCGGTGCGCCGCTCAATGCGCAATCGAGCGATATCGGCGCCTTCCTCTGGATGAAGGAGGGCCACCTGCGCTTTGCCGAGCGGGAGATCGCCGCCGTGAAGGCGGCGTCCTGAACGTCAGGCGTCGTTCTTGCCCGCCTTTGCCGCCGATTCGCGTTCGGCCCAGCCGAAGATGCCTTTCGACATGAGCGAGAGCTCGGCCTTGCGGCGCGCGCCATAGACATTGGCGCGGGCCATGTGGGCGTCGCGGTTTTCGGGTTCGGCGAGCGTTGCCGCCTCGGCGAGGTGGCAGGCGAGGCGCATGTCCTCCTCCCTGCCCGTCGCGGCGAGTTCTTCCGCACACGCGCAGAGCTTCGCGACGCCGCCCGCGAGGCGCGCGATTTCGGCGGCGACAATGGCGTCGGGCGCGGGCTTCAAGCGCGAGGGGTTGCCGTCGTACCAGCCGCCATAGAGCCGCCAGATATTGTGGACGATGAATTCCGGCTCGTCATAGACGGGCTTCAGATAAGGCTTGTCCATGAAATGCGCGGGCAGTTTCACGCCATGGATCAGATCGTCGAGGCGCGCGCCATCGTTCATCATCTGGAGCGAGCGGGAGACGAGGAATTCGAGCGCGCTTGCAATCGTGTCGAGCACGCCGGCGATGCGCGCCTTGCCGGCGATGGGAAGCCCGTGGGCGGGGAGCAGAAGCTCGGGCTCCTTCGCCGCCATTTCGCGCAACGCCTTTGCCCATTCGAGCGGGAAGCGCTGGACCTTTTGCGGGTTGCCCGCATTCGGAAAGACCCAGGTGACGAAATCGCCCGAGCAGATCGCCTTATGCTCCGGCACCCAGGCCCAGAGATGATCGTCGGTCTCGCCGATGGCGTGGCGCAGCTCGAAACGGAGGTCGCCGGAGCGGAACTCCATGGCATCGCGGAAGGTGACGTCGGGATCGACCCAGGGATCGGGACCGAAGCGGCGGGGGCCGGGCGTCCCCTGCCCGCCCATGCGCAATTCGGTGGCGGGCGCGAACTGGCGCGCATTGATGGTGAAATTGTAGCCGTTCGTCGCCTCGTAGCGGCGGAAGCGCGGGAGCACATTCTCGTGGCCGGTGATGCGCGGGCGCGGATGACCCTTTTCGCAGGCCTCGCAGACGAAGGCGCCGGTGCCGCCGACATGGTCGGCATGGCCATGCGTGTAGCAGATATGGGCGACCGGCTCGTCGGACCATTTGCGCAGCGACTTCAGGACGCCTTGCCCGAAGGCCTCGAGGCTGGTGTCGAAGAGGACAAGGCCGTCGCCGGTGCGGAAGGCGACGACATGGGAGAAGGCCTCGATGAGGGCGACGCCGTCCGCGACCTCGGAAAGCTCCGTCGTCGGACGGTTGACGAGGCCCGCGCCTTCATAGATGTCGTTGTCGATGTAACGCGCGGAGGTCGCGAGAAGATCGGCCATGTTTCTCTCCCTTTTTGCCCATCATAGCGGGCGCGAGCGATTTGCGCCGGAGACTAATCGGGGGAGAGGTCTTGTCTACCGGGATCGGCGTGAATTTCGTGAGGCGGAATTAGCGCCGGTGCCGCGCACGCAATGGCAGACGGCGCTTATTTCTCTGCCTTGCCGACTGTTTCGACATAGGCCCGCAGGACCGCATTGATGCGGCTCTGGTAGCCCGGCCCCTGCTTCTTGAAGAATTCGATCACCGAACGGTCGAGGCGCATGGTGACGGGCTGAGCGGCTTCCGGCATCAGCATTTTCGCGGCGCGGAAGAAGTCGGGCCCGAGTTCGGGAATGCCGGAATAATCGATGCCGCTGTCGGGTTTTGCCTTGAGGCGCGTCAGTTCATCCGCCCGCGCGGTGGTTTTCAAGCCATGCCCTGTATGTTTCGCGCTCATTCCTGTTGGCCTTTCGTGCGGAGATGATCCGTCTTTTCTCGCCGCGCCATGTGTAGACGACGACAATACCGGCCATTGACCGGCACCAAAAGGCTACACAAACGCAAAGCCTGGAAGAAAGACGTGGATGGCCCGCCAAATGATTTCAAAGGTGGGCCGGGCCATGACGGTTTGGGATGCGTTGTTCCGTTTCTCGCCGCTTGAGGCGCGCTTAGCGCCGGAGACGGCTTTGCGAAGAAAGACGCCGCTCGCGCGGCTTCTGGATTGTTGGGATGGACGGCCCCCGACGGCATCATGATGTGCCAGAATGAGGTCGTTGGAGATCTCAAACAAAGGAGACCGTCCGTGG
>PHEF01000090.1 GCA_002842875.1 Alphaproteobacteria bacterium HGW-Alphaproteobacteria-3 | reverse complement strand
GACGCGCTTCATCATCATGGCGAAGGAGCCGGACGATGCCGGCCCCGACGAAGGCCCCGTCATCACCAGCTTCATCTTCCGCGTGCGCAACGTGCCGGCTGCGCTCTACAAGGCGCTGGGCGGCTTTGCGACCAACGGCGTCAACATGACGAAGCTCGAAAGCTATCAGCTCGAAGGCACCTTCAACGCCAGCCAGTTCTACGCCGACATCGAAGGCCATCCGGATTCGCGCAATGTCCGCCTCGCGCTGGAAGAACTCGAATTCTTCACCAACGAGCTGCGCATTCTCGGCATCTACAAGGCGCATCCCTACCGCGCGGCGATTGCCGCCGGGGAATAGTCAGACTTTCCCTTCCGCGAAGGCCTTCACGAGCTGGTGCGCGATGGCGAAGGGCGGCGGGAACCAGGCCGTGCCGTCGCCCTTGCCGGCGAGGATCGCCTGCATCTCTTCGCGTGTGAACCAGCGTCCGCCGGAAAGCTCGATGCCGTCGATCTCGAAATCTTCCGAATCGGCAATCGCGTGGCAGCCGATCATGAGCGACGAGGGATAGGGCCAGGGCTGCGTCGAGTGATAGGTGACGGACGAGACCTTGATGCTGGCCTCCTCGCCGAGTTCGCGGGCCACCGCCTCCTCGATCGATTCGCCGGGCTCCACGAAGCCCGCCAGCGCCGAATGCATGCCCTTCGGCCAGATTTTCTGACGCCCCAGAAAACATTTGCCGTCATGGATCGCCAGCATGATGACGACGGGGTCCGTGCGCGGAAAATGCTCCGCCTTGCAGGAGGGGCACTGGCGCTTGTAGCCGGCTTCCGCCATCTCGCTCCTTGCGCCGCAGACCGAACAGAAGCCGTGCCGGTTGTGCCAGTCGATCATCGACTTGGCCTGCGCCATGATGGCGAGTTCCGCCGGTGTGATCTCGCCGGCCATGGCAATGGCGCGCAGATCCTCGAAGGCGCCGAGCCCCTTAAGGGCCGGGTGGTTTTCCGGATCCTTGAGCCCGCTCACATCGGCCGCGAAGAGCGCCTTGCCGCGCCGGTTGATGCCGAGAAAGACGACGCAACCCTCGCCCGCCAGGTCCGGCAGGAGCGCGGTCCGCATCCAGCCGATATCCTTGCCCTCGCCGGGCCCCGCTTCCGGCAGCACGAAGGGCTGCAGCTTCCACATCGGCACGAAGAGGCTCGTGGGGCTCGCGAGCTGTTCCTCGATCCAGGCCTTGTCGGTGCGGCGGTAGCTGGCGCGGTCGAGCGGGTTGTTGGCGAAAATATTCGGGTTTTCGGGCAGGGCCATCGGCGTTTCCGGATTGGTTTGTTGACCTTGCATCCGCGGCCCGTTCCCCTGATATAGTCCCCCTCGGGAGGCTGGCGCGGACGAGTCCCTCGCCAACCCGGTCAGATCCGGAAGGAAGCAGCCGTAACGAGTTTCTCTCGGGTCGCTGTCCAGTCTCCCACCCGTTTCCCCCGTTCAAGCCGAAGAGGAGCGCGCGATTTCCATGACCGGCAGCGTGGAAAATCCCGCCCTCGAAGAAGAGGCGCCCCATGTGCCCGATCCGGCGACGGAGCCGGGCTTCGACCTCGGCGGCGATCCGGCGCCCGCGCCCGCCCGCGCGCGCGAAGCCGGCTATCAGGTGCTCGCCCGCAAATACCGCCCCCGCGTGTTCGAGGACCTGGTGGGGCAGGAAGCGATGGTCCGCACCCTCAAGAACGCCTTCGAGACGAACCGCGTCGCCCATGCCTTCATGCTGACCGGCGTGCGCGGTGTCGGCAAGACGACCACGGCGCGCATTCTCGCCCGCGCGCTCAACTATGAAAAACCCGGTGTCGACGGGCCGACGATCCATATGGACGGACTTGGCGTGCATTGCGAGGCGATCATGGAATCGCGGCACGTCGATGTGATGGAAATGGACGCGGCCTCGCGCACCGGCATCGACGACATTCGCGAGATCATCGACAGCGTGCGCTACCTGCCGGTTTCGGCGCGCTACAAGGTCTACATCATCGACGAAGTGCACATGCTTTCCAGGCAGGCCTTCAACGGTCTGCTGAAGACGCTGGAAGAGCCGCCCGCGCATGTGAAATTCATCTTCGCGACGACGGAAATCCGCAAAGTGCCGGTGACCGTGCTGTCGCGCTGCCAGCGTTTTGACCTGCGCCGCCTTTCGGTCGAGGAACTGACGGGCCTGCTCGGCAGCGTTGCCGGAAAGGAAAACGTCGAGGCGGAGGATAACGCGCTTCGGCTCATCGCCCGCGCGGCGGACGGCTCGGCACGCGACGGCCTGTCGCTGCTCGACCGCGCCATCGCCCATGCCGAAGGCTCCGTCCGCGAGGCGGATGTGCGCGACATGCTGGGTCTTGCCGACCGCGCCCGCATCTTCGATCTCTTCGATCTCCTGATGAAGGGCGATATCGCGGCGGCGCTGACGGAACTGCGCGCGCAATACGATGTCGGCGCCGATCCCGCCGTTGTGCTTTCCGATCTTGCCGACCTCACGCACTGGCTGACGCGCCTGAAGCTCGTCGAGGGCGCGAGCGAGGACGTCGCCATGTCGGAAACGGAACGCCGGCGCGGCAGCGAAATGGCGAAGAGCCTGCCGATCCGCGTTCTCTCGCGCACCTGGACCATGCTCCTGAAGGGCCTCGCGGAAGTGCAGGGCGCAGCCCGGCCGATTGCCGCCGCCGAGATGGTCCTGGTGCGCCTCGCTTATGTCGCGGATGGGCCGAGCCCGGAGGAACTGGTCGAGCAGATGAAGGGCGGCGGCGGTCCGGCGCCTTCGCCATCGCGGGCTTCCGCGCCTTCGCCCGACGGCCCGCGCGCGCAATTGCGCTCCGTCTCGTCGCTGCGCACCGAACCGCGTCCCTCGCCCGTGCAGGCCGCGCCCGCCCTCATGCTCAACAGCATCGAGGATGTGCTGAAACTTCTTGCCGAACGCCGCGAGGTCAAGCTCAAGGGGATTCTTGAAGCGGGCGTGCGCGTCGTGAGCTTCGAGACCGGCCGCATCGAGATCAGTCCGCTCGAGGGCACGCCGAATACGGTGGCAAGCGAACTCTCCGACGCCTTGTCGAAAGCGACGGGTGCGCGCTGGTTCGTTTCCATCGCCCGCGCCACGGGCGCGCCCGCACCGACGCTGCGCGAACAGGCGCAGACGCGGGAGGAAGCGGTAAGGGAAGAAGCCCGCGCCGATCCGCTGGTGAAGGCGGCGCTCGCCGTTTTCCCCGGCGCCGAGATCGTCGATGTGCGCTCGCCCGATCTTGCCCTGCCCGCGGGCGAGGAGGGCATGCCCTCCGACGCGGACGATCCCGGTATCGACCTCGACGCGATGGCCGCCGATTACGACAGCAGGGAGTTCGATTAGTGAAGAATATGTTCGACATCATGAAGCAGGCGCAGCAGCTTCAGTCCCGCATGCAGAGCCTGCAGGCCGAACTCGAGACGGCCGAGGTCGAAGGCCGCGCCGGTGGCGGCCTCGTTGCCGTCGTCATGTCGGGCAAGGGCGAGGTGAAGAAGGTCTCGATCGATCCCTCCCTCATGAAGGAAGACGAGCGCGAAGTGCTCGAAGACCTGATCGTCGCCGCGTCGGCCGACGCCAAGGCGAAGGCGGAAGCGCTCGCCGCCGAAAAGATGAAATCCGTCACCGGCGGCCTGGCTCTCCCGCCGGGCCTCGGGCTCTGAGGACATGGCCGTCACCGGACCCGAGATCGAGCGCCTCATCGGGCTCCTCGCGAAGCTGCCGGGCCTCGGCCCCCGCTCCGCGCGCCGCGCCGTGCTTCAGCTCATCAAGAAGAAGGAAACGCTGCTGATGCCGCTCGCGCAAGCGATGGCGGACGCGGCGGCGAAGGCGCGCATCTGTTCGACCTGCGGCAATGTCGATACGCAGGACCCTTGCGCTATCTGCACGGACGCAACGCGCGATCCGCATGTGCTCTGCATCGTCGAGGAAGTGGGCGACCTCTGGGCGCTCGAACGCGCCGGCGCGCACAAGGGCCGCTATCACGTGCTGGGCGGCGTCCTCTCCGCGCTCGACGGCGTCGGCCCCGACGACCTCAACATCGGCAAGCTGGTCGAGCGGATTTCGGACGGCGAGGTGAGCGAGATCGTGCTCGCGATGAACGCGACCGTCGACGGCCAGACGACCGCGCATTACATCACCGACCGCATTTCCGGCCTCGGCATCGCCGTCACACGGCTCGCGCATGGCGTGCCGGTGGGCGGCGAACTCGACTATCTGGACGATGGCACGCTGGCCGCGGCCATGAAGTCCCGCCGCCCGTTCTGATCCCTACTTGTCCTTCGCCCAGTAGTTCCGCGTCATCGCGAAGATCGCGGGCGAGAGGATGAGAAGCGCGATCAGGTTCGGGATCGCCATCATCGCGTTCAGCGCGTCCGCGAGTTTCCACACAAAGTCCAGACTCTGAGTCGCGCCAATCGGAATCACCAGAACCCAGAGAAGGCGGTATGGCATGATGCCTTTGACACCGAACAGGAACTCGACCGCTTTCTCTCCGTAGTAACTCCAGCCGAGCAGCGTCGTAAATGCAAAGACCGATAGGGCAACCGCTACGATCTCATTGCCGAATGTGAATGTATTCGAGAACGCGGCGCTGGTGAGCTCGGCACCCCTTTTGCCAGTCATCCATGCTCCCGACGTGAGTATGACAAGTCCGGTCATGGTGCAGACGATGATCGTGTCGATGAATGTGCCGAGCATCGCGATCAACCCCTGTTGAACAGGATCTTTCGTTCTCGCGGCCGCGTGAGCGATTGGAGCGCTGCCGAGGCCTGCCTCGTTCGAAAAAACACCTCGAGCCACGCCCAGCTGGATTGCGGCGGCGACCGACGCGCCTGCGAAGCCACCTGCAGCCGCCGCGGGCTCGAATGCATGGGTAAATACGAGAGCCAGAGCATCGGGTATCGCCGACGCATTCATCAGGAGAACCACGATTGCCGTGCCGACATACAAGACGATCATGCTCGGCACCAGCGCGCTCGCGACTTCAGCTATGCGACGGATACCACCGATGAGAACCAGACCGACTGCGGCCATGATAATCAGGCCTGTGACCCATTCGGGAACGGCAAAGCTCGTGTAAAGTGCGTCTGCCACGGAGTTGGCCTGCGTGGTGTTGCCGATACCGAAACCTGCAAGTGCCGCGAAGACAGCGAAGGTTGGGGCGAGAAATGTAGCGATCTGCGGAAAGCGCGCGCCGACACCATTCTTGATGTAGTACATCGGGCCGCCGACGTGATTGCCGAGCTCGTCCACCTCGCGCCAGGCGATGGCGCAGACGGCTTCGGAATATTTCGTTGCCATGCCGATCAGCGCGATCACCCACATGTAGAAGAGCGCGCCGGGGCCACCGAGAAAGATCGCTGTGGCAACGCCGACTATATTGCCTGTGCCGACCGTTGCGGCGAGCGCCGTCATCAGCGCCTGGAAGGGCGAGATGTCGCCCTCACCTTCCCCCTTTTTTGCCATCAGGCTGAAGGCCGTCGGAATCTTTCGCAAGGGGATGAAGCGAAGTCCAATCATTAAGAACAAGCCGGTCGCCCCAAGGGCGACGAGCATCGGCACCCCCCACAGCTGTTTGTTCACTATGTCTAGAAGTTCGGTGATGAAATCCACGCGCCTTGCCCCCGTCTCTCGGTTCGGCCTAATCCAAGCCGCCCGACAATCCCCTGCCTCGTGGGAGCCTAGCAAAGAAAGCGCGGGCGGCGACCGCTTTTTTGGCGAATTATGCGCGGTGTGGCTGGAGGGTCAGCCGGTCAGCAGGTCGCGCCCGTTGCCCGCCGGAGCAATCGTCTCGGGAACGTCGTCCTCGCCGAGTTCGACTTCCTGGATTTTTTCACCGCGTTTTCCGATGCGCTCGGTCGAGGTGCGGATATCGTTTATGTCGGTCTCCGTCTGCCGGAAATGCGTGCCGAGCTTTTCGACGCGCTTGTCGAGCAGGCTCACATCCTGCAGCAGTAGCGCCACATACTTCTGGATGACGCCCGCCTGCTCGCGCATACGCGCATCCTTGAGCACCGCGCGCACCGTGTTGAGCGTCGCCATCAGCGTCGTCGGCGAGACGATCCAGACCCTCGCCTGATAGGACTTCGTGACCACGTCGCCGAAATTTGCATGAAGCTCGGCATAGACCGCTTCGGACGGCAGGAACATCAGCGCCGATTCCGCTGTCTCGCCGGGCACGATGTACTTCTCGGCGATGGCGTTCACATGTTTTGCGAGGTCGCTGCGGAACTGACGCGCGGCGATGGTGCGCTCCGTGTCGTCCTTCGCGTTGCGCAGCATGTGATAGGCGTCGAGGGGAAATTTCGCGTCGATGGCGATGGGGCCCGGCGGGTTCGGCAGGCGGATCAGGCAGTCTGCCCTTGTGCCGTTGCCGAGCGTCGCCTGGAAGGCGTAGGCGGACGGCGGCAGAGCGTTCGTCACGATGTCCTGGAGCTGCACCTCGCCGAAGGCGCCGCGCGCCTGACGGTTTGCGAGAATGTCCTGCAATCCGACGACCTGACCCGAAAGCTCGGTGATGTTCTTTTGCGCCTCGTCGATCACGCTGAGCCGCGTCGTCAGCGTGCCGAGCGTTTCGGCGGTCTTCTGCGCGCTCGCCTCGAGGCTCTGGCCCATCCGCTGGCTGACGGTCTCAAGCCGTTCTTGCAGCGTCTGCGTTAGCTCCACCCGCGTTTGCTGCTGGGCATCCGCCATCGCGGCAATCCGGCCCATGAGTTCCGTCTGCTGGCGGGCAAGCTCGCTCACTTGCGGGTCCGGCGCGTTTCCCCGGCCGCGCAGCAACACGACGGCAAGCGCGCCGATAGCTGCCGCTGCCAGGGCCACGACCGCGATGATCAGGGTTTCGCTCATGTTCTCAAACTCCGGTTGACCCCGATTATAGAGCGATTCCCCGGCCTGCCCGCTCGGGCAACGATTTTCTCGCTTATGCCATCCTGCGGCCTCGCTTATGCTCCGGGCAGGGTTTGATGCCGAAAGGCGAATCTGGTTGGGGGTTATCGTGAAAACAGGTCTCGTCGCGGTTCTGGCCGCTTTTCTTCTGGCGGGCTGCAGCCCGATCATGGATACGCAGTATGATTTCGTGCCGCCTGCGAGCGATGCGGGCATGCAATGCGTCCAGAACTGTCAGCAGCAGCAATCGTCCTGCCAGAGGGCCGACGAGGACCGGGTCATGGCCTGCCGGCAAAAGGCGGACCGCGAAGCCGACCTCGCCTATGAGAAGGCGCGCGACAAGTACATCGGCGACCTGAAGCTGCACGCCGCCGCGCCGGAAAAATTCGGCATGCCGGCGGAGCCTGTCCGCAGCCCCTATTACGGCGCCTGCCAGCAGTCGAGCCAGTGTCAGGCCGATTACCAGATGTGCTACCGCTCCTGCGGCGGCCGGATCGACGAAAAGCAGGTTTGCGTGGCCTTCTGCGACTAGGCGAAAGGCGGAAAACCCCCGGAAAGCGGGAGGTTGGCGTGCGCCCGGCTTGACCGCGTGAGCGCCCCGGCTTATCTGAAAGCCCATGGCCATACGCGAAATCATCACCGCGCCGGACCCCCGGCTGAAGCAGCTCTCGACACCCGTCGACCGGGTGGACGACGAGCTGCGCGCGCTCATGGACGATATGCTGGAGACCATGTACGACGCGCCGGGCATCGGCCTTGCCGCCATTCAGGTCGGCGTGCCCAAGCAGGTGATCGTCATGGACCTTGCCCGCGAGGGCGAGGAGCCGCAGCCCCGCTATTTCATCAATCCGGAAATCCTCTGGTCCTCGGACGATACCTCCGTCTATGAGGAAGGCTGCCTCTCCGTGCCGGACTTCTACGAGGAGGTCGAGCGCCCGGCCCGTTGCCGTATCCGCTATCTCGACTATCAGGGCGAGATCCGCGAGGAGGATTGCGACGACATGCTCGCCACCTGCCTCCAGCACGAGATGGACCATCTGAAGGGTATTCTCTTCATCGATCACCTCTCGCGCGTGAAGCGCGAGATGATGCTGAAGAAGCTCGTGAAGCAGAAGAAACTCCAGAAGAAGGAACCGGCTTGAGCACCTTGCGGCTCGCCTTCATGGGAACGCCGGACTTCGCCGTTCCCGTCCTCGCCGAAATCCTCGCCGCCGGTCACGAGGTGGTCGCCGTCTGGTCGCAGCCGCCCCGCAAGGCAGGGCGCGGCATGGCCGAGCAGCCCTCGCCCGTGCACCGCTTTGCCGGGGAACACGGCATCCCCGTCTTCACGCCCGCATCGCTGAAAGGCGAGGCCGAGCAGGCGGCCTTCGCCGCGCTCGATCTCGATGTCGCGGTCGTCGTCGCCTATGGACTGCTCCTGCCGAAGCCGGTGCTCGATGCGCCGCGTCTCGGCTGCCTCAATCTTCATGCCTCGCTGCTGCCGCGCTGGCGCGGCGCCGCGCCCATCCAGCGCGCCATCATGGCCGGAGACCGCGAGACCGGCGTCATGGTGATGCAGATGGAAGAGGGGCTGGACACGGGGCCGGTGCTTCTCGCCGAACGCGTCGGGATCGCGCCGCGCGAAACCGCGGGCAGCCTCCACGACCGCCTGTCGCAGATCGGCGCCTCGCTCATGGTGCGTGCGCTTGCGGCCCTGGCGCGTGGGGGCCTTGAGCCGACGCCGCAGCCGGAGACCGGCGTCACCTACGCGAAGAAGATCGACAAGGCGGAGGCCCGCATCGACTGGTCGCGCCCCGCAAGCGAACTCGATTGCATCATCCGCGGCCTCACGCCCTTCCCCGGCGCCTTTTTCGAGGCGGGCGAGGGCAAGGAGAAAACGCGCATCAAGGTGCTGCGCGCGAAGCCGGTCGCAAAAAATGACAAACCCGGCACGATCCTCGAAGCCGGCGAACACATCGTCGTTGCTTGCGGCGAGGGTGCATTGGAAATCGCCGAACTTCAGCGCGCCGGCAAGTCGCCCATGCTCGCGCGCGATTTCCTGCGCGGCTTTCCGCTCGCGGCCGGCGAGGTTCTCGCCTGATGCCGCGCTACAAGCTCACCATCGAATATGACGGCTCGCCCTTTGTCGGCTGGCAGGCACAGACGAACGGTCTTTCCGTGCAGCATGTTCTCGAAGCGGGCTTCAAGGGCTTCTGCGGAGAGAATGTGAAGGTGAACGGTGCGGGCCGCACCGATGCCGGCGTTCACGCGCTCGGCCAGGTTGCGCATGTGGACCTTGCGCGCGACGTCGCCTGCGACACGCTGCGCGATGCGGTGAACGCGCATATGCGTCCCCATCCCGTCGCGATTGTCGAGGTGGAAGCGGTGCCCGATACATTCGAGGCGCGCTTTTCCGCCGTGAAGCGCCACTACATGTACCGCATCGTCAATCGCCGCGCGCCGCTGACGCTCGATCGCGGTCAGGCGTGGCTCGTACACAAGCCGCTCGATGCGGATGCGATGCACAATGCGGCGCAGGCGCTGGTCGGCCGCCACGATTTCACGACTTTCCGCTCCGTCCAGTGCCAGGCGAAATCGCCGGTGAAGACGGTCGATGAAATTTCCGTGTCGCGCTATGCCGACGAGATCGAGGTGATCTGCCGTGCACGGAGTTTCCTGCACAATCAGGTACGCTCCTTTGTCGGCACGTTGAAGATGGCGGGCGAGGGCAAGTGGACGCGCCGCGACGTCGAAAAGGCGCTCGCCGCAAAAGACCGCTCCGCCTGCGGCCCCGTCGCCCCGCCAGACGGGCTTTATCTTCTGCAAGTGGATTATGAGTGACGGGTTCTTCCGTCTGTCTCCAAAAAAAGAATGTCATTGCCGGGCTTGACCCGGCATATGTGGACGGCCCCCTGTTTTGCAAGGACTGGATTTGATCATGCGTCGGATCGCTTGCGGTCATATGTCCGG
>PHEF01000001.1 GCA_002842875.1 Alphaproteobacteria bacterium HGW-Alphaproteobacteria-3 | reverse complement strand
GGGAGCCCGGCGGGGCGTTGAGAGCGAAAGGCGAGGCCAGATGAGCGTGGATAGCGCAGACCGGGAAATGATGAAGAGTGCGCGGCCGGCAGGCGGCATGGTGACGGTCTTCGGCGGTTCCGGCTTTCTCGGCCGCCATATCGTTCATGCGCTGGCGCGGCGCGGCTACCGGGTGCGCGTGGCGGTGCGCCGTCCGAACGATGCGCATTATCTGCGCCCCATGGGCGTGGTGGGCCAGGTGGAACCCGTGCAGGCGAATATCCGCGACGAGGCTTCCGTGCAGGCGGCGGTCGCGGGCGCGGTCGCCGTTGTGAACCTCGTCGGCATCATGAACGAAAGCGGCAAGCAGACCTTCGACGCGGTCATGGCGGAAGGCGCCGGCCGCATCGCGCGTGCCGCCGCTGCGGCGGGCGTGGCGAAACTCGTCCACATCTCGGCGATCGGCGCGGATGAGGAAGGCACGTCCGGCTATGCGCGCGCCAAGGCGGCGGGCGAGAAGGCGGTGCGCGAGGCCTTCCCGGACGCGGCCATCGTGCGGCCCTCGATCGTCTTCGGACCGGAAGACAGCTTCTTCAACCGCTTTGCCGGCATGGCCCGGCTTTCTCCCGTGCTGCCGCTGATCGGCGGCGGGACGATGCACATGCAACCCGTCTATGTGAAGGATGTTGCCGAGGGCGTGGCGCGGATCGTCGAGCGGAACGATACCGGCGGCAAGGTCTACGAATTCGGCGGGCCGGAAAAGAAGACCTTCCGTGAACTGATGGAATTGCTGCTGGTGAACATTGCCCGCAAGCGCCCCCTGCTGCCGGTCCCGGTATTCGTGGCGAAGGCCATGGCCTTCTTCACGCAGTTCATTCCCAATCCGCCGCTGACGCCCGATCAGGTGCGGCTTCTCGGCATCGACAATGCGGTCAGCGAGGCGGCGGAAGCCGAAGGCCGCACGCTCGCCGGACTGGGCATCCGGACGCGAGCTGAGAGACATGAATATCGGAGAGGCGGCAGCCCGCTCCGGCGTGCCTGCCAAGACCATTCGCTATTACGAGGACATCGCGCTGATCGAGAGCGCGGACCGCACGGCGAACGGTTACCGCGCCTATTCGCAGGAAGACGTGCATACGCTGCGCTTCATCGCCAGCGCCCGCTCGCTCGGCTTCACGGTGGCGCAGTGCCGCGACCTGCTCGCGCTCTATCGCGACCGCGAGCGTTCCAGCGCCGATGTGAAGGCGATTGCCGCGAGCCATGTGGCGGAGATCGACGACAAGATCGAGGGCCTGCGCGCCATGCGTGCGACGCTCTCGACGCTCATGCGGAAATGCCACGGGGACGACCGTCCCGACTGCCCGATCATCGAGGAACTCGCCGCAGGAAGCGCCCCCGAACCCGACAAGAAATAACAAACAACCCCGCGAGCCCATGCGCCAGCTTTACCATCTGCCGATTTCTCCCGCCTGCCGCAAGGTGCGCCTGGTCATGGCCGAAAAGGGCCTCGACTTCGAACTCGTGGAAGAGCGCGACTGGGAACGCCGCGACGAATTCCTGATGCTGAACCCGGCAGGCGAGGTGCCCGTGCTGCTGGTCGAGGAGGGTGAGCCCGTTTCCGGCGCGACGCCCATTGCGGAATATCTGGAAGAAACGGCGCCCGGCGTGAAGCTTCTGCCGGAAGAGCCGCTGGCGCGCGCGGAAGTGCGGCGCCTCGTCGACTGGTTCGACCGGAAATTCGCCGCCGAAGTATCGGACGGGCTTATCTTCGAGAAGGTGACGCGGCGCTTTCTCAGCGCGGCCGATGGCGGCGGTGCGCCGGACATGATCGTGGTGCGCGCCGCGCTTCACAACCTGCGCTACCATCTCGATTACATCTGTTACCTGATGGAGGAGCGGAACTGGCTTGCGGGCGAGGCGCTGACGCTTGCGGACCTTACGGCGGCCGCGCATCTCTCCTGCCTCGACTATGTGGGCGATGTGCCCTGGGCGCAGTATCAGGGTGCGAAGGACTGGTATGTCCGCATCAAGTCGCGTCCCGGCTTTCGCGGGATCCTCGCCGATCATGTGGCCGGCATGCCGCCGCCGAAACTCTATGCCAATCTCGACTTCTGAGCCGAAAGACCTGACGGCACTGCGCGGCGAACTCGCCGCGCAGGCGCGGGACGCGGGCTTCGACGATATCGGCATCGCGCGCGCCGATGCCCGTCCCGATCTCCCCGAACGGCTGCGGCACTGGCTCGACCTCGGGTGTCACGGCGGCATGGGCTGGATGGCGGAGACGGCGGAACGCCGCGCGGACCCGAAGACGCTCTGGCCTGACGCAAAATCGGTCATCATGCTGGCGATGAACTACGGGCCCGAAATCGACCCGCGGGAGGCGCTCGAACGGCGCGACCGCGCGGCAATCTCGGTCTATGCGCAGAACCGCGACTACCACGACCTCGTGAAGAAGAGGCTGAAGCAGGTCGCGCGATGGCTTGCCGAGACGAGCGGCGCGGAGGTGAAAGTCTTTGTCGATACGGCGCCCGTGATGGAAAAGCCGTTCGCGCAGGCGGCGGGTCTCGGCTGGCAGGGCAAGCACACCAATCTCGTGTCGCGAAAACTCGGTTCGTGGTTCTTCCTCGGCGCGATCTTCACGACGCTCGATCTGGCCGCCGATGAAACCCATGACGATCGCTGCGGAGAGTGCCGCCGCTGCCTCGACATCTGTCCGACCAAAGCCTTCCCGGCACCTTACGAACTCGATGCGCGGCGCTGCATTTCCTACCTCACCATCGAGCACAAGGGACACATCGCGCGCGAATTCCGCGAGCCGATGGGCAATCGCATCTATGGCTGCGACGACTGCCTTGCCGTCTGCCCCTGGAACAAGTTCGCGCAGCGCACGCGCGAGGACGCGTTTCACGCGCGCGAGGAATTGCGAGGCCCGCTGCTCGCCGAACTCGCGCGTTTCGACGATGTTGCGTTCCGCGCTTTCTTTTCGGGCTCGCCCGTCAAGCGGATCGGCCGCGACCGTTTCGTGCGGAACGTGCTGATTGCGATCGGCAATTCGGAGGAAGCCGCGCTCGTGGAAGAGGTGCGGGCGTTGCTCGAAGATGCCTCGACGCAGGTGCGCGCCATGGCGGTCTGGGCGCTCGGACGGCTGGCGCCCGAAAAGGTACGCGAACACGCGGCCGCGGCGCTTGAAAAAGAAGAAGATAAAGACGTGCGCGACGAGTGGCGTTACTGGCTCAGATAATGTGCGGCGGCAAGCGCTGCCGGATCGTTCTCGCGGCCCGCTTCCTTTGCATATCTCACCGCATTCGACCAGTCGCCCCAGGCGCTCGCCTTGTCGCCAAGCGCCATGTGGACGAGACCGCGCTCAAGCAGGGCATCGAGGCTGTGGGGATTGAGTTCGACCGCGTGGTTCGCATCGGCAAGCGCGGCGCGCGGATTTCCGAGCGTGCGGCTTGCCGCCGAGCGGATGAGCATGGCGGCGGGAAAATTCGGATCGCGTGCCAGCGCTTCGGCGGCATCGTCGCGCGCGCCTTCCCACTTGCCGGCAAGCGCCTTCACCCGCGCACGCCCCTCGTAGAAGCCCGCCTGGTCCGGCATGCGCGCGATGGCATTGTCATAGGCGCGAATCGCGAGATCGTATTCGTCCGCCAGCACCCAGGCATCGCCCGCCTGCGCATAGATGTCGGAGCGCAACGCATCTTCGGCGCGCTGCAGCCGCTCGGCGAGATTGAAAAACGCCTTGCCCGCCTCGGCCGGACGCCCGAGCTGCTTCAGGGCGAGCGCCTCGCAATGCGCGCCGCCCGCCTCCGTCTCGCCGCTCCGGTGCTGCAGCGTCTTCGCCATCTCGAGCGCCGACGCAGCGTCGTTCTCGATGAGGGCGACGCAGGCTTCGTAGCTCGCGGGGTCTGCGGGCGTCTCTTGCGCCGACGCCATGACCGGTGCGAGAAGGAAGGGAAGGACGAGAAGAAGAGCGGACGGGTTTTTCATGGCGCACAGCCTCGCCCCGGCGCATCCTTCTGGCAAGTGAAAGAAGGGCAAGGAAGCGATGGCGGGTGCCGGAAAACTCTTCTGCTTCGGCTGCGGCTACAGCGCGCGGGTCTTCGCGCGGCGGCTCGCCTCAAGCGGCTTCGCGGTGGCGGGCACATGCCGGACGGAGGAGGGCGCCGAACGGTTGAAGGCGGCGGGGATCGAGCCGTTCCTCTTCGCCGAGGGAAAGCCGCTGGACGACCCCGATGGGGCGCTTCAGGGCACGACGCATCTTCTGGTTTCCATCCCGCCGGAGGAGGCGGCAGGCGATCCCGTTCTTGCGGCGCATCGGGGCGTGCTCGCGTCGCTCGCGCCGGAAATCCGCTGGGCCGCCTATCTTTCGACCACCGGCGTTTACGGCGACCGGAAAGGGGAGTGGGTGACGGAAGAAACGCCGCTCGACCCGAATGCGGCGCGCAGCGACCGGCGCGCCTCGGCCGAGCGCGCATGGCAGGCGCTTGCGCGCGAAAGCGGGCTGCCGCTGCATATCTTCCGGCTCGCGGGCATCTACGGGCCGGGGCGGAACCAGCTCAAGGGCGTGCTCGACGGCACGGCGAAACGCATCGTGAAGGCAGGGCAGATTTTCTCGCGCATCCATGTGGAGGATATCGCCAATGTGCTCGAAGCGTCGATGGCGAGGCCGCGCCCCGGCGCGATCTACAATGTCTGCGACGACGAGCCCGCACCCGCGACGGATGTCGTCGCCTATGCGGCGGAGCTTCTGGGGCGGACGCCGCCGCCCGAAATTCCCTTCGAGGAGGCCGCGCTGTCGCCCATGGCGCGAAGCTTCTACATGGCCTCGCGGCGCGTTTCCAACGCGCTCATTCATGGCGAGCTTGGCGTCGCGCTTGCCTATCCGACCTACCGCGAAGGATTGAAGGCGCTTTTGAAGGCGCCATGACTTGAAGACGCCATGACTTGAAGACGCCATGACTTGAAGACGCTATGACTTGAAGACGCTATGACGCAGGCCATTCTGCCGCAGCGCGACGCGCCCGCATCTCGTTATAATCGCTGAAATTTCCGGGAGGCACCCATGACCAATCACTACCACGCCGTCGTCTGGATCGATCACCACGAGGCGCGCATTCTCGACTTCAATGCGGACGAGGCCGAGGCCGGCAAGGTGACGCCGAAACACAAGGCGACGCGCAAGCATGCGCAGTTCACCGGACGTGCGAGCTGGCGTCAGTCGGAAGATGCGGAGTTCTTCGACGAAGTGGCGGACAAGCTTGCCGGTGCGGGTGAAATCCTGATCGTGGGCCCGGCCAATGCGAAATTCGGTTTCCTGAAGCGGTTGCAGGCGAAGCACGGCGCCGTCGCCGGGCATGTCGTCATGACCCGCTTTATGCGGGTCATCCACGTCTTTGCGGCATGTGCCCTTAAGAAAGACGTGGATGGCCCGGACGAGCCGGGCCATGACGTCCTTGTTTGGGTGCTCCTACCCCTCCACCTCCTCCAGCAGCGTCTCGACCGTCCGGATGAGGCGCGCAATGTCCGCCGGTGTCGAGAGGCGGTGATCGCCTGACTTCGAAAGATCGATCGTCACGTCCTCGCTCGAGAGCGTCTCGACGAGGCGCATGGCGTGGGTCCATGGCACGTCGGCATCCTTCATGCCCTGCAGGATGCGAACGGGGCAGGCAAGCGGGATCTGTTTGCCGAGGAGGAGGTGGTTCCGTCCCTCCTCGATGAGCCTCATCGTGATCTCGTAAGGCTCGTCCGCATAGTCGGACGGCTCACGATAGAGCCCGTCGCGCAGGAGTGTGTCCCTCGCTTCCTGCGAAAACGTCTTCCACATCAGTTCTTCGGTGAAGTCGGGCGCGGGCGCGATGAGGACGAGGCCCTTCACGCGTTCGGGACGCGCGAGCGCGCAGAGCAGCGCCACCCAGCCGCCCATGCTGGAGCCGATCAGCACCTGCGGGCCTTGCGCCAGCGTGTCGATGGCGGCGAGCGCGTCGTCCAGCCAGCGGCCGACGGTCGCTTTCGCGAAATCGCCGGTGGAGGCCCCATGCGCGTAATAGTCGAAGCGCAGGAGATGGCGCCGCGCGGTTGCCGCCCACTCGGCGAGCGCGCTCGCCTTCGTGCCCGTCATGTCCGATTTGAAGCCGCCAAGCCAGGTGAGGCCGGTGGGCAGGGGATGCGCGGGGCTTTCGATCAGGCAGGCGATTTCCTCGCCCGTGCTGCCGTCATGGCCGGGGCGCGCGAGCTTGCGGGGAGAGGAACTGTCGGTCATTGTCTGATGCTTCATTGATGAAATCGACACGCATCCAACAGGGATTCCCCCGCTTGGCCAACCCCTTCGAAGACCTGGACCCGCGCCCTGTCATCCTGCAGGTCGTGCCCGCGCTCGAAACCGGCGGTGCGGAGCGCACCACGGTCGATGTCGCGCGCGCGGTCGTGGCGGCAGGCGGGCGCGCCATCGTCGCGAGCCGGGGCGGACCTATGGTGGCGGAGCTTCTGGCTTGCGGCGCCGAACATGCCGACATGGCGGTACATTCGAAGAACCCGGTGGTGATGGGGCTCAATGTCGAGCGCCTTGCGCGTCTCATCGAGCGCGAGGGCGTCGGCCTCGTGCATGCCCGGTCGCGCGCGCCCGCCTGGAGCGCGCTCGCGGCGGCGCGGCGGGCGAACGTGCCTTTCGTCACCACCTATCATTCGCGCGTCCATGAAAAGCCGCGCCTCAAGGTCTTCTACAATTCGGTGATGGTGCGCGGCGATGCCGTGATCGCGAATTCGAACTATACGGCCGCGAACATTCGCAGGGTTCATGCGCCCGAGGATGGCCGCATCTTCACCGTGCCGCGCGGCATCGACATCGAGGCTTACGCGGCCGTGACGCCGTCGCGGATCGAGGCGCTGGCGCGGCGCTGGGGCATCGGCGAAAACCCGGGCACGGTCTTCGTGCATGCGGCGCGGCTCACGCGCTGGAAAGGGCAAACGGTTGCGATCGAGGCGGCGCGGCTGCTCGTTGCGCGTGGCATGGAGGATTTCGCGCTGCTCATCGTGGGCGATGCGCAGGGCCGCGATGCCTATGCGGGCGAACTCGAAGCGGCGATTGCCGAGGCGGGGCTCGGGGCCCGCGTGCGTCTCGTCGGCCATGGCGAGGACATGGCGGCGGGTTATGCGCTCAGCCATGCCGTGCTCTCGCCTTCGATCGAGCCCGAACCCTTCGGGCGCACCGCGGTGGAGGCGCAGGCAGCGTCCCGCCTCGTCATCGTGTCGGATGCAGGCGGACAGCAGGAGACCGTGATCGAGGGGAAAACGGGGTTCCGCGTACCCCCGGCAGACGCGGCGGCGCTCGCGGACGCCATGGCGAAGGCGATGGCGATGGGGCCGGAGGCGCGCGCGGCCATGGGCGCGGCAGGACACGAAAACGCCAGGACGCATTATTCGGTCGAGGCGATGTGCGGCGCGACGCTCGAAATTTATGCCCGGCTGATCGCGCGGAACCGGGCCGGCAGGCCGGGGACGAGGTGAGCGAAACCGTCATCGCGGTCTGGCTGGGCGGCGGCGGCGCCTCCCATGCGCGCGACGAAATCGCCGCGATCCGGGAGGCACATCCCGCCGCCAGCCTCATTCTGCTGACGACGCCCGAGTGCCGCCGCGCGCTCGGGAGCTTTGCCGGAACCTGCTGGGAGGACGGCGCCGCGAAGGGCGCCGCGGCTTTTCTGGCCCGCGCGCGGCGCTTGTCATGGGCGTCGGCGGCCCATATCTACGATCTCGAAGCGAGCCTTGTGACGCGCTTTCTGCGTTTCTGTGTGTGGCCGAGGCCACAATGGCACGAAAGAGCGCCTCCGGGCGTGCCCGGGGAAGGAACGCCGCCCCTTTCTTGACTTGCGGCAGGCGGCCTTCAAATCTATAGCTGTGCTTCAATTATCCGGAAGGTGTCCGGGTGGACACCGCCGGGAACCGGGCGAGCGAACGCAACTGCCGCTGAAGCGCGCTTGCGTCACCGCCCTTTTCCCGAGCGCGATCAGGCGGCCGGACCGGCAGAAGGAGACGTGTTCATAGCTCGCAGACCGATGCAGGCGCCGCCCACCAAAGAGGGCCCGCGCATAAACGACATGATCGATGAGCCGACCGTGTTGCTCATTGACGCCGAGGGCGATTACGGGAAATTCAAATATCAGGCCCAGAAGAAGGCCAACGAGGCGCGCAAGAAGCAGAAGACCGTCGAGGTCAAGGAAATCAAGATGCGCCCGAATATCGACGTGCATGACTACGACGTGAAGATGCGCTCGATGCTTCGCTTCTTCGAGGAGGGCGACAAGGTGAAGGTCACGCTTCGCTTCCGTGGCCGCGAGATGGCGCATCAGGAGCTCGGCATGCAGCTCCTGAACAAGGTCAAGGAAGAGGTCGAGCCGATCGCGAAGGTCGAGCTTTACCCCCGGCTCGAAGGCCGGCAGATGATCATGGTGCTGGCGCCGAAATGAGGCAGCCGCATCGAGGATGAGGAAAGGCCCGGCACCGCCGGGCCTTTTTCTTGTGCGGTCAGGCAAGCGCCTTCGCGAGCCTGTCCGGCCGGTCGGTGAGGATCGCCTCGACGCCAAGTGCGGCCAGCCGCTTCATCTCCGCTTCCTCGTCGACCGTCCAGCAGGAAACGGCAAGACCGAGTTCGCGCGCAAGCGCCGCATTCGCGGGCGTCACGTCGCCATGCCAGGCAAACCAGCCGTCCGCCGGCCCGGCGGCGATGGCGCGCAGCATGCGCTCGGCGAAGGCCGCCCCTGATTGCAGGCGCCAGTCATGGCCGTTCGCCCATGGCGCCCCCGCGGCGGATGCCTTGCGGATGAGGTCGTCCTCCGAGCCCGGCTCGTCGCGCTGGGCGGAAGCGTCTTCCGGATCGACCTGGAAGAAGGGCAGCGTCGTGAAGGCGTTGAGGATCGACGGTGCGATCTCCTTCGCACGGGCAAGCGCGCGCCAGTCGAAGGAGACGAAGGTGACCGTTTCCTCGAGCCCGTATTCGCGGGTGAGCGCAACGGCGGCGTCTGCGAGTTCGTGCGGATCGGCGGACTGCGAGAGATCGAGCAGCGCCGTCTTCAATTCGACATAGAGACGGAAGCCCGGCTTCGCCTTCTCCTTCACCAGCGCATAGACCTCGGCGAGAAGCGGAATGCGCTCGCCGTCGGCCGCCACCTGATCGGGATAGCGCGCGCCATAGCGCGCACCCGGCCGCAACCGGCCGATGTCGTAAGCCCGCATCTCGTCATGGGTGAGCTCCTTGAGGAGCGGTGTCGGCCGCGTGAGCCACGCGCCGTCGGGTCCGCGCGCAATGGCCGGCTTCAGGCTTTCGTCGTGATGCACGACGAGCTTGCGGTCCTTCGAGAGATGCACGTCGAGTTCGATGCCGTCCGCGCCTGCGGCAATTGCGCGCGTGAACGCGGCCATGGTGTTTTCCGGCCAGAGCCCCGCGCCGCCGCGATGGGCCACATGTAGTGGCGTCCGCATTGATCTCCTCCATTAAAACCGGTCCGGAATGGTGCCGCGCGGGCCGCGCAGGCGCAACGGGCGTCACTATTGTTTTGCGGAGCCTTTGTAGCTTGTGTGTATCGTCTGGCACATCCCTGTTTCGTGATGTAGTCTCGTTTTCAGACGCAAGATCGACGGGAAGTGCCGTTCTCAAGAGCGCTTCCGGAGGGGATCGAAACGCCGAAGCCGAAGGCACTTGAGTGTCCGCGAAAGGCCGGTGAGCGAATGTCTGTTTTTGAATTCTGGCGGCGTCTTACGGGCCGCACACGCCACAAACGCTCGTTCTACGAGTCGCAGGAGGTGATGCGCCGTGCCGTCGAGCTGACCGGCCCGGTCGATATTCGCCTGCATTCGGACGAGGAACTGCGCTGCATTCTCGAAACGGATGACAGCGCGCTGCGCCGCGAGGCCGCTGCGCGGGAGCTGGAACTCCGCGCCGCGCGCCGCAGTCATCACCCTGACGGTGCGGTGCCGAACGGTTTTCACTGATCGGGCATTTGCGGCCAACCCAAGGCTGACGCGACGGCAAGTGCGCCCGGTGCCGGCAGTATCGCCGCGCGCCGTTTTGCCGATTACACTCTCCCATCGAAAAACGAAACAGGCGTCCCGCGGAAATTTGCATTCGCGCAAGGATGTCGAAAAACGGGGAGAGTGGTCCATGAAATTCGGAGTGTTCTACGAACTGCAATTGCCGAAACCCTGGAACGAGGGCGACGAGCATCGTCTGTTCCATGAAGCGCTTGAGCAGATCGTGCTGGCCGACCGTCTGGGTTACGACCACGCCTGGGAGGTGGAGCATCACTTCCTCGACGAATATTCGCATTCGTCGTCGCCGGAAGTTTTCCTCGCGGCGGCCGCTTCCGTGACGAAGAACATTCGCCTCGGCCACGGCATTCGTCAGGTGATCCCGAACTACAATCATCCCGCCCGCACGGCGGAAGGTCTCGCAACGCTCGACATCATGTCGAACGGGCGCGTGGAATTCGGCATCGGCGAGGGCGCGACGCGCCTCGAACTCGGCGGCTTCAATATTCCCGCGAAGGAAAAGCGCGCCATGGCGATCGAGGCGGGTGAGCAGATCGCGAACATGATGGTGCTCGATCCCTATCCGGGCTTCGAGGGCCAGTATTTCTCGATGCCTTGCCGCAATGTGCTGCCGAAGCCGGTGCAGCGCCCGCACCCGCCGATGTGGATGGCCTGCACCAACCGCGACACGATCCGCGTGGCGGCATCGCTCGGCGTGGGCGCGCTCGCCTTCTCCTTCGTCGATCCGGAAGAGGCGAGGAACTGGTCTGAGATCTATTACGGCATCATCAAGTCGGAGGAATGCCGCCCCATCGGCCACACGGTGAACGCGAACATCGCCATGGTCTCGAACTTCTCGCTGCATGAGGACCGCGAGAAAGCGATCCGCCGCGGCCATGAGGGCTTCGAGTTCTTCGGCTATGCGCTGAACGCGCTCGTCGCGCATGACACCGTGCCCGGCCGCACCGACATGTGGGGCGACTACATCAAGGCGCGCGGCAACCGCACGCAGGAAGTGATCGACGCGGCAAAGCGCGCCGAGGCGATTGCAACCGGCATCGGCACGCCGGACGATATGCGCGCGCATTTGCGCGCCTTCCAGAATGCGGGCGTCGACCAGGTGATCTTCATGCAGCAGGCCGGCCGCAACAAGCACGAGCATATTTGCCAGTCGCTCGAACTTTTCGCCAAGGAAGTCATGCCGGAGTTCAAGGCAGAGCTGGCGGCGCGCGAAGCGAAGAAGCAGGCCGAGCTTGCGCCCTATATCGAGGCGGCGCTGAAGCGCAAGAACTGGATGAAGCCGCTCGAGGATCACGAGATCCCCCTGGTCCAGGCGTCGGTAAAAAAGGCGCAGGTGAACCAGAGCACCAGCGCGGCGGAGTAGGGACGGGGTCGGCCGCGCGTCTTGCGCGGCCAAAAAGTCAGGCATTCGTGCCGGAGAAAGCTCACGACAATGGGAGAGAGACATGACTTTTTCGCTCAAACACCTGCTCGGTTCGGTGGCGATTGCCGCGCTGGTGATGGTTGCGGCCTGCGACCAGAACGAAGAGGAAAAAGCTGCCGGCGCGACGACGGAGGAAGCGCCCGCCGTCGACAATGCCGTACCGATGACGGCGGAGCCCGGCGCAGTCGACAGCGCCGCGCCGGAAGGCGACATGCCCGACAGCAGCATGCCCGGGAGCGACATGCCCGGAAGCGACATGGATGAAAGCGATATGTCCATGGGCGAGGAAGCGGCGGCCGAGGGCGCCGATGCCGAAACCGTCACCGGGGCGGCCGACGAGGCGGCGGCGGGTTGCCAGGCGGCCGCCGATGCGCTCGGCGTCTGGATCGGCAAGTCCTATGAGGAAGCGAAGGGCGATATCGAGGCAGGCGAGGGTGTGACGACGATCCGCGTGATCCGTCCCGACCAGGCGGTGACGCAGGACTTCCGCCCCGACCGGCTCAACGTCGAACTCGACGCGGAGGACAACGTCACGCGCATCTATTGCGGCTGAGGGACTATTTGACGGGGCGGACCGGATCCGTCCCGTCCCAGCCGATGGCGGCCTTGCGGATGTGCTCGAAGAATTTGCCCTTGGCGCCGCTGATGTCGGACATCTCGATCACCGTGCCGGGATGCGTCTCGGTGTCGAAATAGACGAAGCGGCCCTGCGGCCCGCCGATCTGTCCCTCATGGCCGACCTTGAAGCCCGCAGCGATGGCGCGGTCGTATTGCGCCTGATAATCGGTCGTCCACCAGGACATATGCTGCAGGCCCTCGCGGCCGGCATTCAGGAAATCCATGTACATGGACGGTGCATCGTTGCGCTGCTGGATGAGTTCGATCTGGAGATCGCCCGTATTGCCGAGCGCGATGCTCATTTCGACCGGCGAGGGCTCACCCTTGTAGGTGAACCAGTCGCACTTCACCCGGTCGATGTAATAGAAGGGGCCGACGCCCATCACTTCCGTCCAGTGCTTCAGGGCCGCCTCGATGTCGCGCACGACATAGCCGTTCTGGCAGACATTTCCGAAAAAGCGGCTCATGAAAAATCCTCTAGATGCCCGTCACGAGAAAATCGACGGCGGCGATGATTTCGTCCCTGCGATGCGAGAGCGACGTCACAATGTCTCCGCCGAGAAAAGATGTCGATATGCCTGCAATTTCCAGCATCGAGAGAATGAACTTTCTCTCCTCGATCTCGAAAATCGGGTTCAGGCGGCTGATAGGCAGTTCAGCGCGCGATAGCGGAACGAGAGGTACAACGACGCGCAGGGCCCGCGTCTCGATCACCTCGTGTTGCAAAAGCAGGAAGTACGGAATGGCCTCGCGGCTAGCAGTGTTCCTGTTCCGATAGACATCGAATTGCGCCATTCACTCGTTTCCTAGAAACGGCGAAGGCCGTCGCTCCATACACCGTCTCGCTCGATCCGGCGGTTGAAGGCTTCTATGGCGTCGCGGTTCTCCTCCACCCAGCGCCGCTGTTCTTCCTCGCGGGTCTTTTCCCGGAGGACCTCTTCGAAGGTCGCGGACAAGTTGAGGTCCATCTCCTTCGCCCTGGCGAGGAGGTCCGCATCGACCGAGAGATTCACGGCTTTCTTTGGCATGGCCGGACTTTTCCCTTATAAATCCGCGCCTTCGGGGCGGGCCGGCCTGTAGGGCATGCCGTGACCGCCCGTAATGCCAAGACCCGGACCCGCAACCTGCCGAATTCTTCAATGAATTCAAGGTCTTCAATAGCGGGTTCCCAAAACACGGAGAGCAAAATGCCCAAGCTGAAGACCAAAAGCGGGACCAAGAAGCGCTTCAAGCTCACCGCTTCAGGCAAGGTCAAACGCGGTCAGACCGGCAAGCGCCATGGAATGATCAAGCGGACCAACAAGCAGATCCGGAACAAGCGCGGGACGACGGTCATGGCGGATGCCGATGCCGCCCGCGTGCTTAAAAACTTCATGCCTTACGCGTGAACCGGAACACCTGAAGAGGAGCTGAACACATGTCGCGCGTCAAACGGGGTGTTACCACCCATGCCCGGCACCGCAAGATCATCAAGAAGGCGAAGGGCTATTACGGCCGCCGCAAGAATACCTTCCGCACGGCCAATCAGGCCGTCGAGAAGGCCGGCCAGTATGCCTATCGCGACCGTCGCACGAGGAAGCGCAACTTCCGCGCGCTCTGGATCCAGCGCATCAACGCCGGTGTCCGCGAATACGGCCTGACCTATTCGCGATTTATCGACGGCCTCGCCAAGGCTGGCATCGAGGTGGACCGCAAGGTTCTCTCCGATCTCGCCATCCATGAGCCCGAGGCCTTCAAGGCTCTGGTCACCCAGGCGCAGGCGGCCCTTCAGTAAGCTGAAGGCGCTTCCATCGCAGCCAGAGCCGGTCACCCGTCCGGGCTCCGCATGGAAGCATGCGTGCCGCTCTCGGGGGTGAGGCGGATCGCCGGTCGATAGCATCGTTCGCACGCCGTTCGCTCATGTCACCCGAGAGCCTGCCGGAAGGCAGGCATCGGGCGATATGAGAGAACCTGTTGTCGCGAAACGATCAAAGGCCGGTGAAGAAATGACCGACAGTCCCGATCTCGAAAACATTAGCCTGCAGATCCAGCAAGCAAGAGCTAAGTTTGAAGGTCAACTGGATTCTGTTGGAACCGATTCCGTTGCGCTTGAATCGCTGCGAGTTCTGGCCCTCGGAAAGACAGGCTACATAAACGAGCTCGCGAAGCAGCTCGGAAAGATGAATGCCGAGGATCGCTCAAAGTTCGGTTCGCTGATAAATGCCCTCAAGCAAGATGCCACGTGGCGGATTGCTGAGAGAAAGCAGAGCATCGAGGGAATCAGAATAAAGCAGCGGCTCGCCAACGAACGCATCGACGTGACGGCGCCCGTCCGCGCCAGCGCGCTCGAGACGGGCCGCATCCATCCGCTTTCCCAGGTCTGGGACGAAGTCGTCGCGATCTTCGCCGATATGGGTTTTGCCGTGGAACAGGGCCCGGACATCGAGACCGACCATTACAATTTCGGCGCGCTGAATTTCCCCGAAGGCCATCCCGCGCGAGAAATGCACGACACGTTCTATTTCGAGCCGGATGCGAGCGGCGCGCGCAAGCTCCTGCGCACGCATACGAGCCCCGTGCAGGTGCGCACCATGGAAGCGGGCGAACCGCCGTTCCGCTTCATCTGTCCCGGCCGCACCTATCGCTGCGACAGCGACCAGACGCATACGCCGCAATTCCATCAGATCGAGGGCCTCGTCGTCGACGAGACGACGCATCTCGGCCACCTCAAATGGACGCTGGAGGAATTCCTCCGCGCCTTCTTCGAAGTGGAGGGCGTCGAGCTTCGCATGCGCCCGAGCTTCTTCCCGTTCACGGAACCCTCGATGGAAGTCGATGTGCGCTGCGCGCGCCTCGGCAATGAAATCCGCATTGGCGAGGGCGACGACTGGCTGGAGATTCTCGGCTGCGGCATGGTCCATCCGAACGTATTGCGTTCGTCCGGGATCGACCCGGAAAAATATCAGGGCTTCGCTTTCGGCATGGGGATCGACCGCCTTGCCATGTTGAAATACGGCATCCCCGATCTGCGCGCTTTCTTCGAGAGCGATCTGCGCTGGCTGAAGCATTACGGTTTCGCCGCGCTCGATGTGCCGACGCTTGCAGGAGGGCTCTCGTCGTGAAGTTCACTCTTTCATGGCTGAAGCAGCCGCTCGAAACAAACGCATCGCTCGTCGAGATCGTCGAGAAGCTGACCATGCTCGGCCTCGAGGTCGAGGGCGTGGACGACCCGGCCAGGAAGCTTTCCGTCTTCTCCGTCGCGAAGGTACTGGAAGCGGGTCCCCATCCCGATGCCGACAAGCTGCAGGTGCTGAAGGTCGAGGCGCTGGTCGAGGGCGAACTGAAACAGTTGCAGGTCGTCTGCGGCGCGCCGAATGCGCGTGCCGGCATGACCGGCATCTTCGCGCCGCCCGGCGCGACCATTCCCGTGAACGGCATGGTGTTGAAGCCGACGAAGATTCGCGGCGTCGAATCGAACGGCATGATGTGTTCCGAGCGCGAACTCGAACTGTCGGACGAGCACGAAGGCATCATCGACCTCAAGGGCGACTTCAAGGTGGGGACACCCGCCGCCGATGTGCTGGGCCGCAACGACCCCGTGATCGAAATCGCGATCACGCCGAACAGGCCGGATTGTCTTGGCGTCCATGGCGTCGCGCGCGATCTCGCGGCCGCGGGTCTTGGGCGCCTGCGCGAAGGCGACCTTTCGCCGGTCAAGGGCACATTCGAAAGCCCGGTCGGCATCGAACTCGATTTCCCGGATGAGGCGAAGAGCGCCTGCCCGATTTTCGCGGGCCGCCTCATTCGCGGCGTGAAGAACGGGCCCTCGCCCGAATGGTTGCAGAACTGGCTGAAGGCAGTGGGTCTGCGTCCGATCAACGCGCTGGTCGACATCACGAATTTCATCTCGCTCGATCGCGCGCGCCCGCTCCACGTCTACGATGCTTCGAAGCTCACGGGGAACATTCGCGCGCGTCTCGGCCGCAAGGGCGAGAAGCTCCTCGCGCTCGACGGCAAGACCTATGACGTCGAGCCGCATTATTGCGTCATCGCCGACGATGAGAAGGTGCTGGGCTTCGGCGGTGTGATGGGCGGCGAGGAAAGCGGCTCGACCGGCGAGACCGCCGATGTTTTCGTCGAGAGCGCTTACTTCGATCCCTATCGCACGGCGCGGACGGGCCGCGACACAGGCATCGTGTCGGACGCGCGCTACCGCTTCGAGCGTGGCGTCGATCCTGAATTCGTCCTGCCGGGTCTCGAACTCGCGACGAAGATGATCCTCGAATTCTGCGGGGGAGAAGCGTCGAGCGTCGTCGTCGCGGGCAAGGTGCCGGACATGGCAAAGACGATCGACTTCGACCCCGCGCGGATCGAGAAGCTCACGGGACTCTCTCTGACGAAAGCAGAAGCCGCCAATATTCTGTCGGCGCTCGGCTTTGGCGTGACGGATGCGGGAGGCCTGCTCTCCGTTTCCGTGCCGTCATGGCGGCCCGACATCGACGGTGCGGCCGATCTCGTCGAAGAGGTCGTGCGCGTGCACGGTCTCTCGGAAGTGAAGTCGGTTGCGCTGCCGCGCCTTCATGCGGTCGCGAAGCCCGTGCTTTCGCCGCGCCAGCGCCGCGAGCGCCAGGCGCGCCGCGCACTCGCCGCGCGTGGGCTCGTCGAGGCCGTCAACTGGTCGTTCATATCGGAGCGCGAAGCCGAACTTTTCGGCGGCGGCAACGCCACGCCCGCGCTGAAACTCGCGAATCCCATCTCCGCCGAAATGAGCCATATGCGGCCAAGCCTGCTTGCGGGTCTCATTGCCGCGGCAGGACGCAACATGGCGCGCGGGGTTTCGGATATCGCGATGTTCGAAGTCGGTCAGCAATTCGAGGGTGACGAACCCTCGGGTCAGGTGCTCGCCGCAAGTGGCATCCGCCGCGGCACCGCGCGGCCGCAAGGCGCGGGCCGTCACTGGCAGGGCAAGAGCGGACCCGTCGAGGCGATGGACGCGAAGGAGGATGCAGCCGCGCTTCTGGCCACCCTCGGCACATCCGTTTCGAGCTTCCAGATTTCGGCGGATGCACCCTCCTGGTATCACCCCGGCCGCTCCGGCGTTTTCCGTCTCGGACCGAAAAATGTCATCGGTTATTTCGGCGAACTTCATCCGCGCCTGCTCGACGAGATGGATGTTGCCGGTCCCCTCGTGGCGTTCGAGATTTTCCCGGACGCGATTCCCGAGCCGAAGCGCAAGGCGACGCGGGCGAAGCCACCGCTTGAGCTTTCCGACCTTCAGCCGCTTCGCCGCGACTTCGCCTTCATCGTCGCGGAGGGTGTGAGCGCCGATCAGCTCATTCGGGCCGCGCGCGGTGCCGACAGGAAACTCATAGCCGATGTGAACTTGTTTGATATTTACGAACAACCCGACACGTTGATTCATGATGCAGGGGGACAAAAGGCCAGGAAGTCGCTCGCGATCGAGGTGACCCTGCAGCCGGTCGAAAAGACGCTGACGGACGAGGAAATCGAGGCGGTGTCGAAGCGCATCGTCGCGGCAGTCGAAAAGGCAACGGGCGGAACGCTCAGGGGTTAACCTGCAGGCTTTCCTGCCGGAGGAGCGGCGATGCACCGTCTGAGATTGTGGCTGGACAGGCAGTTAGTGATCGATTCCTGGACCGGGCGAGGACTGTCGCCGGTCAACTGGCTGATCCTGATGCTCATCGTTCTGAGTGCCGTGCTCTTTACGGTCGGTACGGAACCGACCATAGCCGCGCGTTTCCCGCTCTTGCTGGAATGGACGAATCTCGCGGTACTTGTCGTTTTCACCGTTGAATTCTGCCTCCGCATTTTTTCGGCGGGTGAAGCGCGTGGGCTGAAAGGTGTCTGGAAACGCAGCGCCTATGCGGGCCGGCTCTGGCTCTTCATCGACTTCCTTGCCTTCGGACCCGAACTCCTTCTCATGCTCATCGTCGCAACGGGCGCCGAGCTTCCGGTTGCCATGGAGGGGCTGAAGGCAATTCGCCTGCTGCGTCTCCTGAAGCTCGCCCATTTTTTGCCGGGCGGCAGGCTCGTCACCGAAGTTCTGGTGGAAGTGGCACCGCAGCTTGTCGTGAGTCTTCTGGCAGCACTTGGTCTGGTCTATCTCGCGGCGGTCCTCATCTACTATGTCGAGGGAAGCAGCGACCCGGAGCATTTCGGCAGCGTCATCCGCTCGCTCTGGTGGAGCGTTGTCACGCTGACGACAGTCGGTTATGGCGACGTATTTCCGCACTCGGTGATTGGCAAGATGCTCGCGGGTATTATCGCGATCATGGGCGTTGGCATCATCGCGCTGCCGTCCGGCATCATCGCCGGTGCCTTCATGGAACGGCTGCAAAGCGAGCGCGCAAAACAGGCCGGCCGCCGGATCAGACCGCACGGCGAGCATGAAAACTGACCGTGTTTGCTCTTGCCGCTTTCCCTGGGGCAAGATGACCGCATAGCGAGGCCGCGGAGCAAACCCATGGAACTGAAGACGATCCGCTACGAGCGGGCGGATGGCATCGCAACGGTGACGCTCTCGCGCCCGAAGCGCCGCAACGCCTGGACGGGGCGGATGCACACGGAATACCGGTTTGTGCTCGCCGAAGCGGACAAGGACCCCGCCGTTCGCGTCATCGTGGTGACGGGCGACCCGGAGGGTGGCGCTTTCTGCGCGGGCGCCGACATGGCGGCCCTCGAAGGCCATTCGGAAAAGGGCCGCTACGACAGCGGGACGTCGGATGATATTGCCAAGCCGGGCTATGGCGTCGCCGACGAGTTCGACGCGACCTTCGCCTATCATTTCGGGCTGACAAAGCCCGTCATTGCGGCCATCAACGGTGCGGCGGCGGGCGTCGGTCTGGTGCTCGCGGCCTTTGCCGATCTGCGCTTCTGCGTGCCCGGCGCGAAATTCACCGCCGCGCACGGCCGCTTCAACTTTCCGGCTGAGTTCGGACTTTCCTGGGTGCTGCCGCGCATTGTCGGCCTCACCCATGCGAACGACATATTGCTGTCGAGCCGCGTCTTCACCTCGGACGAAGCGATGCAGATGGGCTTTCTGAACAAACTGCTGCCGGAAGCGGAACTCATGCCGCATGTCATGGACTATGCGCAGAAGATGGCGGACGGCGTCTCGCCGGGTTCGCTCAGGGAAACCAAGAAGCAGATTTATACCGACCTTCATCGCGATGCGGCGGGTGCCGTGGTGGCCGCCGAGCGGCTGCTGGAGGAAATGATCGGGCACCCCGACTACAAGGAGGGCGTGAAGGCCTGGATGGAGAAGCGCAAGGCGGAGTGGCAGGGATGACGCTGCCGCGCGCCCTGGCTGGCCTGCTTCTCTGGCTGGCATTCGCGACCGTTCCGGCGATGGCGACGGACGGATTTCACGTCGCGAGTTATGTGCCTGTCCCCGCCGATGTGCCGGTGGCGGTCGCCGGTCCGGACCGGACGCCGGGCGATGTCGAACTGGCGGAGAGTATCCGGGGATTCCTGCGCGGCAAAGGCTTCCCCGTCGTTCTGGAGGAGGGGGAAGCCGGCCTCCTTTTGACCTTCACGAGGGAATGCAGCGTGCCGAAGGTCCGCCGTCCGAAGGCCGGGATCGATGTGGGCATTCTGGCAACGGAGCATGGTGTGAAGACCGATGTCGATGTCGGCGTCCGGATCGCCGCTCCGCTCCAGGGCACCGCGCCCGCGGCCGCGCCCGTGCCTGTCCTGAAGATCGGTATGAGGCTGGTCGGCACGGGGCCCCGGCCCCGCCTCTACTGGACCGCCGAGGCAAGCGAGCCGCTCGGGCGGAGATGCGCCATCGACCTTTCGCCGGAAGTTGCCGAAAAGCTGATCGGCGATCTTGCCGGACGCCGCGCTGTCCCGGCGGAGGGCGGCGGCGACTGACGCTGTCCCAATTGGCTTCATCCCCGGCCAATGCTATATGGGCGCCTGTTAACACCAGAAGGCGCCATGACCGACCTTTCCCATATCCGCAATTTCTCGATCATTGCCCATATCGACCACGGCAAGTCCACCCTTGCCGACCGGCTGATTCAGATCTGCGGCGGGCTTGAGGCGCGCGAGATGAAGGAGCAGGTGCTCGATTCGATGGATATCGAGCGCGAGCGCGGCATCACCATCAAGGCCCAGACCGTGCGCCTCGAATACAAGGCCCGGAACGGCGAGACCTATGAACTGAACCTCATCGACACGCCCGGCCATGTCGACTTCGCCTATGAGGTGAACCGCTCGCTCGCCGCCTGCGAGGGCTCGCTCCTCGTCGTCGATGCGAGCCAGGGCGTGGAAGCGCAAACGCTGGCGAACGTCTATCACGCGCTCGACGTGAACCATGAAATCGTGCCGGTCCTCAACAAGATCGACCTGCCGGCGGCGGAGCCCGCGAAGACGCGCCAGCAGATCGAGGATGTGATCGGTCTCGACGCGTCGGAAGCGGTCGAGATTTCCGCGAAGAGCGGGATCGGTATCCCCGAGGTGCTGGAGGCGATCGTCAACCGGCTGCCGGCGCCGAAGGGCGATGCGTCGGCGCCCCTGAAGGCGATGCTCGTCGATAGCTGGTACGATGCCTATCTCGGCGTCGTCGTGCTGGTGCGCATCATCGACGGTGAGCTGAAGAAGGGCCAGCGCGTCAAGATGATGAGGACGGGCGGCACCTACACGATCGACCAGGTCGGCATCTTCAAGCCGAAGAAGGAAGCGGTCGCGAGCCTCACGCCCGGCGAGATCGGCTATTTCACGGCCTCGATCAAGGAAGTCGCCGACACCCGCGTGGGCGACACGGTGACAGAGGAAAGGCGGCCCTGCACGCAGGCCCTGCCGGGCTTCAAGCCGGCGCAGCCTGTCGTCTTTTGCGGCTTGTTCCCCGTGGACGCCGCCGAGTTCGAGGATTTGCGCGACGCGATGGGCAGGCTTCGTCTCAACGATGCCAGTTTCGAATTCGAGATGGAAACCTCGGCGGCGCTCGGCTTTGGCTTCCGTTGCGGTTTTCTCGGGCTGCTCCATCTCGAAATCGTGCGCGAACGGCTGGAGCGCGAGTTCAACATCGACCTCATCACGACAGCACCCTCGGTCATCTATCAGTTGCACATGACCGACGGATCGATCGTCGAGATGCACAATCCGGCCGACATGCCGGATGTGATGAAGATCGACCATATCGAGGAACCCTGGATCCGCGCGACGATCCTTGTCCCAGACGAATATCTCGGCGCCGTCCTGAAGCTCTGCGAGGACCGGCGCGGCACGCAGATCGACCTCACCTATGCGGGGTCGCGCGCCATGCTGGTCTATCGTCTGCCGCTCAACGAAGTCGTGCTCGATTTCTACGACAGGCTGAAATCGGTGAGCCGGGGCTATGCGAGCTTCGACTATCACATCGAGGGTTACGAGACGGGCGATCTCGTCAAGATGACCATTCTCGTCAATGACGAACTTGTCGATGCGCTCTCGACCGTCGTGCACCGCTCGCGCGCCGAACAGCGCGGCCGCGTCATGTGCGAGAAGCTGAAGGAACTGATCCCGAAGCACCTCTTCAAGATTCCGATCCAGGCGGCGATCGGCGGCCGCATCGTGGCTCGCGAAACGATCTCGGCCATGCGCAAGGACGTGACGGCGAAATGCTATGGCGGCGACGTCAGCCGCAAGCGCAAGCTTCTGGACAAGCAGAAGGAAGGCAAGAAGAAGATGCGGCAGTTTGGCCGCGTCGAGATTCCCCAGGACGCCTTCATTTCAGCTTTGAAGATGGATGCGAACTGACGGGCGCCTGTCTCGCCGATGCCGGAAAACAAGAAAGGCCGTCCCGAAGGACGGCCTTTCTTCTGCCGGTTGCCCGGCAATCAGTCTGCGCGGCGGAGCAGCGCGATGAGGCCCGCAAGCACGATGCCGACAACGCCGAGCACACCCCAGGACGGGAAGCCCATGACGGCGTCGAGCGGATTCTTCAGACCTTCGGGCGCATTGGCGCCTGCCCAGGTAACAAATCCGTCGCGGCTCCCTTCATGCACCAGCCCCCACAGGGCGCTGAACGACCGCATGGTGACTTCGCCGTTTTCAAGCGAGAGCAACGCGTCCGATCCCAGCGCCATCAAGGCAGCGACGATGAAAAGAAATCCCAGCAGCCTGAAAACGACCATGGCACGAGCCCCCCAGCCCAACGTAGTGATTATAAAACGAACGCCGGAACGGTAGCCGGATCGAGTGTGCCAAACAAGCACAGTTGTAAAAAGACGGTTGGCGGATCAATGGGCTAGCCCGCTTTTCTCCGGTTGATTCAAGGCTTTTGTCGCGTATAGTGCCGCCGCATTCGCCTGCCGAGCAGGCGAACAGGAGGGGTGGCCGAGTGGCTGAAGGCGCACGCTTGGAAAGCGTGTATACGGGAAACCGTATCGAGGGTTCGAATCCCTCTCCCTCCGCCAGTTTCCTTTTGCAAACTCGCAAAGGCGCGCCAACGACGGCGGAATTTCTTTAGCATTCAAAGGGGGTTGGCCAGACTAACCGAACCTCAGAGACTGGCAGATCGGCGATTTTCGGTCTCTGAAGGGCCTTCGTCTCTAACCGAGCGAACCTCGCCCGTTTTGGTTCGGTCACGAAAAGCGGCTCATTTTCAGTGGATTGTGGATTTCACCCGACCGAACTTTCTGTGGCTGACCGTTCGGCTACCGCAGCATTCAGAGAACGCGAAGTAGGCGCATTCTGAAGCGTGCGTGCGTAGCCCGTCGGGCATTCCTGGGCCCTTCGATATGAGGGTCGGGCAAGCTTCCGTTGAACCATTGGACACTGCTCCGGATCAATCGAAACCTCATTCATTTACTCCAGCGATAACTTCGCCCGACGCTCCTCTTCGTCGACGATGCTTTCGACGATCTCATAGTTCATTGGCGCGTTGCTGATCCGCGCGACTTCCGCAGCCACTTTTGCCCAGTGAAGGAAACCCTGCCCATCACCGGCAAAGCGAGCACGTGCAGCAGCCCGCTGTGCATCATAATAGGCTGTAATAGGATCTCGCTCGATCAGATGGCGGGCATCGTCCTGGAAAAGACGCCTTATTTGTTGACGCCTTTCAATCCATGCCGAAACGGCAGACAATACGCCCATGATTCTTCGACCTTTTCTTTTTCCCCTGATTGCCGTTACGACGCTGCTTGCACATTCGGCGACTCCGGCAGCAGCAGCGACAATAACAGGCCCGGCAAGAATTTCCGATGGCGACACCATCTCGGTGAAGGGCACGAGGATCCGGCTGAACGGCATCGACGCGCCGGAAACCGATCAGGTGTGCATCGACAAGGCTGGCAAAACCTACGCTTGCGGGGTCGCTGCACGTGACGCGTTGATCGAACTTGTCCAGAAGCGGCCGGTTACCTGCACCGGAGACGAGATCGACCGCTATGGCCGGCGCATCATGATCTGCTTCGTCGATCGGATGGACATCAATGCCGCAATGGTGGCCAGCGGCTGGGCGCTCGCCTTCCGGCGCTACTCGGATATCTATGTCAGCCAGGAACAGACCGCGCGTGCCGGTCAGGAAGGTCTGTGGTCGGGTGCATTCATCGCGCCATGGGACTGGCGCCATCGTGGTTCGCAGACAGAAATCCTTGGTGCATTGTCCGTCCCGATCGACGCACAGCAGCGTCTCTTGCCGCAACCGCTGGCGTCCGTCAGTCCAACGACAGGGTGTCACATCAAGGGCAATATCAGCCGGGACGGCGCCCGAATTTATCATGTGCCGGGCCAGCAGAATTACGACAAGACTAGAATTACGGAGAGCAAGGGCGAGCGCTGGTTCTGCACCGAGGATGAGGCGCGGACGGCCGGTTGGCGCCGGGCCCGAAACTAATCCAGCCGAACCTCAAACGTGCCGAACACGGCATCCATCTGCTCCGCCCACGGTCGGTCCGCTACCGCGACCAGGTCGTTCAACGAAAGCGCCGGTAGCACACGCCTGATGACAAGGTGATCGAGCACTTCGGGCGACAGGTAGGCGAGCCGGATCATCCGCCCGACGAACCGGTCGG
This sequence comes from Alphaproteobacteria bacterium HGW-Alphaproteobacteria-3, assembly GCA_002842875.1. GTDB lineage: Bacteria > Pseudomonadota > Alphaproteobacteria > Parvibaculales > Parvibaculaceae > Parvibaculum. The sequence continues at coordinate 86,728 of PHEF01000001.1, read as the reverse complement.
AGACCTTCTCGGTTGCGGCGATGTCCTGGATGGTAGAGGCGGCGCCGGTTTCGATCTGCCGCCGCCAGTTCCAGGCGCGGGCGACAGCGCGCAGCACATGCGGATCCTGCGTCCGGCCATCCCGCTGGTCGACATTGTCGGGCGGCAGGATCTTCGGCCGCCCATTGCGTTTGCGGATCGTCAGCGGGATGACGACGCGGATGGTGTCCGCCCGGCCGGTCATGCGCGGGCCTCCGTCTGGCGGGGGGCCATCATGTCCCTGAGAACCGAGCCCAGCCCCTCATGGCGCAGATCGACGGCGATGCCGTCTTCACCGACGGTCACCCGCTCGACCAGAAGATGGACGATGCGGGTCTGCTCCGCCGGATAGAGCGCTGCCCAGAGCTGATCGAACTCGCCGAGCGCTTTGACGACCGCCTTCTCATCGATGGTCGGGCTCTCGTCTCGAAGGGTCCTGATCGTTCGTGCCGCGATCTCGGGCGCGCGGATCATGCGGCGGATTTCGCCGATGACGGCGTCCTCGACCATGCCTGCGGGCAAGCGCAGCGGACCGCAAGTCTCGCCGGTCGGGCGGTTTCGGATCAGGTCCATGGAGGCGTAGTAGCGGTAGAGACGCGTTCCCTTCTTGGTTGCCGTCGGCGTCATTGCCGTGCCCGTCTCGGTGAAGATGATCCCTTTCAGCAGAGCCGGGGTCTGGCGACGCGTGTTCTTGGCCCGCAGGCGCGGGCTCTCCTGCAGGATGCTGTGCACCTTGTCCCACAGGGTCTGATCGATGATGGCTTCATGCTCGCCGGGATAGGCCGTGCCTTTGTGGACCACTTCACCACGATAGACCCGGTTGCTCAAGAGCTTGTAGAGAAATCCCTTGTCGATCGGCTTGCCGCGCTTGTTCCGCACGCCTTCGGCCGCCAGCGCTTTGGCCAGCGTCGTGGCGGAGCCGATGGCAACGAACCGCTCGAAGATCATCCTGACTGTCGCGGTCTCGGCCTCATTGATCACCAGCTTGCGGTCGTGCACGTCGTAGCCGAGCGGAACGTAGCCGCCCATCCACATGCCGCGCTTGCGGCTGGCGGCGACCTTGTCGCGGATGCGCTCGCCGATCACCTCTCTCTCGAACTGCGCAAAGCTGAGCAGGATGTTCAGCGTCAGGCGGCCCATCGAGGTCGTGGTGTTGAACGACTGCGTGACGGACACGAAGGTCACCTGATTGCGGTCGAAGATCTCGACCAGCTTGGCGAAGTCCATCAGCGAGCGCGACAGCCGGTCGATCTTGTAGACCACGATCACGTCGATCAGCCCGGCCTCGACGTCCTGGATGAGGCGCTTCAGGCCAGGCCGCTCCAGCGTGCCGCCGGAGAAGCCGCCGTCATCGTAGCGGTCGCGGATGGCGGACCAGCCTTCCGCCTTTTGGCTCGTCACATAGGCTTCGCAGGACTCGCGCTGGGCATCGAGGCTGTTGAACGCTATGTCGAGCCCTTCCTCGCTCGACTTGCGGGTATAGATGGCGCAGCGTTGGCGGCGCGGCATGATCGCGACGGCTTCCTGATGACGGCTCATCGATCGTCCCTCCGGGCTTCGCGCAGGCCGAAGAAGCGGTAGCCGTTCCACTGCGTGCCGGTGATCGCTCGCGCCGCTGCCGACAGCGATTTGAATTTGCGTCCCTGCAAGTCGAAGCCGTCCTTCATCACAGTGACGGTGTGCTCCACCCCGTCCCATTCGCGCATGAGCCGGGTGCCGACGACGGGGTTGCGGGAATCCGTGATGATCGACTTACGCCCGATCCGGCCCTCGATTTCGTCGGCCAGCAGATCCAGCGTCCGGCGCGTCTCGCGCGAAAGCCCGCCGAGGGTCAGTTCCTGGACCCGGTAGCCGAGCCTCAGCTCGAGGTAACTGCGGCTGTTGTTCGGGGCGGGCGTGCCGAAGAGGCTCTCCCACTTCGTCTTAAGTTCGACCACCGTCATTCGCTTCAGCGCCGCAAGCTGCATGACCACGCTCCCGCCCGCCGCGGTGCTCTCGCGTGGTCGGCCCGGTCCGGCGTCAATTTTTCTCTTTGTTTGTGGCATCATTGCCCTCCAACTCGGTTGCTCGGTTTGCGACGACCAACACGGCGTTTGAGGGCGAGAATGTCGAATGAACTGTCTTCGCCAGCTGCAGATAAAGAACTGGACTGTTCCGGCAGAATACGCCCCAGCCCTGCAGCAAGAATATGCGCGAGTTCATCGAGGCGTTCGTCCGCCGACAGACGGGCGGGCAAAAGAGGGTTTGGACCGGATCGGGCGTCTTGCATGAGACCGTTCGCAACTGAAGATGATCAGCAAACGGTAATAGCGAACTAAAAATGTTCAAGCTATATCAAGTGGTTATCGTAGTTGCGCCAAATCTTGCGAAATGCTGCGCGGGCATCCTTGGCGGAGAAATCGGCCCCACGTACGTTGTTGGCGTGGCGAACTGCTGTTGACCACGAATCGGAAAGCGCTCATGGCTGACGACCGACGATAAAGCAATCATAAGTGCCCGGTCCTGGCTTTCACGCATTTTTCTGATGGCTCGGCCTCGACGCAGACCGCGAGGATCTGCGACCGAACCTCAGATTGGTTCAAGGTGATGCCGTGTCGGAACACTCGGCCTGATGCAATAAGACACCCTGCGATGAGTCGTTTCAGAAGAAATGTTGGCTGGCCGCCTGTCCAGCTGTCCCCGGTGAAATCAGGTCGGCGAGTTCCTCAAGGAGAGGCTTTAGCTTCTCGTGATCGACCCTCGCCATGCCTCTCTCGATTGATGAGCTCCAATGACCCTCACGGTACAGCGTCGCGGCTCGACCGCGGATTTCACGTGCTGCGTGATCCCGGACCTCCTGGTCGGGCAGCCCTCCTGCTGCTAGGCGCTTGCTAATCTCCGCCTTGAGCTTTCCGACTGAAAAATCAGTCTGCTCGAGCAGCGCTAGCACGGACAAGCCATACATCGAGCGTTCGAGGATTGCCCAGCCGGAGTGATACTGCCCGCCGCTGAACGTCCACGAGATCAGGAGGCCAGCGATATCCGCTGCGATCTCCGGACAGTCGCGGTTGTGGGCGTCCACCGCCGCATCGAATAGAGTTTCGGTCATCCTGAACGTCTCAACGAATTTTACCGTCTCGATGTCGTCTGGAACGAAAGAAAGCACGGAAATCAACCAAAGAGCGTGTTTGCGGAGTTCTTCCTGATCGTGCTCGCTACAGGCCTTTGCATTGGACACCGCCAGGAGAATAGTGGTGACCTGGCTAATCCAGTGGATCATGTCGAATGTAAACTGCGACCTTCGCTTTATTGCTTCCAGAAGCAGCTCCTTTTCGGTCCGGTAAATTCCATCGGCCCAATCTTCCAAGTTGGCGATCACCTGCCGTGCGTTCTCATCATTTGCTTCGGCGCCCACAACGGCGTTCGCGAGTGTCACAAGCCGGGCGGGAAGCGCCTCTGTGCTGCTCGCTGAATAATATGGACCGAGAAACGTACTATGCGTGCGCGAGAGCGGCGTGTCCGGCACTGCCAGGAAGAGCTTCGCCAAGAAAGACATGCTGCTGCGAATCTCCTCAGCGACGAATTTGAGTTCGCGGGAACGCGTGCGAAGGAGATCGAAGCTCATCCGGGCGAGCTGCTCCACGGATGTCGATGTCACCGGCCGGTAATCTTCTTTCGCGATACCGCAGCAGCCAATGATCCCGATCTTTTGAACCAGTGTCCGGATGCCTTCTGGTCCTTCGGTGGCGAGCAATATGTCTGCGCACTGGCCCACCAACCGCACGCCCTCCATCAGGACGTCCGGCATGTTGTGAGCGACTATTCGCTCGACCTCGCCGGTCAGATAGCCCGCGGCAAGATGGGCATGCGTTTTCGAGGCACCAAGACTCGCATAGTCGATCGCGGCATAGACACGAACCAACGCCGCGAATGCTCGAAACGCCTGTTCGATTTGCTGCTCGTCGCCCCGTGAGACCGCGACGCGAGCTGTCTGCCTTAAGTGCTCAAGTGTGTCGTTGACGAAGCTGTCCGATGTAAGCGGGTTATCGAACATAAACTGATAGGTGAAGAACGTCTTGCCCTTCGCTTCAACATAGGCCGCGTTGATCGCAATGATCGCATTCATCGCTGCAGCGCTAACCTCGTGATCACCTTGCTCCGCGAAACGCCGAGCGAACGAAATGACGTAACGGACGGCTTGCTTCGCTCCTTCAGTCCAATGCGCATTCGCTTGAAAATAGGCCACTCGCGTCAAGTCGTGCTTCGGTGCAAACGGATCATTGGATCGGCTCGGCGGGCTTGAGTCCGCCAAAAGAGGGGCAGCGCGATCCGCCCGCCGCACCCAAGCCTGGAACTCGCGCCGTGTCCTTGCGACGACGATCCCAAGCTGCCGAAGCGGGTTGATCAGGACGAGCGCGCGCCTATAGGCATAAAGGAACAAGATTAGAACCAGCCCCGTCGCCCATGCAGCGGCAAATGTAGCGACGCCAATCCAAGTTCGGTCTGGGACTACCGAAAGCGTGGCGATGAATATTGCCAATAAGAACGCCGCGGCGAACGCGCTGAGCAATCGGCGGTCAGCGCTCAGCCGCCGGAACAAACCATGCGGCATGCGCTCGACATTGACCTGCATAGAGAAAAGGACCAGTGATGAAACAATAGCCGTGGCCCCGAGTAGCGCGCCACCTATCGCCAGGAACAATGAACGGAGTCCCTGTAGCCGCTCCTCCGTCGGAAACGCGGCTTGAAGATCATCGGTCAGTTTCGGAATCCAGAACGCGCTGATCACGATTAACGACAGCAGCAGGATCGACGCCGCGACTGCACCACGTCGAGCTATCCAGATCAGAAGGCGGTGCCGGAGGTAGTAGACTCGGTGCCAGAGAAGCGCCCGCCGCGTGCGCAGGGTTTTCAATGCGAGACGCGACAGCCGCTTGCTCCGTCGCCGACTTCGCCAAAGCGCGACATGCGAAACGCGAATGATTTTCTGCAATCGCGATCTGACTTTGGTCGGAATTTTTTTGATCAGGAGAAGTTTGTTGTTCACGGTTCAACTCCCGCCGCACCGGCGCCATTTGCGGAATATGGTGCACTCTTCGGATGCATGACTGACTGCAGCCTTTGGCGTTCAGTGTTTTGGGCATTTGACTTTGTTTTCATCCACACGACTCCGCAAACGACCCGACCCGGATTGCGAAACGGTGGTTTCGACGCCAGTCGTCCTTGATGGCATCAGCGGCCGCGATGTCGAGCAATCCGGCTCCGATCATCTGCACCATGACGTCTCGCGTGCGGTGGATAGTCAGCGGGTTTCCTGCAACACCTGCTTCCTGGACGGCGCGGCGAATGGCCCGGGAATCGTCCATGGCCAGAGCGAAGCCTCGGTTGAGTGCCACTGCGATGGCAGAACGTTCTCCCGCGCCCAGCCGTCCCTTCGCGGAAAGGCGCGCGAACATCTCCACCTCCGCAGGGTCGTCGATGCGGTGCTGCATGACATGCCCCGCCGCCAATGCCGCCTGAAAACGCGTCTGTTGCTGGGCATATGAACCGGTGATCTCATCCGCCACGTGATCCGTGACGATGAAGGGGCTCGGATGCGCGCCGATCAGATCCATGCGATCGATCCGTAGGAAGTTGATGAGGACGGATGTGTCCGCAACGATGATGGCCGGTCCCATACATTTCCCCCTCCCGCGGCCTCAGTCGTCGCTTCGCGTCGCGTCAGCGAGTTCGAGCAGCTCGGCGCCGTCGATGGCGAGCTTCTGAGCCAGTTCGAGAAGCCGTCCGCGCGAAATTTCCTCCTGCCGGTAGGCTTCCACGCTCAGCCGCATCAACTGGCTGCGCAGTTCCGGCTCGGGCGGCGGCAGGGCACCGTCTTCGTCGAGGAGATCAATGAAACCGAGGAGCCGGATCACGCGCCGGGCGCTATCTTTGCGCGCCATCAGCGCTGCGGTGTCCGGCGCGCCGATATGATTGAGGCTTTTCAGACGCCAGACCACTGCTTCGTAGCTGACCCCGAAGTGCCGCGCCAGCATGGCGGCGTCCTGGTAGGTGATCGCCTGGGAGCCCGGACGGGCTCGGATTTCCGCTTCAAGCCCGGTATTGCCCGCGACGTCGAAGATGATCTGCGTGGAGCGGCTCGGCTGCCCCTTATCGAACTGCCGCAGCGCGTCGGCCACACCCTCGGGCGGCATGAGAAACGCGGCGGCAAAGGCGTTGGCGCGCTTTTCGACGAGTTCGGAAGCATTCTCCCGTCGCGTCGTCGTGATCGTTACCTCTCGGTCGAACAGGGCGTGAGCATATTCATGGGCGTAGGAAAACCGACGGCGCACCGGCCAATGACGCGCATTGACAAGAATCGAGGGGCCGATCGCAACATGGTTGATGAAGAGGCCGGACATGCCGTCCGGCAGGTCGGTCGCGGCTGCCCAGATCCCCTGTTCGCTGATGAGGGCGGCCATATTGACGATGGGCGCCGCGCCCAGATCAAGGCGTCGCCGTTCTTCGAGCGCCGCTTCCTCGCCTTGGCGGATGGCGTCGCCCACAGAGGAGAGTCTGGCGGCGTAATCGGGCACAGCAAGCTCTACCGTCCGGCCGAGTAGCTGTCTCAGGCCAGCGCCTTCTCTATAAAGGCTCAGGATATGCCGCACTTCGTGGTCGAGCTCGGGCGCACCGGTCATTTCCGGCAGGGCGCGATGAAGAACGACGGACAAATCCTCCGCCTCTTCATGCGCGGAGAGGAAGAACGTCGCTTGCTGGCCATAGAGATCCGCGAGCCTGGTCAGCTCCAGCGTCGATACAGACCGAGTTCCGGATTCCATGTTGGTGACGGCCGTCCGCGGAAGGCCGAGAACTTCCGCCACGCCCTGCTGGCTTAGACCGCGGCGCTCTCGCGCGGTCCGCAGTCTGGTCCCAAGCTGCGCCGCATCAATCATCGCTTCCGTTCCTTTGTTTGAGCGGGGCTCCAATCCGGCGGACGGTTCACCCCGAGCCATCAGTCCTAAAAATAGGGCATGACACATAAAATGTCAAAAATATCCTTGAAAGTCCGATTTTAGAACATAACATAATGCACGTATACGGCGACAGACAGCGTCGGGTTCCGAGGCGGGCTGGAATTCCCATGGGGGACGCCGGAGACCTGTTTTTCGAAGGAAGCCGTATTCATGCCCGTCATCATGCGTGTGTTGAGGAATGCGCCGGGGTCGGAACTGCGATCCTGGCTCGAACGATATCCGCTCGAATTCTCCGATCCCCCAGATTGGGGCGGCGTCAATGGCGCCCTGGTCAAGCCTCTGAACCAAGCGATCTCCGCCCTCAATGACGCGACGCATGAGAGCATCCGCCTTGAGGCCGAACGAACCGACCGCATGGCGAGCGACGCCGGGCAGACGGCGCTGTTGGCCGTCGCCAGTGAGGCGCAGAAGGCCGAGCTGCATGAGATAGGCACCCGGCATGGGCGAAGCTTGCGGATGCTCTGCTGCGACCTGCAGCGTTTCCAACATGCCGAGGAAATCGCCTTCTTCGAGAACTCCCGCCGTGGGCGGACCTGGGACGGCTTTCGCGCCCCCGCCAACCTTAAAATCGGCCGGGATCCGGCGAGCCTGACAGCGCTGGAGAAGGAGATCCGGAAGTTCTTCCGTGAGGGGCCAAAGATCAAGGTCGAGGTCTTCGATCGCAGCCGTGTCGGCCTGGACGGCAATATGCAGGCGTTGATCCAGGTCGCCGTCCATCGCGAGGGGTTGCCCGACAGCGTATCGGTGTTTCAGGGCGACGAACTGGGGCCGCTCATCTACAAGCCGGTACTGGAACTGGGTTTCACCTACGAACCGGCCAAGGGCGTGATCGAGGTTGTGGCGCAGAAGAAGGCGCGCCGGGAAGAGCTGGTCAAGATATTCGCCAGGACCTTACTCGGACATGTGATCGAGGCGGAACGCATCCCGCCGCGCCGCTACGACCTGTCGATATTCATGGCGGACCGGGAATTCGATTTCGACCCGGAGGACGGGATTGTCGATGTGCGCCTGCGGCTCGTCCGCTTTGCGACCCATGACGACCGGGCTTTCGTGACGATCGAAGCGCGCTCGGACTTTGAGACCGTGCATGAAGCGGCGCGGCGCGAATTCGGCGAGCGCAGCCCGTTCCGGGAAGGCAACCGCATCGTCGAGGCCGTTCTGTCCGTGCGTTTCAGGCCGGACAGGGTCAACCCGCGTGGCCGCACCATCGCCATCAAGCTGCGCGATCCCAATGGCTGCGACCTCAAGGACAAGACCGACAAGGAGCGGCTGCTCGGCGAGAAATATCTCCGGCGCTGGAGCATCGCCGAGGATCTGCTTTGACAGGCACGTTTCCTCTCTCCCGCCGTGCCGTTCGATTCCTGCTGCATCTTGCGGAGCGGGAGTCCCCGGTTGCTGCGACCCGCATCCTTGATACCGAACTCGGGGATGAGGCACACGCCTTGATCGACGCCGGGTTTCTCAGACCCGGTAAGCCGCTCGATTTTGTGCACGTGGAACTGATCGATGGCGACATCGCGGCGCCGGTCGAGTGTGATGCGGAAACCGGGAGGCTCCTCTATTTTCATCCCGAGGCCGGGCTTCTCGATGTCGATCCGAACGAGTTGAAGACGTGGCGCGTGGATATGGATGCGTTGATGGCGCTCTGCTGCCGCGACTTCGCTCTGCCGTCCCGATCCTCGCCGCTGGCGCTCGTATCGGGGGTCTTGTGGGAGATTGGCGACGTGCGGCTGCCGGGGCGTGCACGGCGCGTGCCGTTGTGGATCGGTCGGCGGCTTGACGATCCAGCCGTGTGGCAGAGTTTTGCCGAGGCTGTCCGCCTGCGCCCTGCGCCAGGCCTGCGCATCGTGCTGAACCTCACCCCTGCCAATCGCCTGTCGACGCAGATCTATCAGGGCCATGAGATCATCCATGTACAGGATGTCGCCGGGCATGAGGGGTTGGCAATCGATCCCGATCTGCTTGCCGCGCGCGTGGCATCGGGAGGAAATGCCGTCAATGAACCGATCATCATGGCAGCTGACGGCGCCGCCATCACGGTGCGCGGTAAGCGCTATTCCTTCACCGGTTCGAAGCAGCGCGCCATTATCCGCCAGCTTCATGCAGCCTTCCAGTCCGGCGTTCCCGAGTGCCTGACGGCAACGGTTCTGGAAGAGGCCAGCTACAGCTCCAGCGTCAATACACTGGCCAAGGCGTTTTCCGGCCGGGCGGACTGGCGCGAATTCATCAGAGAGGAGAATGGCCGCTGTTGGATGTTCCTTTGATGCGCTGAATCTCTCAACTGCAAGGCCGCCCGATGGGGCGGCTTTTTTCATTTCTGAGCCGGTTTTTCCGACTCCTACCTTGAGCCCTACCTGGCTCCTCCCCGGCTCCTACCCGCCCGGCAGCCATCGTCTCCGCAGGTTTTCGACAAGAACCCAAGGAGACACAGATGGCTACGAAACACCTCAACCAGATCGACCTGGCTGCGCGCTGGAACATCAGCCACCGCACGCTTGAGCGGTGGCGCTGGACGGGCGAAGGCCCGCGCTTCGTCAAACTCGGCGGTCGGGTCGTGTACCGCCTCGAAGACGTCGAGGAGTATGAGCGCGAGCAGATCCGCGCGAGCACCGCCGACACTCCCGCTAAGCCTGCGGCGTGAGGGGGCGGTGATGACGATCTCCAACCGCATCTCCCTCGATGAACTCCGGCGCATGGCCGTCGGCGACATCTCCGCTCTGCCGGCCGAACAGCTCGCCCTCCTGCAGGACGAGGCCGCCGACGCCCTGCGCCGCGCCAAGACCGTCTGCGACTGGCTCGATGGGGCCGTCGCGCTCAAGTACGGCGATCGTGCCCACGCGTCGCGCCAGGCCGCCGGCAAGGACACCGGCACGATCCGCTTCGACGACGGCGCGGTCACCGTGATCGCCGACCTGCCGAAGCGCGTCGACTGGGACCAGGACAAGCTCGCCGCTCTCGTCGAGCGCATCCGGGCCGAGGGCGACGACCCCGCCGAATACGTCGACGTCGCGATCAAGGTGCCCGAGCGCAAGTTCGCGGCCTGGCCGAGCCACATCCGCTCCGCCTTCAAGGACGCGCGCACCGTCCGCACCGGCAAGCCCAGCTTCCGCCTTTCCCTGACCGACGAGGTGACGTCATGAGCATCACGACGAAACTCGCGGTGCTCCGCGAGCACCATTACGGGCTGGACAAGCTGCCCGAGACCATCCGGGTGCCGGCCCTTGGCGACCGTCGCGACGAGACCGTCAAGCCGGTTGGGACGGCGTCGATCGACGACCTGGCGTTCGCCCTCATCGGGCTGAACGAGCGGGCATCGGCGCTCTACCGCGAGATCGATGCGGTGCGCACCCTTCATGACGATGCCCGCAAATCCGGCGCGTTGGGAGTGGACATCGCGATCGACGCCGTGATCGCGGCGAAGGGAGGCAAGCGATGACCCTCCCGATCATCTCGGCCGATCAGCGTCTCGCCGAGCAACGCGGCATCAAGGGCACGATCTTCGGCAAGTCCGGGATCGGCAAGACCAGCCTGCTCTGGACGCTCGACGCCGCCACCACGCTCTTCATCGATCTCGAGGCGGGCGATCTCGCCATCGAGGGATGGTCCGGCGACAGCGTCCGGCCACGCACCTGGGCCGAATGCCGCGACTTCGCGGTCTTCATCGGCGGACCCAATCCGGCGCTGCGGGACGACCAGGTCTACAGCGACGCCCACTACGCGGCGGTGTGCGAGCGCTTCGGCGATCCGGCCGCGCTCGACCGCTACCAGACCATCTTCATCGACTCGATCACCGTCGCTGGCAGGCTCTGTTTCCAGTGGAGCAAGGGCCAGCCGGAGGCGTTTTCCGACAAGACTGGCAAGCCCGACATCCGCGGCGCCTACGGCCTGCATGGCCGCGAGATGATCGCGTGGCTGACGCATCTGCAGCACACGCGGGCGAAGAACGTCTGGTTCGTCGGGATCCTCGACGAGAAGCTCGACGACTTCAATCGGCGGATCTTCCAGCCGCAGATCGATGGTTCGAAGACCGGCCTCGAGCTTCCCGGCATCGTCGATGAAGTCCTGACGATGGCGGAGATCAAGGACGACGCTGGCGCGCCGTATCGGGCGTTCATCTGCCAGACGATCAATCAGTGGAACTTCCCCGCGAAGGACCGCTCCGGCCGCCTCGACCTGATCGAGGAGCCGCATCTCGGCCGCCTGATGGCGAAGATCCGCGGGCCCGTGAAGCCCGCCTCCGAGCGGCTGGCCTATCGCAGCCCGCCCCCTGCCGCGACCGCTCCGACCCCCGACGCTTCCACCCCTTCCGAAAACATCTGAACGAGGAGACCCCAGTCATGTCTGGATCCTGGAACGACTTCAACGACGCCAAGCAGAACGCCAACATCATCCCGAAAGGCACACTGGCCAAGGTGCGCCTGACCATCCGCCCCGGCGGTTTCGACGACCCGTCGCAGGGCTGGACCGGGGGCTATGCCACCCGCGGCACGACCGGTTCGGTCTACCTCTCGGGCGAGTTCACGGTTCTCGAAGGGCCCTATGCCCGGCGCAAGATCTTCACGCTGATCGGGCTCTACAGCCCCAAGGGTCCGGACTGGGCGAACATGGGCCGCAGCCTCGTGCGCGGCATGCTGAACTCCGCTCGCGGCATCTCCGACAAGGACAACTCCGCTCAGGCGCAGGCCGCCCGCCGCATCAGCGGCTTTGCCGATCTCGACGGGCTTGAGTTCGTCGCAAAAATCGACATCGGCACGGACACCAATGGCGATGAGAAGAACGAGATCCGCACGGCGGTGACGCCGGACCACAAGGAGTATGCCGCCATCATGGGCGTGGTCGGCACGGTGGCGCCGACGCAGCCGCAGGCCCAGCCTTCCCAGTCCTCGATGCCGCAATCTTCAGCACCGATGGCGGGCGTGCGCCCGTCCTGGGCACAGTGAGGGGCACGCCATGCTGCTGCGCCCCCGCCAGAAGCAGTTCGTCGAGCGTAGCGTCCGCGCGCTCGGCGAACACGGAAACACTCTCGGTGTCGCTCCGACCGGAGCCGGCAAGACGATCATGCTCTCGGGCGTCGTCGGTCGCATGGTCGGCGAGACCCCGAAGAGCACGGGCGCCAAGGCCTGCGTGCTCGCCCACCGCGACGAGCTGACCGCTCAGAACCGCAGCAAGTTCGGGCGGGTAAATCCCAGGATCACGACCTCGGTCGTCGATGCGAAGGAGAAGTCGTGGGCTGGACAGGTCACCTTCGCGATGGTGCCGACGCTGGCGCGCTCCGGCAATCTCGACCAGCTGCCCGCGCTCGACCTCCTGGTGATCGACGAGGCGCATCACGCGGCCGCCGACAGTTATCGGCGCATCATCGACACCGCGCTCCGGCGTAATCCCATGTGCCGGATCTACGGCGTCACCGCGACGCCCAACCGGGGCGACAAGCGCGGTCTTCGCCCGGTGTTCTCGAACGTCGCCGATCAGATACGGATCGGGGAGCTCATCGCCTCCGGCCATCTCGTGCCGCCGCGCACCTTCGTGATCGATGTCGGCGTCCAGGACCAGCTCACCAAGGTGCGCCGCACGGCCGACGATTTCGACATGGCCGAAGTCGACGCGATCATGAACCGGTCGCCGGTCACGGACGCCGTCATCCGCCACTGGCGGGAAAAGGCAGGCGAGCGCCAAACGGTGGTGTTCTGCTCGACGGTCGACCACGCACGCAACGTGACCGCCGCGTTTAATGAGGTGGGCGTTTCAGCAGGGCTGATCCATGGCGACATGCCCGACACCGCCCGCAAGGCGACGCTTGCGGCCTATGCCGCCGGTGATCTGCGGGTCGTCGTCAATGTCGCGGTCCTGACCGAGGGGTGGGATCACCCGCCGACGAGCTGCGTCGTGCTGCTGCGGCCGAGCTCCTACAAGTCGACCATGATCCAGATGGTCGGTCGCGGCCTGCGCACGGTCTCGCCCGAAGACCATCCCGGCGTCGTCAAGACCGACTGCGTCGTGCTCGACTTCGGCACGTCGACGCTGCTGCACGGTTCGCTGGAGCAGGACGTCGACCTGGACGGACGCGAGCCCTCCGGCGAGGCGCCGACCAAGGATTGCCCGGACTGCGGCGCCATCGTGCCGCTCGCCACCACCGAATGCCCGCTGTGCGGTCATGTCTGGGAGCGTCCCGAAGGCGGCGAAGCAGCGCCGCTCCGCGACTTCGTGATGTCCGAGATCGAACTGCTGAAGCGGTCGAGTTTCCGTTGGTGCGATCTCTTCGGCGACGATGCCGCGCTCATCGCCAACGGCTTCAATGCCTGGGGCGGTGTCTTTTTCCTGAACGGCCGCTGGTACGGCATCGGGGGCCTGCAGAAGCAGCGGCCTCATCTGTTGGCTGTGGGCGAGCGCACTATCTGTCTGGCGGCGGCGGACGACTGGCTCAACGAGCATGAGAGCGACGAGAGCGCGCACAAGACCCGCCGCTGGCTGAACCAGCCGCCCACCGACCGGCAGCTTGCCTTCCTGCCGCCCGAATACCGGCAGGATTTCGGGCTCACCCGCTACCAGGCATCGGCGCTGCTGGCCTTTCGCTTCAACCGCGACGCCATCCGCTCCCTCGTCTTCGGGGCGGCCGATGCCGCACCCGAAGCAGCCATCGGGAGGGCGGCATGAGCCATGGCCTGTCTCACCCGCATCACGGCCGAGGACCGGCGGCGGCTCTGGCATCCGCGTGGAACGCTCTGTGCTGTCTGTCGGCAACCCACCCGTGGTTTTGGCTGGTTCGATCCGCACCGCTCGAAACGGCCCCGGCTATCGGTCTGGTTCTGCTCGATGCCCTGCCAATCCTTCTGGACGCGCTCGGGCAGCGGTGGGGGCTGGGCCATGGTTGATCTCACCGAACAGGAGCAGGCCGCGATCCGTGCCGCAATGAAGCCGGTCGCCGAGATCATGGAGGAGATCGGCTGGCAGGCGCGGTTCTCCGATCTCTCGGAGGCGCAGGTGCTCACGCTGATAGAGGTCGCCGTCGGCGGCTTCCAGGACGCCATGCACGCCATGGCGGCAGACGCTGAGGCGGAGGTGCCGTTCTGATGCTCGACTACAACCGCCGTCCTACCTGCGCCGACCGCATCAACGCAGTCATCGACAAGGCGATCATTGCTGAACGCGCGGCGATGGCGCTGCGAATCTATCTCGGCGGCTCGCGGCTCGGAGCTCCTTGCGAGCGTGCACTTCAGTTCGAGTTCACCGGAGCTGCGAAGGACGATGGCGCCGACTTCGGTGGCCAGACGCTGCGGATCTTCGAAATCGGACACGCGCTCGAAGATCTCGCGGTCCGCTGGCTCCGGGCTGCCGGGTTCGATCTCTACACCCGCAAGGGCGATCGTCCGGATGGGGAGCAATTCGGCTTCTCCGTCGCCGGCGGCCGCATCCGCGGCCATGTGGATGGGATCATCGCTGCTGCGCCAGTGACGCTGGGCATCGGCGTTCCCGCGCTCTGGGAATGCAAGACGATGAACGCGAAGAACTGGCGCGAGACCGTCGCCAAAGGCGTGCGTCTGGCGAAGCCGGTCTACGCGGCGCAGATCGCCCTCTACCAGGCCTACATGGAAGCGCAGGTCCCGGGCATTTGCGAGAACCCGGCGCTGTTCACCGCGATCAACAAGGACACGGCCGAGCTGCACCATGAACTGGTGGCGTTCGACGCGGGGCTCGCGCAGCGCATGTCCGACCGGGGCGTACGGATCCTGCAGGCAACCGACGCCGGGGAGCTGCTGCCGCGGATCGCCACCACCCGCGATTTCCACGAGTGCCGCATGTGCCCGTGGGCGGAACGCTGCTGGGGGCTGCCGGCATGAGCGAGAACAACATCGTCTCCCTCGACGCGTGGCGAGATTTCAACGACGCCGCACCCCAGGCCGATCCCTTCGACATCGAGCCGGATCCCCAGCAGATCGCCGTCTTTCTCGATGTCGTCTTCGGCTATTGCGAGGGCTGGGCGCCGCTGCGCGGGTTCGTGGACAAGGGCCAGGGCATAGACGGTCGTCCCCACAACGCGTGGATCGAGATCGACGACAGCCTGCTGGAGAAGGCGGTTTCTTTCGCCAGCTGGGCGGCGCGCGAGGGTGCCGCTTTCTATGTGGTGCCGGGAACCGTCGCCGAGACCGGCAAGGCCAAGGCCGCCGACGTCCTGCAGATGCAGACGGTTCTGGTCGATCTCGATGCGGGCGACATCGTCGCCAAGCTCGACCACCTCATCCGGCATCTGGGCGAACCCACCCTGCTCGTCGAAAGCGGCGGCCGCACGCCGGACGGTCTCGACAAGCTGCATGTCTGGTGGCGCTTGAGCGAACCGGCCGAGGGTGAGGACATCGCGCTTCTCTGTCGGCTGCGCGGCGACATCGCGGTGAAGGTCGGCGGCGACACGCATTTCCGTTCCGCCCACCAGCCGATCCGTCTGGCCGGCTCCGTCTATCACAAGGGCGGGTTCAAGCGGCTGGTCAACATCCGTCGCCACAGCCCCCGCGTCGAGGTCCACCTGCGCGACTTCGCCGAGCTGGTCGATACCATGCCGCCGCTTGCTGGCGTGGGATCAGAGCCTGGACCATCGAACGACAAGCCCTCGATCACCGAGATTCTGACCACCCCGGTCCGCGAAGGCGGCGAAGACGACTGGACGCGATTTCAGGGCGCGAGCGCTGCCATCGGCCACTACGTGCGGCTGGCGCACGAGGGGCGCATGAGCCGCGACGAGGCGTGGGAAGCGATCTGTCAGTACAACGCCGCGCAGCTGCGTCCGAGCTGGCCGCTTGAACGGCTCGCCTCGGAAGCCCAGCGCCTCTGGCGGCTGCATGAGGAACGCCACGGCCCGGCGCTCGAACGGCTCTCCACTCCCCCCATGTCCGCCTTGCCGGCTTTCACGCTGGGCGCGCTCCTCGACGATACCAGTCCGATGCCGGACGACATCATTGCACCGCGCGTGCTGACGCCGGGCGGCATGCTGGTGCTGGGCGGCGCACCCAAGGTCGGCAAGAGCGACTTCCTGATCAGCCTGCTGGTCCACATGGCGGCGGGCGTGCCCTTCCTCGGCTTCGCGCCGAGCCAGCCGCTGCGGATCTTCTATCTGCAGGCCGAGATCCAGTACCACTACCTCCGGGAGCGCCTTCAGGCGATCCGGATCGATCCGGCGCTCCTGGCCGTGGCGCGCGACAATCTCGTCGCCACGCCCAAGGTCCGCATGCTGCTTGACGCCGGCGGCGTCGCACTCGCCGTCGCTGCCGTCCGTGCCCACTACGGACACGGCGCGCCCGACATTCTCTGCATCGATCCGATCCGCAACCTCTTCGACGGTGGCCCAGAAGGCGGCGGCGAGAACGACAACACCGCGATGCTCTTCTTCCTGCAGGAGCGGGTCGAGGCATTGCGCGATGCGGTCGCTCCCGATGCCGGCCTGATCCTCTGCCACCACACCCGCAAGATCACCAAGAAGCAGCTCGTCGAGGACCCGTTCATGGCGCTCTCGGGCGCGGGCAGCCTCCGCAGCTTCTACAGCTCCGGCATCATCATGCACCGGCCCGACGAAGATCGGCCCGAGCGGATGCTGCATTTCGAGCTGCGCAACGGCCCCGGCATCGAACCGATGATCATCGACAAGGCCGATGGGCGCTGGGTCTCGATCGATCGGTCGAGCGAGCGCCTGGTGCGCAAAGCGCTGGGCGACAAGCTGGATGCGGAGCGGGTGCGCAAGCACGACGTCATCCTCGGCGTCCTCCTCGACGAGGCGCTCGAAGGGCGGCTCTACACCATCAATCAGTTCGCAGAAGCCTTCGAGAACCGGGGCGGGCTTGGCGGCAAAGACACGATCCGCGACCGGCTGAACGTCCTCGCAACCAAAGGCTTTGTGAAGTTCGTGCGCGACGGCACGCCCTATGGGCTTGGGCCGTCCAGGTCCCGCTTCGGCTTCCTGTGCGTCGAGGGCATGGCGGCTCCGGTCGAAGGAGACGCTGTGAATCCCGAGACCGGCGAGGTCTTGCCAGCCACCGTCGCTGTTCTGCCCACCCATTACAAATCCCCTCAGACCGGCGCGATGCTCGAAGTCGAGAACCCGCATGTGTGGGTCTATCCGGAGGGCGAGCAGTCATGACCGCCCGCGCGAAACACCTCCCGCAGAATTGCGCGCTGACCAGTTTGAACCAGATGGGGCGCGGTCCCGAAACTGCCCCGTCATCACCGCGCGGAACTGCGCTCTGGCCAGTTGTGACCAGATTGGGCGCGCTGCCGAAACTACCCCTTCAGAATTGCGCAGCGACCAGACCGGCTTCGCTGCAATCAGATTGGGTCGGCAGGGCGTTCGGAAGCTCCCCAAACTGGAAAATCCCCTGTCACCTCAATGCTTTGCTGGTGGCGTCAAGTTTAGGGGGTGAAAGCCACCCCCTTCGGGGGTGGGGGAGAACGCCGCAGGCGGGTTCTCCCTCGCCCACCCCCAGGGGCTTCGCGCGCGCATGGCGTGCCGGACCTCTCATCTCCGACAACACTCGAACAGGATCGACCCGCATGAGCATGCATCCATCACCCCTCCTTGTAGCCGACTGCCCACCTGCACTCGTCGCCTCTGCGGCTGCGGGCAGCACCATCCTCGCGCTCGACCTCGGCACCACCACCGGCTGGGCGATCCGCGGCCATGACGGCCTGATCACCAGCGGCACCGTGTCCTTCCGGCCCAGCCGCTTCGACGGCGGCGGCATGCGCTACCTGCGCTTCACCAACTGGCTGACCGAGATTGACCGGCTGTCCGGGCCTGTCGCCGCCATCTGGTTCGAGGAAGTCCGCCGCCACGCGGGCACCGACGCGGCGCATGTGTTTGGAGGTCTCCTCGCGACGCTGACGACATGGGCCGAATTGCGAGGCATCCCGTACAGCGGCGTTCCGGTCGGCACGATCAAGCGCCACGCCACCGGCAAGGGCAATGCCGACAAGGCCGCCATGGTCGCCGCGATGCGCCAGCGCGGGTTCCAGCCCGCCGACGACAACGAGGCCGATGCGATCGCGCTCCTGCTCTGGGCACTGGAGACCCGGGGAGGTGTGCTGTGAGGTGGGCCCCACGAGGTTATGGCGGCCAGCGCCGCGATCCCGAGCAGGTCAAGCGAGAGGGCTGGCGCGAGCAGCGTGTCCTCGCGGTCTCTCTCGATGATGACCGTCTGACCTGGCCCGAACGCGAACTGATCCGACAACTCGGCGAGAAGCTCTATGGCGACCGCGACAAGTCGAAGGAGGCGCGCCGATGACCGAGTGGACACCAAGCCTCGTCGAGGAACGTCTGGCGGAAGCGGCGTCGGTTCTCAAGCGTCTGCCCGAACCCCGGCGGCAGGGCTACTTCAACACCTGGCCGGAGATCATCCACAGCTTCGCCGACAAGGTGGGCCAGGAACCAAAACCGATGCGCATCATCCCGTCACCCGCCGCCATCAGCCGGATGGAGGAGACGCTGAGCTGGACGGTAGGGCTCGATCCGATCGACGGCAAGATCCTCTGGCTGCGTGCCCATGGCGAGCGCTGGAAGACGATCTGCTGGACGGTCGGGCTGCAGCGCTCCGCCGCTCACGAGCACTGGCTCTACGCGCTGTGCGTGATCGCGTGGCGGCTGAACCAGCGTAAGGTCCCCCGACTGCGGTCACGGCGCTATGTCATCGAAATGGTCAAGGCGGCTTGCGAGGACGAGACCGGGCCTCCAGATTAACTTCTTGTCCGTACGTTGTCCGTATGATATTGAGAGTGCGACAGGAGATCCGCCATGCCCGCCACCGAAGCCAAGTCCGAACGTATCGAAGTGCGCACTACGCCGACCATGAAGGCGCTGCTGCAGCGTGCCGCCACGTCCTCGCACAAGAACGTGACGGAGTTCCTGCTCGAAGCGGGCATAAACGCCGCCGAGGAAGCGCTGGCCGATCGCCGCATGTTCCGGCTGGACGACGCGCAGTGGCAAGCCTTTCAGGATGTGCTCGACCGTCCGGTGACGAAAAAGCCGCGCCTTGCCAAACTGTTCGCCGAAAAGAGCGTGCTTGAGTGACAACGGACGAACAGCCGCTCTCCGCCGTCGAAAAGCTCAACGCGTCGCACGAGGTCGATGCGTTCGCATGCGGGAAGGCCCCGCTCGATCTATTTCTACAGCGGTTCGCGCTTGGCAATCAAAAGGCCGGTAGCGCCCAGACCTACGTCGTCTGTCGCGGCGAACAGCGTGTCGTCGGCTATTACAGCCTCGCGGTCGGCGCTGTCGAACATGCCGACGCGCCGGGACGGGTAAGCAAGGGACTGGCCCGCCATCCGATCCCGGTGATGCTCCTCGCTCGTCTTGCCATCGACCGATCCGAGCAGGGAAAGGGGCTGGGCAAGGCATTGCTCAAGGATGCACTGCTGCGCACGGCCCAGGCGGCCGACATTGCAGGCATCCGCGCACTGCTCGTGCATGCCAAGGATGACGAAGCGCGCGTCTGGTACGAGGGGTTCGACTTCGAGCCGAGCCCGACGGACCCGGACCATCTCTTCCTGCTGATGAAAGATCTGCGATCGCTCCTCGGAGAATGAACGCAGTCTTGCGAACCGAAGAGGAAAGTGTCCGCCGGACACTTTTCGAAGGGACGAAAAGCCCGTCTCTGCGGTAGATTCTGGCTATCCTCGGGAGAGGCGCGCGCGGCGCGGTCTTGCTCTCGCTGACCGACGAGTTTCCGGGTCCTTCCTGGGCGATTTCGTATGCTGGCGGGCGAAGCGCGGCATATCGCCAGCGACAGGGCCGGATTTTTGGGAAGCCACCCCGGCCGGAATCCACCCCAGACCGCCTGAAACCTTCGTAAAATCAAACGCCTGGCCGGACCCCGCAGGTGGATACCTGCTGGACCCCGGAGTCCAGTTCGGAAGCCGCTGGATTCCGCGCATTGGAATCCACCGCGACCGACAGAAACCTGTCGAACAGGATCATCCTCATGACCCTCGCCTTCGCCCCCGAGCGGATCGAGCAATGGCCGCTTGCGCGCCTGCAGCCCTACGCGAAGAACGCCAAGGTGCACGGGGCCGACCAGGTGGCGAAGATCGCGGCCAGCATGGCCGAGTTCGGCTGGACCGTGCCTTGTCTCGTCGCGGAGGACGGCGAGCTGATCGCAGGCCATGGCCGGGTGCTGGCGGCGACGCAGCTCGGGCTGACCGAGGCGCCGGTGATCGTGCTCGGGCATCTGACCGAGGCGCAGCGGCGGGCCTACCGCATCGCCGACAACAAGCTGACCGAACTCGGCACCTGGGACGAGGCGCTGCTGTCGGCGGAACTGAACGACCTGCTCGCCGAAGATTTCGACCTGTCGCTGGTCGGCTTCTCCGACGGCGAGTTGGACAAGCTGCTGGCCTTCGTGCCGGAGGGGGACGGTGAAGAAGGCGGCGCCGGTGTTCCGCCCGTCACCATCCCCGAACCGCCGCGCAATCCGGCCTCACGCACCGGCGATCTCTGGATCCTCGGCGATCACCGGCTGCTCTGCGGTAACAGCACGAACCATGACGACGTCCGCCGCCTGATGAATGGCGAGCGGGCGATCCTGTTTGCGACCGATCCGCCATATCTGGTGGATTATGACGGTACCAATCATCCGACGCAGAACAAGGATTGGTCGCCGTCCTACGGCGTGTCCTGGGACGACAGTTCGCAGGGCGCCGAGCTCTACGACGGCTTCATCGCGGCGGCCGTGGCCGAAGCCATCGCCGACAATGCCGCCTGGTATTGCTGGCACGCTTCGCGCCGCCAGGCGATGCTGGAAGCCTGCTGGGAGAAGGCTGGCGCCTTCGTTCACCAGCAGATCATCTGGGTGAAGGACCGCGGCGTCCTGACCCGGTCCCACTACCTGTGGAAGCACGAGCCCTGTTTCATGGGCTGGCGCCGCCCGAACCGCCCGCCAAAGGTCGCCGAGGAGACTTTGGCCTCCACTTGGCCACTGCCCAGCTTCGCCAGGGATGACCGGCCCGACCACCCGACGCCGAAGCCGCTCGACGCCTTCGGCATTCCGATGCGCCAGCACGTGGCGCGCGGCGGACTTTGTTACGAACCCTTTTCGGGCTCCGGCTCGCAGATCATGGCGGGCGAGGCCAACGGCCGCCGTGTGTTCGCGATGGAGATCAGCCCGGCCTATGTCGATGTCGCCGTGGAGCGCTGGCAGGCAGAGACCGGCCGAGACGCGATCCTCGACGGTGATGGCCGGACCTTCGTGCAGGTGAGGACCGAGCGGCTCGGCGAGGCTGCTGATGCCCCGACCGATGCCCCGGCAACGGACGCCGCCCCCGAACCCGCGCGAAAGCGCAAGACCGCCGCGTGACATGCATGACCTGGCTTTACCTTCCTCCGGAGACGCTTCCGGAGACGCATGCCTCTTCGGCCTCTCGCTCTGCTCCGGCGCAGGCGGGCTCGACCTCGGGCTCGTCCTCGCCGTCCCCGGATATCGTGCTGTGGGCCATGTCGAACGGGAAACCTACGCCGCGGCCACTCTCGTGGCGCGGATGGAAGACGCGTCCCTGGATCGGGCTGTTGTCTGGGACGACGTTGCCACCTTCGACGGCCGCCCGTGGCGCGGCGCGGTGGACATCGTCACTGCGGGCTATCCGTGCCAGCCGTTCTCTGTCGCAGGCAAGCGCCGGGGTGCCGACGACCCGCGCCACCTCTGGCCGCATGTCGCCCGGATCATCGGCGAGATCGAGCCGCCCTTCGTCTTCCTCGAGAATGTCGCCCATCATCTCCGCCTCGGCTTCCCCGAAGTCGCCAGCGGACTGGTCGGCATGGGCTACCGCCTTGCGGCAGGCCTCTTCACGGCGGCGGAAGTTGGCGCGCCCCACAAGCGCGAGCGGCTCTTCATCCTCGCCATCCGCGAGGGGGACGAGCTGGCCGACCCCGCGCGCCTGCTCTGGCACCCGGTCGAGTGGCGGGAACCGGACGGAAATGATGCGGCTCTGGCCGACGCCGAGGGCCAGCGCCAACGAGAACCGGCAGACGAAGCTGACGCCATCGCAGGCAGCGGGCCTGCACGGCATGAATCTGGCGACGACGGCCGCGATGTGGCCGACGCTACAGACCGACAGTTTCCGCAGCCGGGGTGGCGCGCGGAAGAACGAAAAGGGTCTGGACCGCATGGTGCGGGACTGGCCGACGCCGATGGCGAACGACGGCTGCAAGCCGAGTGCGGGCAACCGGCGGACAGCGGACCTGACCCATGCGGCGGGAATGTGGATGACGCCGACGGCCCGCGATCACAAGGATGGCGCGACCAGTCTGGCCAACACGCCGGTGAACGGCCTGCTTGGCCGCCAGGTCCTGGTGACGCCGATGGCTGGGAGCGATACCTCCGATGCGCGCCGGACGCTGAACCCGCTCTTCGTCGAGGCGCTGATGGGCTGGCCCACCGGGTCGACCGGCTTCGCCTTTGCGGCAACGGCGTGGTCCCCTTGGTTGCGGCGCATGCGCTGCGAACTCTGGCAGCTCAACTGCTGGCCGATGGATGAGGTGGCGGCATGAAGCAGACCCGCCTCATGTCGCTGGTGGAGTCCCTCGCCAATGTCATCGTCGGCTACGGCGTTGCGGTCGTCACCCAGCTCCTGATCTTCCCGATCTTCGGGCTGCACACGACGCTGGCGCAGAACCTGACGATCGGCGCCATCTTCACCATCGTGTCGATAGTGCGTTCCTTCGCCCTGCGGCGGGTGTTCGAGGCGATCCGAATGCGGAGCGTCAAATGATCGACCGCCGCCCCGGCGGGACGGCGGCAGTTCGACTGGCGTGGCGCGCGACGCTAATCGCGCGGCAGGCTATAGACCCGCCCCCGGTTTTCGACCTTCTCCGAGGTCACCTCGAGCCCGAGCTTCTTCTTCAGCGCGCCAGCAAGCGCGCCTCTCACCGTGTGCGGTCTCCAGTCCAAGGCCGCGACGATCTCCTCGATGGTCGCGCCGTCCGGCGCGCGCAGCATGGCGATCAGGGTGGCCTGCTTGGTGCCCTCGCGCGGCGTGTGCGTCTTGGGCGCAGCCTTCGGTTCGGTGGGGGTGTCCGGCGCGGGCTCCTCGGTCGGCGCGTCCGTCGCGCCCGCAGGCGCGGGGTTCGCGTCCTCGGGCTCGATGCCGATGGCGGCGAGGCCTGCGTCTGTGGCGACCAGCGTGACGCCGTGCCCGTCGCCGGTCTCGCGCCAGACGGGATCGCCCTCGCGCAGCTCCGCGTCGACCTCTTCGATGAGGCCCTTGGCGAGCATCGCGGCGACCACCTTTGCGGCCGCGCCGCCGCGCAGGGTCTCGGGTAGCGGCAGGGCGATGCGCGTTTCACGTTCCGCCGCGGCCTCGAGGATCAGGGTCTGGGTATTGGAAAGCTGGGTCATTATCGTCTCCCATATCGGGGCGCGCGGGATGTGCGCCCTTCTACGACCCCAAGCCCGCCATGGCGGGCGAGAGGCTTGAGACGTGAGCGTTCAAGCGCGCGCTTCAGCACTGGCGTGCGCCATCAGAACGCGCATCACGCAGGCCCAACGGTGTAGCTGTGCGCCCTGTCAGCGCGCTTCAGCCGGTTGGCTTCGTGCATGGCTTCCAGCGGCGTCGGATGCCCGCTGATCAGTTGCTCGTTTTGAGGGGTAGCGCCGCGTGTCAGGCGGTCGCAGCGATAGACGGCCCAAGGCATGTTCGTTTGCGCGCTCATGATGCGCCCCCGTGCGCGGCCGCGATGGCGAACGCCATGTCGAGGCTTGGCGCGGTCATGGGATCGCCGCTGAGCGTACAGCCATAGACCCAGAAGGTCTCGCCCCACCGATCGCTGCTGCGCCAGATCTCGATCCGGTCATGGGCGAACACCCGGCTCATGGCGCGTGTTCGCCTTCGCTGAAGGCCGCGTCGGTGATGCGTTTCAGAAGTTCGGCGTAGTGCTCGAGGGTTCCGACATGGCCCCAGTTGATCTCGTCGGGGCTGGCGTTGAAGTGCTCGTCGCTCAGGCGTGCGAGCCGGGCAAGCATGGCGTCGATTTCGGCCTTGCGGGCGATGAAGGCGTCGAGGGCCTTGGGTGTGTTCGCGGTCTGGGTCATGGCGGTCTCCTGTATCTGCTGGTGACGCCATACAGGCTCTGATCGCAGCGCTTATCAAGTCGATAAGTGCATCAATTCATTATGTTTTCGGAGCGGACATGCAGGGCATGAGCGAGCGCCAGTACGCCGCCCGGGTGGGCTTCTCACGGGGCGCGATCCAGAAGGCGAAGGCAGCCGAGCGGCTTGTCCTCTATTCCGACGGCAGCATCGATGCCGATGCCAGCGATGCGCGGCGCGCCGAGACGACCGACCCGTCGAAGGTGAGGGGCGACCGTGGCGCCAGTGGCGCCGCGAAAGCGCCCCGAACGAAGCCGCCCGCGCCGAAGCTGAAGCCTGTCCCTGAGGCGGCCCTCTCAGCCGTCGGCGACACGCTGCGCGAACAGGGGCTGGCGGTCCCCGCCGTCGGCGGCGGCACGACCTTCCTGCAGGCCAAGACGGCGAACGAGGTGCTGAAGGCGCAGGAGCGCCGCCTCCGGCTTCAGAAGATGAAGGGCGAACTCATCGATCGTGCGCGCGCGACAGCGCTCGTCTTCCGGCTCGCACGCGAGGCGCGGGATTCCTGGGTCAATTGGCCGTCCCGCGCCGCGGCGCTGATGGCGGCGGAGCTCGGAGTGGAGGCGGCCGGGATGCAGAAGGCTCTGGAGATCCATGTACGCGCCCACCTCGACGAGCTTGCCGAGGTCCGGCCGGAATTCCGCTGAGCGAGACAATGAGCTGTCCGATGACCTGACCGACTTCGACGGCGTCGCTGATCTCCTGCGCGCCTGGGGCAACGGGCTGCGGCCCGACCCGGACCTGACCGTCTCGCAATGGGCGGACCGGCACCGGATGCTCTCGGGCCGCGCCTCGGCCGAGCCCGGCCGGTACCGCACGGTGCGCACGCCCTACATGCGCGAGATCATGGACGCGCTCTCGCCGGGTGCCGCCGTGCAGCGCATCGTGTTCATGAAGGCCGCACAGGTCGGGGCGCCACTCGCGCTCGACACCGCCGTGCCGACGCCCTTCGGCTGGACG
Organism: Alphaproteobacteria bacterium HGW-Alphaproteobacteria-3; assembly: GCA_002842875.1. GTDB lineage: Bacteria > Pseudomonadota > Alphaproteobacteria > Parvibaculales > Parvibaculaceae > Parvibaculum. The sequence continues at coordinate 61,644 of PHEF01000001.1, read as the reverse complement.
ACGATGGGCGGGATCGCCGAGGGCGATCTGCTCTACGACGAACGCGGGCGCATCTGCCGGGTGACCGGCCTGTCGCCGGTGTTCGAGGACCGTCCCTGCTTCGAGGTCGCGTTCGACGACGGCGAGCGGATCGTTGCGGACGGCGATCATCGCTGGGCGGTCTGGGACTTCACGAACGACCGCCCGGCCGCGCGTACGCTGACCACGGCGGAGATGGCCGGCCGCGTGACCATCGGCGCCGCGGGCAAGCGTCGGCGCTATGCCATCGACTGCTGCGATCCGGTCGACATGCCGGATCAGGACCTGATCCTGCATCCTTATGTTCTGGGCCTTTGGCTCGGCGACGGCTCGTCGATCATGAACCACATCTCGGTGCACGAGGAGGACGCCGAGGTTGTCGAGCATCTGCGCGCCTGCGGCGTCGAGGCGGAATTCCGGCTGCCGCACTGGCGAAAGGGCAGGATCGCCAATGTCGTGATCGACCCGACCTTCCGGATGCGGCGAGAGGACGGCGCATCGCTCTCGGACTGCTTCAAGTCGCGCTTCGTGATGCGGCTCCGGATGCTGGACGTGCTCGACAACAAGCACATCCCGCTCCAGTACATGCGCGCCAGCCGGCGGCAGAGGCTGGAGCTGGTGCGGGGGCTGATGGACTCCGACGGCACGATCTCGCCGGATGGGAAGCGCTGCGAGTTCTCGAACGCGGATCGCGGGCTGATCGACGCGATGGTCGAGCTTCTGCGCGGGCTCGGCTACAAGCCCGCCGTCTACCACGGCAAGGCGCGCCGCAAGGTGTTCGGCCTTGACGGCCGCATCTGCGAGTCGGCCGAGTACTGGCGCATCTCCTGGACGGCCTATGCCGAGGAGCCGATGTTCCGGCTCTCGCGCAAGCGGGCACGAATGCGTTCGGTCGAGAACGGGCGGCCATGGAAGAGCCGTCGTCGCCGCATCGTTACGATCCGGCCGACGCCCAGCGTGCCGGTGCGCTGCGTCAAGGTGGACTCGCCGAACCACCTGTTCCTTTGTGGCAAGGGATGGATCCCGACACACAACACCGAGGCCGGCAACAACTGGATCGGCTTTGCGATCCACCAGGCGCCGGGCCCGATGCTCGCGGTCCAGCCGACGGTGGAACTGGCCAAGCGCAACTCGCGCCAGCGGATCGACCCGCTGATCGACGAAAGCCCGGAGTTGCGGGAGCGGGTGAAGCCCGCGCGCTCGCGCGACGCGGGCAACACCATGCTGTCCAAGGAGTTCGCGGGCGGCATCCTGATCATGACCGGCGCCAACTCGGCGGTCGGGCTGCGCTCGACGCCGGCGCGCTACATCTTCCTCGACGAGGTCGATGCCTATCCGGGCTCGGCCGACGAGGAAGGCGATCCGGTCACGCTGGCTGAAGCGCGATCGCTGACCTTCGCCCACCGGCGCAAGGTCTTCCTGGTCTCGACGCCGACGATCCGGGGTCTGAGCCGGATCGAGCGGGAATACGAGGCCAGCGACCAGCGGCGGTACTTCGTACCGTGTCCGCATTGCGGGGCGATGCAGTGGCTGAAGTTCGAGCGGCTGCGCTGGCAGAAGGGCCGTCCCGAGACGGCCGCCTACACTTGCGAGGGCTGCGACGCGGCAATCGCGGAACACCACAAGACGGCGATGCTGGAGGGCGGCGAATGGCGGGCGACCGCCACGGCCGCCGATCCCACGACGGTCGGGTATCACCTCTCGGCGCTCTATTCGCCGGTGGGCTGGCTGAGCTGGCCGCGCATCGCACGGAACTGGGAGGCGGCCCAGGGGTCGGACGAAGCGATCAAGGCGTTCCGCAACACGATCCTCGGCGAGACCTGGGTCGAGACCGGGGAGGCACCGGACTGGCAGCGGCTCTACGACCGGCGCGAGCGCTGGACATCCGGCACGGTGCCTGCGGGCGGGCTGTTCCTGACCGCCGGGGCCGACGTGCAGAAGGACCGGATCGAGATCGATGTCTGGGCCTGGGGTCGCGGGCTGGAAAGCTGGCTCGTCGATCACGTCGTGATCGAGGGCGGGCCGGATCGGCACGACGCGTGGTCGGAGCTGACGGCGCTGCTGGATCGAAGCTGGCCGCACGAACGCGGCGCGCATCTCAGGATCGCGCGGCTTGCGATCGACACCGGCTACGAGGCCCCGGCGGTCTATTCCTGGTCGCGGGCGCAAGGCTTCGCACAGGTCTCGCCGGTCAAGGGCGTCGAGGGGTTCAACCGCTCGAGCCCGGTGTCGGGCCCGACTTTCGTCGACGCGACCGAGGGCGGCAAACGCCTGCGGCGCGGGGCGCGGCTCTGGACCGTGGCGGTGTCGACCTTCAAGGCCGAGACCTATCGCCACCTCCGGCTCGAACGACCGACCGACGAGGCGCGTGCCGGAGGCGCGCGCTTTCCCGCAGGGACCATCCACCTGCCGGCCTGGGCCGACAGCGAGTGGTGCAAGCAGTTCGTCGCCGAGCAGCTGGTGACGGTGAAGACCAGGCGCGGCTTTGCCCGGCTCGAATGGCAGAAGCTGCGCGAGCGCAACGAGGCGCTGGACTGCCGGGTCTACGCCCGCGCCGCCGCCTGGATTGCGGGCGCGGACCGCTGGGGCGAGGAGAAATGGCGCGACCTCGAACGCCAGGTCGGCTCGTTCGATCCGCGCGACACGGCGGCGCCGGAGACCGCGGATTCTCACCCCGGCACGCCAGAGATCGCCTCCGCGGGTCTGGTGCGACGAGCGCCTGCCCGGCGCGGCCGACGGGTGTTCACGCCCAGCTATCTGAGTTGAGACCAAGACCATGACGCTTGAGGACATGATCGCGCGCCGCGATGCGCTGCTCGCCGCCCGATGGCGCGGCGTGCGCACCGTCGAGGTCGAGGGGCGCCGCATCACCTATGCGAGCGATGCCGAAATGGCGGCCGCCCTCGGCGACCTCGAACGGCGGATCGCCGGGGAGCAGACCGGCGCGCGCCGTCGCATCGTTCGCACGACGGCAAGCAAGGGGCTGTGACCCGTGCTGGAATCGATCACACGGTGGCGCCGCCGCATCGGCGCTCTGGTGGGCGGTTTCGAGGCGGGGCAGGGAAGCCGAAGGCTGCGGCATTTCCAGCCGAGTCGGGCGCATCTCAACACGCTGATCGCCGCCGCCGGCGCCGACATCACCGCGCGCGCCCGCTGGCTGGTGCGCAACAATGGCTATGCGGCGAACGCGATCGAAAGCTGGGCCGGCAATGTGGTGGGCAATGGCATCAAGCCGTCGTCGCTGATCGCCGATGCTGATCTCAAGGCCCGTGTGCAGCGCCTCTGGCTCGATTGGACAGACGACAGCGACGCCGAAGGGTTCACCGATTTCTATGGCCAGCAACGGCGCGCCGCACGCGAGGTATTCATCGCCGGCGAGGTGTTCTTCCGCTTCCGTCCGCGCCGGCCCCAGGACGGGCTCATGGTGCCGCTGCAGCTGCAGATGATCCCCTCCGAGATGCTGCCGCTCACGCGCAATGAGCAGCTTCCCGGTGGCAACGTCATTCGCCAGGGCATCGAATTCGACCGGATCGGCAGGCGTGTGGCCTACCACTTCCTGCGCCGCCATCCGGGCGACGTCACCGATCCCGGCCTTGCGGGCGAGATCGTGCGGGTGCCGGCGTCCGAGGTCATCCACGTCATCGATCCGGTCGATGCGGGACAGTTGCGCGGTATCTCGCGCTTCGCGCCGGGTATCGTGAAGCTGTTCCTGCTCGACCAGTACGACGATGCGGAGCTCGACCGGAAGAAGGTCGCGGCGATGCATGCGCTGTTCATCACCACACCGGCGCCGGCGGAGCCCTTCGACATCGCCGAGAGCGACGAAGGCGGCGAACGCACGATGGACCTGCAGCCCGGCCAGATCGTGATGCTGGAGCCGGGCGAGGCGGTGCAGACCTCGGCGCCTGCCGATGTCGGCCAGACCTACGAACCGTTTCAGTACCGCACGCTGCTGCAGGTCTCGGCGGCGCTCGGCATTCCGTATGCGTATCTGTCGAACGACATGCTGAAGGCGAACTACTCGAACTCGCGGCTTGCGCTCCTCGAGTTTCGCCGCCGCATCGAGGCCTACCAGCACTCGGTCATGGTCTGGCAGATCTGTCGACGGGTCTGGGCGCGCTGGCTCGATACGGCGGTCGTGTCAGGCGTGCTCGCCCTGCCGGATTACGAACAGCAGCGGCGCACCTGGCTCGGCTGTTCCTGGCTGCCGCCCAAATGGGACTGGGTCGATCCGCTGAAGGACGCGCGCGCCGAGATCGAACAGATCGAGGCGGGGCTGAAGAGCCGGACGCAGGCGCTCGCCGAGCGCGGCTATGACGCCGACCAGGTCGACGCCGAAATCGCCGCCGACCGTGCGCGAGAGCGTCAACTTGGCCTCTCCTTCGCCAGCGTCGCGGGCGTGATCGCAGATCCGTCGGACGGTGATCCGACCCAGGAGGGGCCACCCTCATGACGGAACGCACTTTCACAATCGCCGAGGTCTGTGCTGCGGCAAGCATCGGTCCGGCGCGCCTGAGCGGACCATGGCTTCGTTCACTACGGCCGTCAGGCCGCTCTCGGATGAACCTTCGCCTCGATCTCGGGGCCGACCTGGTCGCGTGCCAATTCGAGGTCGTAGGTCGCCTGCATGCCCATCCAGAACTCCGGGCTGGTTCCGAAGTAGCGCGCGAGCCGGAGCGCCGTGTCGGGCGTGATGGCCCGCTTGGCGTTGACGATCTCGCTGATCCGGATCTGCGGTACATCGATTGCCTTGGCGAGAGCGTACTGGCTCATGCCGAGCGGCTTGAGGAAGTCCTCGCGCAGCACCTCACCGGGGTGGGTTGGGGCAAAGTCAGCCATGAGTTTACTCCTCAATGATAGTCGACGATTTCGACGTCATGGGCGTCACCGTCCCGCCAGACAAAGCATACGCGCCATTGGTCGTTGATCCGGATGCTGTGCTGGCCCTTTCGGTCTCCAGTTAGAGCCTCGAGCCGATTGCCCGGTGGCGCCCTGAGGTCTTCGAGAGTTCGGGCATTGTGGACTTGCATCAACTTTCGGTTCGCGGCCTTCACGATGTCGTTCGGGACGCCCTTGATAAATCGGCGGGCCCAGGCGGCCTCTGCTGCAGCGTTCCGAAACGACTTGATCATGGGCGCAGATGCTAACGCATAACGTTAGCTAACGCAAGAGATAAGCATCGGATCGGATATGAACAATCCTCTTTTGGCCCGGCTTTCGGGCCGGCCCTTGGCGATCGCCCCGCGAGCGCTGGACGGCCTGCTCGCCGTCGGCCCGATGCTCGATGCCCGATCCGCGCTTCCGGCCCGCGACGCGCCGCCGGTGGCAAGCCATGCCGTTACCGATGTCGGCATCGCGGTCGTGCCGATCCTCGGACCGCTGGTGATGCGCGGCGACTGGCTGACAAGCCTTCTCGGCGCCAGCGACTATGGGGAGATCGCTTCCGCCGTGGAAGCCGCGCTCGCCGATCCTTCCGTGCGGGCCGTGTTGTTGGAGATCGACTCGCCAGGCGGCGAGGTCGGCGGTCTCTTTGACCTGGTCGATCGCCTCGTTGTCTTGCGCGAAGCCGCGCAGAAGCCGCTCTGGGCTGTCGCGAACGAAAGCGCGCTGTCGGCCGCCTTTGCCATCGCCAGCGTGGCGGACCGCCTTTACGTCACCCGGACGGCGGAGGTCGGATCCATCGGCGTCGTCGCCATTCATGTCGACGAGAGCGTCGCCGACGTCATGGTCGGCCTCAAATGGACGCTCGTTCACGCGGGCGACCGCAAGATCGACGGCAATGCCCACGAACCGCTCTCGGATACGGCGTTTTCGGCGATCCAGGCGGATGTCGATGCGCTCCATGCCGACCTCGTCACGCTGGTGGCGCACAACCGGAACATGAGTCCCGACGCCGTGCGAACCACCGAAGCCGCGATCTATCGGGGTCAGCGCGGCATGGACGCCGGCCTCGCCGACAGGCTCGGCACCGTCGATCTCGCTCTTGCGGATCTCGCCCGGGCGCTGGACCCGCCACGCCTCATCATTGGCGCATCGCAACGCGCCCGCGCTCATCAACCTTCAAGGAGAACGACCGCAATGACAGTCGAACCCGACCTCAACCCGGCTGCCGAAGACGCGGCTGTCGAAGAGACCCGCGCACCCGATCCGGACGTTCTCGAAACGCCGCAACCGGCGCCGCGCTCCGCGCCGCCGGAGGCGACGGAGGCGCAGACGGATCAGACGGCCGAGCGGCTGCGCGCCGAATATGCGGAGATCGCCGCCATCGCCGCCCAAGGCGCCCGGCTGGGCGTCGCCATCGACGCCGCCGACGCCATGGCGAAGGGAGTGGCGCCGCATGCGCTGCGAAGCTCCATCCTCGACGCTCTCGCGGCCCGCGCCGAGGCGAGCTCTGTGGTCGCCGTGGCGCCGTCACCGGCCGGCTCGCCGGCCTCGAACGGCGGCGAAAGCCCCATCGTGCGCCGTGCGCGTGAGCGCGCCTCGGCCAATCGCAGCTGACGACAAGGAGATCATCATGACCGTTCTCACCATGTCGCCGACCCTCGGCGACCTGCTCAAATACGAGCTCAATGCGAGCTACTGCCGCGAGGCCGTGACCCTCAAGGCTGGCATGAACTACGCGCTCGGATCCGTCCTCGGCCGGATCACCGCGTCGGGCAAGTACCGGCTTGCGCCGGCGGCCGAAGTGACCGGCGATGAAGGGGCGGAGATCGCCGCCGTCGTCCTGATCGAGGCGGTCGACGCGACGGCCGGCGACAGGACCGGCCTCGTGATCGCGCGCGGCCCGGCGATCGTCTCCAGGGCGGCGCTCGTCTTCGACGCCTCCGTCGATGACGCGGCCAAGACGGCCGTCAAGCACGCCGAGCTGAGCTCTGCCGGCATCGTGCCGCGCGACACCGCCTGATCCACGCTCGTCAGATCCAATCCGTCACCGGCTCCGAGGCGTCCGCCTTCGGGGCCCCCGGCCTTCGCCGGGGCAAGCTTTTTCATGTCCGTTCCATCCCAAGGAGACCCCACATCATGGTCGCCATGATCAACCCGTTCGACGCGGGCGGCTATTCGCTCGTCGAGATGACCCAGGCCATCAACATCCTGCCCAATGTCTACACCCGGCTTGGGACATTGGGCCTCTTCCGCTTCGAGGGCGTGACCCAGCGCTCCGTCGTCATCGAGCAGGCCGAAGGCGTGCTGAACCTCCTGCCGACCGTGCCGCTCGGCGGCCCCGCCACCGTCGCCAATCGCGACACGCGCTCCATGCGCTCCTTCACCGTGCCATGGATCCCGCATGACGACGTGATCACGCCGCAGGACATCCAGGGGGTGCGCGGCTTCGGCGTCGCCGACGCCGCCGATCCGCTCGCCACCGTCATGGAGCGCAAGCTCACCCGCATGCGGGTGAAGCACGCCCAGACGCGCGAGTACATGGAGGTCAACGCGCTCCGCGGCATCGTCAAGGATGGCGCCGGCACCACGCTCTACAACTACTTCACCGAGTTCGGCCTCACGCAGCTCGAGACCGACTTCGTGCTCGGCACCGCCGGCACCCAGGTCCAGGGCAAGGTGCGGGACGTGCTCAGGAAGGTCGAGACCGAGCTCAAGGGCGAGACCATGACCGGCGTGCTGGCGTTGGTGAGCCCGGAGTTCTTCGACAAGCTGATCGGCCATGCCAAGGTCGAGGAGGCCTACAAGTACTACTCCTCGACTGGGGTGCAGCCGCTGCGCGAAGACACCCGCCGCCGCTTCCCCTTCGCCGGCATTCTGTTCGAGGAGTACAACGCCACCGTCACGCTCTCGACCGGCGCAACGGAAACGTTGATCCCCTCCGGCGAGGGCATCGCGTTCCCGCTGGGCACGCTCGACACCTTCGTCACCCACGGCGCACCGGCCAACCTGATCGAGACGGTCAACACGGTGGGCCTGCCGATCTACGCGCGGCAGATCGCGCGCCTCGACGGCAGCGCCATCGAGGTCAAGACCGAGGCCTCGATCCTGCCGATCAACAAGCGGCCGCGTCTCGCCGTGCGCATCTTCTCCAGCAACTGAGCATGAGCATCTTCGCAGAGGCGATCGACGACCTCTTCGCCGACCCGAACATCGCGCGCGATGCGATCTGGCGGGCGGCAGGCGCCGGATCCGGCGTGGCGATCCGCGCCGTCGTCCGACGTCCCGAGGCGATCTCGACGTTCGGGGACACGCGCCTCGTGACACCGGTTGCTCTTGTCGATCTGCGCGTCGCCGAAGCGCCGACCATTGCCGCGGGCGATACGATCGAGATCGATGGCGACATCCTGCTCGTTCAGGGCGAGCCGGTGCGTGACGCGGAACGGCTGATCTGGACGGTCGAGGGGCGCTCGCCATGAGACTCTCCGCCGCCCTGTCGGGCAGTCTGAAGCAGCTGATGGAGGCCGAGCTCAAAGGGGCGGAGCGCGCCATCACGCTGGGGGTGCGCGAAGCGACGGATGGGCTCAAAGGCGAGCTCAGGACGCAGATCACCGGAGCCGGTCTTGGCGAGAAGCTCGCCCGGACCTGGCGCGGCGAGGTTTACCCCAAGGGTCAACCCAGCATCGGGGCTGCCGGTCTGGTCTGGTCCAAGGCGCCGGGGATCGTGCGCATCTACGAGGAGGGCGCAACCATCCGCTCCACCAGGGGCCTGTTCCTGGCGATCCCGACGCCGGCAGCCGGTAAATACAGTGATGGCGGCGCCAGGATCACGCCGGGCGGCTGGGAGCGGCGAACGGGGATGCGCCTGCGCTTCGTCTACCGTCGTGGCGCGCCATCGTTGCTGGTCGCCGACAATTCGCGGCTGAACAGCCGAGGGCGCGCCGTCGCCAATCAGGGACGCCGACAGGGTTCGGCCTTCACCCGGCTCTCCGGGCGCAGCACGGTGCCGATCTTCGTGCTGGTGCCGAGCGTGACGTTCAAGAAACGGCTCGATGTCGCGGGCGCCGCCCGGCGCTGGCATGGCCGATTGCCGGAACTCGTCTTGCGGCAGTGGCGATTGACGGAAGGGAGCACGCGCTGATGTCGCGACGCGAGGCGATTCTGTCCGCCCTGTTCGAACGGCTCCGGACCGGGCTTTCGGCCACCGTGCGGCGCAACGAGGTGCTTCCCGAGAAAGTGCCAGCGGCCGGCCTGGTGATCCTGCGCGACGGCGAGCCCGGCGAACCCGACATCACGCTCAATCCGCGCAGCGAGTTCTATAGCCACCGGATCGAGATCGAAACCCATGTGACGCGTGCGGCCGATGGCAGCGGCGAGGCCGCCCTCGATGACCTGCTTGGCGACATCGGCCTGGCGCTGGCAACCGACCCATCGATGGGCGGCCTTGCGGAGAACCTCGATACCTCCGCGCCAGAGGTGTCGGCGCTCGCCATCGAAGGCGCCGCGCCGATCCTGAGCGCCCGCCTCACCATCACGATCGAATACCTGGTGAGCGATCCGCTCACCTCCTGATCAACACCGCAACCCAAGGAGTCCGATATGGCCAAGGTGCGCGCTTACGGCGCGGACGCCACGCTCAAGGCTGCCCGAGAGGTCAGCTACGGGGTGGCGCCGCTCGCCGGTTATCGCAGTCTGGATTTCAAATCGACGGATCTCTCCTCGAACCAGCCATTGGGCGATGATCCGCTGCTCGGGCGCGGGCGCAACGCGCAGGATCCCTATCGCGGGCTGATCACCGACGAAGGGCAGATCGAAATCCCGCTCGACCTGCGCGGCACCGGGTTCTGGCTGACCGCCCTGTTCGGCGATCCGGTCACGACGATCGTCGCGGCTTCGGGCAGCATCGCCTTTGCCGGGCCGCCGGCGGCCACCAGCACGATCACGATCAATGGCGTGGTCTGGACCTTCGTCTCGGGCACCCCTTCGGGCAATCAGATCGAAATCGGCGGCACGCTCGCCGCAACCCTGACCAATGCCGCCGCCGCCCTCAACGCGAGCGCCTCACCGCTTGTGTCCGCCGCGACCTATGGCACGAGCGGCGGCACGACGCTCACGATCACGCACGACACGGCGGGCCCCACCGGCAATGCCTTCACGCTCGCGGCATCGGCGACGGGCAACGGCACCGTCTCGGGAACGACGCTCAAGGGCGGCGGTTACGCGCATGTCTGGGACAGCGGCGCCGACGACATTCCGAGCTTCACCTTCGAGGTCGGCCATCCAAAGCTCGTGACCCCGGTCTTCTTTCGCCACCTGGGCACGGTCGTCGAGAACCTCACCTTCGAGATGGGCCAGGAAGGCCCGGCCAATGCGCGCCTGCAGCTGGTGGCGCAGGGCGAGGAAGACGCGGCGGCGACGATCGACGCCACGCCGGACAGTTATGCGCTCAAGCGCTTCAGCCAGGGCCGCGGCTTCATCCGTCGCGGCGGCTCGGCGCTGGCCGGGGTCACGGGCGGCAGTCTCACCTTCTCGAACAATCTCGAACGGGTGCGTGTCATCCGCGAGGACGGCAAGATCGAAGCCGCCGATCCCACCTTCGCCTCGTGCCAGGGTGGCATGAGCGTGCGCTTCGATGGCGCGACGCTGGTGGCGGAAGCCGCCAATGGCGACCCGGTCGTGGTCGAGTACGGCTTTACCATGGCGGAGGGCTGGGAACTCAAGTTCGAGCTCTTCCGCGTCTTCCTTCCCAAACCGAAATACGCCGTCTCCGGCCCCGGCGGGGTCGAGGCGAGCTTCGACTGGCGCGCCGCCTTCGACGACAGCGAGGGCACCATGCTGCGCGCCCATCTCCTGAACGACGTCGTCTCTTACATGTGAGGGTTCTCATGATCCGGTTGGACTTGAAGCGTGAGCCGCACTGGCTCGATCTCGGCCATGGCGTTCGCGTCCATGTGCGACCCTGCTCGACCGCGCTGGTCATGGCGGCCCGCGCCGCCGCCGCGCGCGCGAGCGTCGGCGTGTCGATCGACGAGGAGGCCTCCGTCGGCCTGCGCATGGCGGCGCTGGTGAAGGCGCTGGTGCGGCTTGCCGTCGACGACTGGGAAGGGGTTGGCGACATGGAGGGAAAGCCGGTCGCGGTCACGCCGGAAGGGCTCGACGCGCTCCTCGACCTGTGGCCGATCGCCGAAGCCTTCGAGCGGAACTACCTGGGACCCGCGCTTTTGCTGGACGTCGAAAAAAACGTCTGACGGCCCGCGCCCAATGGCATTTCGGGGGTGGGCCGTCCTATTGCGAAGGCTGCCGGCGCGACCGGCGTCCCTGTGCGCGTGGTGAGGTCGGCGGCGACGGCAATTGCTGTCCCTACATTGCCCATGAACCGCTGAGCGATGCGGGCTGGGCGGCCTGGGACGTGCTGACGCGCTGCAGCGGACAGCTTCGCCTGGCGCCCCAGGGCGCGGGCGTGATCGGACTCGATCTCGCTGCCGCGATCCATTTGGGCCGCGCGGCTGGTTACGACGAGCAGGCTCTCGCCGAGCTGCTGCCCGCCGGGGAAGCCGGCCTCGTCAAGGCGCTCAACGAGCGGCTCGTCGCGACCCTCGACTGAACGGACCAATACGCGATGGCTGAACGCAATCTTTCCGTCCGCCTCGCCGTGATCGACGGCGGCAAGGTGAAGGCGGAGCTGCGCGATGTCGGTGAAACCGGCGAGCGCGCGCTGAAACGCATCGAGGACGCGAGCAGGCCCGCCTCGCGCGCCTTGCAGGCGATCGACGGCGCGAGCGGCCAGGTGCGCGGCTCGCTTGAGGCCATGACGGGACGTCTTGGCCCCCTTGGCGCGGCGCTCGCCCGTCTGGGACCGGCCGGCATCGCCGCCGGCGCGGCACTGGCCGGCATCGGGCTCGCCTTGACGGCGGGGTTGCAGGAGGCCGCCGAAGCCGAGCGCTCCTATCGCCGTCTCGAAGCGGTGTTGCGCGCCACCGGCCAGGCATCGGGCCTCACCGCGCACTCCATTGCCGCCTTTGCCGATGAGATCGAGCGCACGACGCTGACGACCGCCGAATCCGTGCAGGACGCCGCGGCCGTGCTTGCGACCTTCCGCTCGGTCTCGGGCGATACCTTCACGCGGGCGCTCCGGCTGGCGCAGGATCTGTCGGCCGTTTTCGGGCAGGATCTGGCAGCCTCCGCCACGCAACTCGGCAAGGCGCTGGAGGAACCCGTCGAGGGCATCTCGGCGCTGCGCCGGGTCGGCGTGTCGTTCACCGCCTCGCAGCGTGAACTCATCCAGTCGCTGGTCGAGACCGGCCAGACGGCTGAGGCGCAGAAGGTCATCCTCGATGCGCTCGAACAACAGGTCGGCGGCGCGGGCGCCGCCGAGGCGGGCGGCCTTACGGGCGCCGCCAACCGGCTCGCCGATGCCTGGGGCAATCTGCTCGAGGCCATCGGCCAGACGCCGGCTGTTTCAGGTTTGGCGGAAGGCGCGCTCGATTTGCTCGCCGCCGCCGCCGAAGGGATCACCGGTCTGTTCGAGGATGATCCGATCGCGACGCGGATCGTCGCGCTCGACAAGCGTCTGATCGAAGCGCAGGACGAGCTTGCCCGCCTGCAGGCAGGTGGCCCGGGCACACCCCTCCTCGGGCAGCGCTTCGCCATCGAGGAGCAGCGTCGGACGGTCGAGGCGCTGCAGCGCCAGGTCGATGATCTGATCGCCAGGGCCCGCTCCGAGGCCGAGAGCTTCGCCGCCGAGCAGCGCCAGGCCGAAGCGGGCCGCCGGGCCGCCGAGGCCGAGCGGCTGGTTGAGCTTCTGGCGACGCAGCGCCGCGACATCGACCGGGCGATCGACCAGATCGCGACGGATCCGGGTGAGCGGATCGCGCGCATCAATCGGGAACTGGAGGAGACGCGCCGGCGCTTGAGCGCGCTGCGCGTGCCCGATGGCAGCAATGCCTCCGATGTCGACGCGGCGATCGCACGCGCCGGGGAACTGGCGCGTCGGCGTATCGACGCCATCGAACGTCCGGCGCGCGAGGCGGCGACCCGTGCCGGAGCTGCCAATGCCCGCATCATCGAAGACTTTCGCCGCCAGGTGGCAGGGCTCAACGATGAGCGCCAGGCCGCCATCGATCAGGCGCTGGCGCGATTGTCGGAGGGGGCGACCGCCGCCCAGCGCGCGGAGGTCGAGCGGCTGGCCGGCGCGCTCCACGACGAAAAGCAGGCTCGCGAAGAGCTTGCCAAAGCGCTGCGCGAAGAAGAGCGGCTGCGCGAGGAAGGGCGTCGGCTCATCGAGCAGACGCGAACGCCGACGGAAGAGTATGCCGCCACGCTGGAGCGGCTGAATGCACTCCTGCGCGCGGGCGCGATCGACCAGGAGACCTTCAACCGGGCGCTCGCCGGGGCCAGCGAGGACCTTGCCGAGGCGCAGGAGCGCGCCCTGCGCCAGAGCCGCGAATGGCAGGACGGCGTGCGCCGTGCGCTTGAGGATTATGTCGATGCCTCGAGCGACGCCGCAAGCGCGGCCGAAGAGGCAACCACGCTCGCCTTCCAGTCCATGGAGGACGCGCTCGTTTCCTTCGTGACCACCGGCAAGTTCGAGTTCTCCTCGCTGACCGAGAGCATTCTGGCCGACATCACGCGGATTGCCGTGCGTCAGGCGATGACCGCGCCATTCGCGGGATTCCTGAACGACAACGCCGACGATCTGCTGGGCGGCATCGGCCAGATCTTCGCAGGGCTCTTCCACGAAGGTGGCGTGATCGGCCATTCGGCCTCGCCTGCGCGTTCGGTGGATGCCGGTCTCTTCCTGACCGCGCCACGCTACCACACCGGCGGACTGGCGGGGCTTGCGCCCGACGAACTGCCAGCCATCCTGAAGCGCGGCGAAGCGGTTCTGACGCCCGAACAGATGCGCGCGCTCGGCGGCGCCATGGGCCGGGAAGGCCGCGCCGCGCAACCGATCAACGTGGTGATGAACATCTCGACGCCGGATACCAACGGCTTCCGCTATGCGCAGGGCCAGATCGCGGCCGAGGCGGCGCGCGCCATCGACCGGGCGCGGCGCAATCTATAGCCTCCGTTTTGCGTCACGCCGCAAGGCGGCAACCTGTTCCAGAAAATCCGGGGTGAAACCGGCGATGATGCGCTCGATGTCGCGGCGCTGATGGAGGACGGTCAGGATGATGATGCCGATATCGGTTGCGTCATAGACCACGAAATGCCGCCCCGCGGGGACCATGCGAAAGGGCGCCGAGCGATGCCGCCGCAGGAGTCCTGTCTCCGGTCTTTCCGCGACCGCCGCCATTGCGGCATAGAGCTTCGCCATATAGGCGCGCGCGGTCTCCTCTCCCCACTCTTCGAGAGAATGGCGGTGGATGGCGCGGAGGTCGCCGGCCGCCCGGCGCGTGAGGTGAAAACGGGCGTTCGTCACGACCAGCCGTTCGCTTCGCGCTCGGCCAGGGTTTTCATGTCGGTCTCGAAATCGCCGCTCGAGGCGAAGATGCGGCCCGCGGCGAGATCGGCATAGCCTTCGAGAATGGCGTCCTGTTCGGCATGAAGGGCGCGGCGCTCCATGTCGCGGCGGATGAGGTCGCGGATATATTCGCTGGGGGTCTCATAGAGACCTTGCGCGCCGACCATCCGGTCGACGTAGTCGGCGAGCGGGCCGGACAGGCGGGCGTTGATGCGGGTGGTCATGGCTTTCCTCCTGACTGACCTTGCAAGTCTGGCCGCTATCGCCATGAAAGTCAAGTTTGTCGCCATAAATGCGACAATAAAGACAAATATGAGCCACCCATGTCCTTCCACGAAGTTCAGTTTCCGCCGGACATCTCCTACGGGGCGTCCGGCGGCCCCGGCTACTCGACCACCGTGGTGACGACGGTTTCGGGACACGAGCGGCGCAACGCCAACTGGGCCGCCGCGCGGGGCAAATGGAACGTGGCGCACGGCCTGAAGAAACGCGATCAGGTGGCCGCCCTCATCGCCTTCTTTCGCGCGCGACGCGGGCGTGCCTATGGTTTCCGCTTCAAGGACTGGACCGACTACCAGGCGCTGGCCCAACTGCTCGGTCAAGGCGACGGCGTGACCAAGACGTTCCAGCTCGTGAAGACCTACGCGAGCGGCGGCGAGGTCGAAACCCGGGTCATCACCAAGCCGGTTCCCGGAACGGTGAAGATCACCCTTGACGGCGTCGAGGCGGTCTCTGGCTGGAGCGTCAACACGGCGACCGGGCTCGTGACCTTCACCGTCGCCCCCGTATCCGGCGTCCAGGTGACGGCGGACTTCGAGTTCGACGTGCCCGTCCGCTTCGACAGCGATCAGATGGACCTCACGATCGAAACCTATCAGCTCGGCAGCTGGGGCCAGATCCCGGTGCTGGAGATCAGACCATGAAATCGACTTCGGCAGCCCTCGCGGCGCACCTCGCCGGACCGGTGACGACGCTCGCCACCTGCTGGCGGATCTCGCGCATCGACGGGCGCGAGTTCTTCTTCACCGACCATGACCGGGATCTGTCATTCGAGGGCAATGTCTACAAGGCGAGTTCCGGCTATTCGCGCACGGCCATCGCCAACGATGCGAGCCTGAGCGTCGACAATCTCGACGTCGAGGGCGTCTTCGATGACGAGGCCATCACCGAAGAGGAATTGCGCGCCGGTCTCTTCGATCAGGCCGAGGTGCGCATCTTCCTCGTCAACTGGGCCGATCCCGCCATGGGCGCGCTGCGGATGCGGCGCGGCTGGTTCGGCGAGGCGGTGCTGACCGAGCAGGGCGTCTTCCGCACCGAGCTGCGCGGCATGACGCAGGCGCTGCAGCAACGCATCGGCGAGCTCTACAGCCCGGAATGCCGCGCCGATCTCGGCGATCATCGCTGCAAGGTGCCTGTAAACCCGCCAGAAATCGCCCGCGATACCGCTTATGCCAGTGGCGATCATGGGCGCGTCGTCACCGGAACGGGCAGCGGGTCGCAGGTCTACGAGAACCGGATTTATGGCTGCGTGGTCGCGGGCGTCACCGCCGCGCTCCCGCCAGTCTACGACACGGCTCCCGGCGCGCAAACCGCCGATGGCGGTGCGGTGTTCGAGGCCATGGAGTCCTGGAGCCGGGTTGGCATCGTCACCGATGTCGTCGACCGGGCGGTGTTCACGGCAATGATCGATGAGCCGCGCGCTTCCGACGGCTGGTTCGCCGGTGGCGTGCTGACCTGGGAGAGCGGGCCCAATGCCGGGCGCTCGATCGAGGTGAAGGCGTGGACCCAGGCGACGGGCCGCGTCGAGCTGTTCCTGCCCATGGGCTATGCGATCCGGGTCGGCGACCTCTTCCGCATCCATCCCGGCTGCGACAAGCGCCTCGACACCTGCATCGCCCGCTTCGCCAACGTCCTGAACTTTCGCGGCGAGCCCTATGTGCCGGGGCAGGACGCCATGATGAGCTATCCCGATGCCCGCTGAGATCATTACATCCGACACGATCGTCGCCGCGGCGCGCGGCTGGCTCGGCGTGCCCTGGCGCCATCAGGGGCGCACGCGTTCGGGCATCGACTGCGTCGGGCTGGTGGTCTGCGTCGCACATGCGCTGCACCTGTCTGACTATGACAGCACCGGCTACAGCCGCCGCGCACAGGGACAGGGCTTCGCCGGGCACTTTCGCGCGAACATGGACGGCGTCGCCATCCCGGAGGCCCGCCCCGGTGACGTGCTCGTCTTCGCCGATCAGGCCTATCCCTGCCATTGCGGCTTCCTGACCGAACGGCTCGGCAAGCCGCATCTCCTGCACGCGCACGCCACGCGTCGGCAGGTGATCGAGGAACCCCATGCCGGCGAATGGCCGGCCAAGATCAAGTTCGCCTTCCGCTTTCGCCAATCCGGATCCTGACCTCGGGACTTTGTGTGTCGCGTTCTCGGACGTGAAACCGGTTCCCACTTTCGCTGAGAACGCTCAATGGCCATCCTCGTCGCAGTGGGCGGCGCCGCGCTCGGCTCCGCCGTCGGTCTCGGCTGGCAGGCCGGCTGGCTCGTCGGCTCGGTCGTCGGCAGCCTCCTGTTTCCGGGCAAGGGCCAGAATGTCACCACCGAGGGTCCCCGCCTCGGCGACCTGACCGTTTCGTCCTCCGCCTATGGCGCATCGATCGCCATCGGCTACGGCACCTTGCGCATGGCCGGCAACATGATCTGGTCCTCCGGCATAGCCGAGCGGCAGAACGTCACCCGGACCCGCTCGGGCGGCAAGGGGGGCGGCGGTGCCACCCAGACCTCGGTCACCTATTCCTATTTCGCGTCCTTCGCGCTCAGCTTCGGCGAAGGCCCGGCGCAGGACGTGCTTCGGATCTGGGCGGACGGCAAGCTCATCTACGACAAGACCGGTGCGAGCCCCGACGTCGCCAAACCCGATCTCAGGTTCCGCTTCCATTCGGGTGCGGAGGATCAGCTGGCCGATCCGCTGATCGAAGCCCATGTGGGGCAGGGTCGCGCACCCGCCCATCGGGGGCTTGTCACCATCGTCTTCGAGGACCTGGCGCTTGCCGACTTCGGCAACCGCATCCCCAACATCACGGTCGAGATCACCTATCGGCGGGCGGCGCAGCAGCCCTACCAGCTGCTGGATTTCATCACGACCGGCGAAGGCGGATATTTCGGCACCGACCAGATCGACGACCTGGCCGTCGATTGGCGGCGCGGCCATGGCTACTTCATCTCGTCGAGCAGCAACGCCGACGCCGCCGGCATCCGCCGCTTCAGCCTGCGGACCATGAAGGAGGACCGCCAGGCGCGGATGACGGACGTCACGAGCGTCGCGCCAAACGGCTTTCCGGGCACGCTGTTCTGCGGTGAGGACGGCCATCTCTACCTGACAGTCGGCTCCGGCAACTCGCGGCCGATCATTCGGGTCGAGCCGAATGCCCTGAAGGAAGTCGGCCGCTTCGGCTCCACCGGTAACGGCCTGACCAATTCGACCCTGCGGTTCGTGACCACGAACTGGATGGGGATGATCTCGGCCTATGGGCCGTCCGGTCGCGTCGACTTCGTTCTCACCGGATCGCTCTTCGATGATGTCGGCCTGCTGCGCGCCGACGCCATGGGCTATGTCTGGGGCGCCGGGCAGAGCGTCGCCGAGCCTGGCGTTCGGGGCGTCATCGGCGGCGCGGTGGAGACAAGCTTCGGGGAGGGCTGGATCCTCGGCAGCGGGACGAGCACGAACCATGCGAGTCTTGGCCTCTATCGCATCCGGGTCTCGGCGCTCGCCCGGTACGATGCGCTGACCGGCCAGTCGCTCGGCGTCACCTTCGAGAAGATGGCGACATTCGGCCCGGCGGAGATCGAGGGCGGTGCGACCGGGTTCTACAGCAGTGCCGGCGGCCTCACCTACGACACCACCGATGACAGCGTCATCTTCCAGGTCCGCCTCTCGAACGGGGGATCACCCGGCGCGATCTACACGGTCAAGTGGCGCGCAGACACCGGCATCGTCTGGAAGACGGTCGTTCCGATCCAGATCAACTACGAGGGGCCCTATTTCGGTCAGAGCCGCCTGCGCGGCCAGCGCTGGACATGCATGCGGGGCACGCGCGTCATCCAGCTCGACACCGCCACGGGCGCTCTCGTTCTCGATGAGCTCTGGCCGGGTGCGGTCAGCGAAGGCGGCGCGCAGGCTTACGATGCCGTCACCGACACGCATCTGGTGCGCGGCAGCCAGGGCTGGGCGAAGCTCTTCCTCAATCGCGGCGGGGGCGAGGGCGAGGCGCTGTCCTCCATCGTCGCCGATCTCTGCGGACGCGGGGGGCTGGGACTGGCCGACATCGACGTTGGGGAACTCGGGACTTCTGTCCCGGGCTATGTGATCGGGCGGCAGACCACCATGCGCGGCGCGATCGAGCCGCTGGCACAGGCCTTTTTCTTCGACGCCGCCGAGAGCGACGACACGCTGCGCTTCCGGAACCGCGGCCGTGCCCCGGTTGGCACGATCCCGGCCGAATATCTCGTGCCGCTCGACAGCCAGACGGGCGAGAGCTGGCGCGAGCGCCGCACACAGGAAGTCGAACTGCCCGAGCGCGTCAGCGTCGTCTACATGGACGCGCAAGCCGACTACCAGCAGGGCATGCAGAGCGAAAAGCGCGCCTCCCTGCCGCTCCCCACCATGCATTCGCGCAACCAGGCGAGCCTCGAACTGGCGCTCGCCATCGACGCCACCACGGCCAAGCGCATCGCCGCCAGGACGCTCTACAGCGCCTGGGTCGAGCGCAGCGCCTACGAGGCCGAACTGCCGCCCGACTGGCTGCGGCTCGATCCGACCGATGTGGTGGATGTGGTCTTTGCCTCGGGCTCGACCTTCCGGACCCGCATCACCCGTCTCGATGTCGGGGCCGATTTCTCGCTCGCCGTGAAGGGCGTTTCAGAGGCTGCCGCCACCTACGTCTCCAACGTGGCTGCCGATGGCGGTTCCGGCAAACCGGTCCAGGTCGTCGGCAGCCAGGCCGCGACGCGGCTGATCCTGCCCGACCTGCCGCTGCTGCGCGACACCGATGACGCGGGCGGGTCGGGATCTCGCATTTACTACCTCATGGGCGGGTACGGCATGCCCGGATGGCCCGGCGCCTCCCTCTATCGGAGCGCCGACGGCTCGGCCTGGGCGCAGGTCGGACGGGCCTTGAGCGAGGCGGCATGGGGCGCCACGGCGAATGCGCCGGGCGCGCCTCGTTCACCGTTCGGCACCGACGAGGAAAACAGCCTCACCGTCTTCATGGCCACCGGCGGCGAGCGGCTCGAAAGCGTCACGCAGGAGGCCCTCGTCAACGGCGCCAATGCGGCCCTCGTCCTCAAGGCCAATGGAGAGCCCGAGATCATCCAGTTCCGCGACGTGACGCTGAATCCGGACGGCTCCTGCATGCTCACAGGCCTCTTGCGGGGTCGGCGCGGCACGGATGTCTTCGTCGAAGGGCACGAGGCCGGCGAGTTGTTCGTCCTGCTCGATGCCGACGATGTCGAGGCCATGGTCACCTCGCTCGGCGATCTCGATCTGCCCCGGTCCTGGAGGGCGGTCGGCTTCGGCACGATCTTCGAGGATGCGGAAACGCTTCTTCAGAGCCACTCGGGCCGCGACCTCAAGCCCTACGCGCCCTGGAACGTGCAGGCGGCCCTGACCGGCAGCCCGGCCGACATCAGCCTCTCATGGGTCCGGCGGACCCGGATCGGTGGCGAGCTAAAGGACGGCACCGGCCTCGTGCCGCTCGGCGAGACATCCGAGGTCTACGAGATCGACATCCTCTCCGGCCCGGGCGGTGCGGTGAAGCGGACGCTCACCGCGACGAGCCCCAGCGTCGTCTATGCCAATGCCGACATCCTGGCCGATTTCGGCGCGGTGCCCGCGGTCGTGTCGGTCGCCGTCCATCAAATGAGCGCCGTCGCGGGGCGCGGCTTCCCGCGCACCGTCACCCTGGAAATCCCATAGGGGAGATCACCCGATGCCCAGCCCCAATCTGGCCGTGACCCATGTCGCCGCCGCCCAGAACCAGAAGGAAGTCACGATCAACGACGCGGTCGATGCCCTCGACAATGCCATGAACCGGGCGCTGTCGCTGGCCATGGCCGACGCCAACCAGGCGCTGAGCGTGGATCAGACGAACCGTAACGGCCTGATCGTCCTCACCGGCCCGCTGACGGCCTCCCGGACCCTGACACTGCCCGCCAATCATCGCCGGCTCGCCATCCGCAATGCGACGAGTGGCGGCCAGGACGTCCGCGCCAAATATGCAGGCTCCGGCGCGGAGGTCGCCATCGTGCCCGGCGCCACCGTGCTGGTGCAGGGCAATGGCAGCGATCTCTACGGGGTCGGCGGCGGCGCCGGCGCGCTGGGTGATCTCACCGACGTCTCCATCGCCGGTGCCGCGAACGGCGACGTGCTCCAGTTCGACGGCGCGCTCTGGGGCGCTGCGGGCGTCGGCATCTTCAACCGCGCCCTGCTGCCGTTCCGGGGCGCGCTGGCGCGCAAGACCATCGACCAGTCGGTCGCGGCGTCGACATGGACCGCCATCCAGTTCGACACGGTCGGCTACGACACGGACGCTTTCCATGCGGTCGGCGCAAACACCCGGCTGACCGTTCCCGCGGGCGTCACCAAGGTCGCACTCACGGCCAACATCCGCTTCGAGGGCGGCAGCGCCAACTGGACCGCCGTCATCCGCAAGAACGGCAGCGAGATCACCGGTGGCGGCGCGGCTTCTGGCGCATCAGGCTTCACGGACGGGCAGCTCAACCTCGCCAGCGCAGCGGTGCCGGTCGTCGCGGGGGATTATTTCGATGTCGCCGTGTTCCTCTCTGCGGCAAGGACCATCAAGGGTGTTGGCACCATGCGCTGCTGGTTCGCAATCCAGGTGGTCGAAACCCAGGATGCCGCCGATCCCCCGGCCGACCTGACCGGCTTCAGGACGGGCCAACCCGGCGCAGACGAAGTTCTCCTGCGCGTGCCCGTCGCCCGCCGCACCCGAATGAAGGTCGATCTTGTCGGCAGTCAGGGCGTCGCGGGCGTAGCGGCCACTGCGCAGACCGATTTCGACATCCGCCGAAACGGCACGAGCTTCGCCACCATGCGCTTTGCGGCCGCCGGAACCACCGCCACCTTCATTGCGGCCAGCGAAACCGTGCTGGAGCCCGGCCAGGTGCTCAGCGTGGTCGCCCCGACGACGCCCGATGCGACCTTGGCCGATATCGGCTTCACGCTCGCCGGCACGCTGGTCCT
Source organism: Alphaproteobacteria bacterium HGW-Alphaproteobacteria-3 (assembly GCA_002842875.1). Taxonomy (GTDB): domain Bacteria; phylum Pseudomonadota; class Alphaproteobacteria; order Parvibaculales; family Parvibaculaceae; genus Parvibaculum. The sequence continues at coordinate 40,020 of PHEF01000001.1, read as the reverse complement.
CTGATCGCCAGACCGAGAGCCAGACCCATGGACCGAAAACGCGACATCGGCAGACTGATCAGCCTGCCAAACGACGAGTTCGAGGCGCTCTTGGAGCGCGCCGCCGAAACCGGCGCGCGCCGCGCCCTGCACGAGGTCGGCCTCGATGGCCAGCATGCCGCCGAGGACATCCGCGATCTGCGCTCGCTGCTGGCCGGGTTTCGGCTGGCCAGGCAAACTGCAGTCCAGACCGCCGTGCGCCTGATCACCACCGGCGTCCTGCTCGCCCTGATGGCCGGCATCGCCATCAAGCTGAAGCTGTTCGGTCCATCACCGTAAGCTCCGCACACATTGGAATACCCGCCGCCCGCCCTCGCAGAGGAGCGGGTTTTTCGTTTTCGGAGGACCCCATGACCACGACTTTCCACCGTCACTGGCGCGACGTGCCTGAGAGCAGCTGGCGCTGGCCGAACTTCAGCCCGGCCGAGCTTGCTTGCCGCGGCACCGGCAAGCTGCTGATCAACGAACCCGCTCTCGACAAGCTGCAGGCGCTGCGCGACCGGCTGGGCAAGCCCCTGATCATCCGCTCGGCCTATCGCAGCCCCGAGCACAATCGCGCGGTGGGCGGAGCCAAGGCGTCGAAGCACATGGATGGCGCCGCCTTCGACATCGCCATGGCCAACCACGATCCCGTAGCCTTCGAGGCCGCCGCCCGAGCCGTCGGCTTTCTCGGCTTCGGCTTCTATCCGCGCTCGGGCTTCATGCACATCGATCTCGGGCCGGCGCGTCAGTGGGGCGAGCGCTTTCCGGTGAGGGCGACCGCCTTTGCAGCCGAGACGCCGCCCGCGCGCGAAGTGCTGGCCGACAGCCGCACCATGAAGGGCAGCGGCGCGGCCGGTGTGGCGACGCTCGGCGCAGCCGGGGTCGAGGTCGCGCAGAGCGTCCTGGCCGAGACGCAATCCGCCATCCTGCCGCTCGTGCCCTATCTCGACACGCTGCGCTGGGTGCTCATCGCGGTCGCCCTCGCGGGCGTCGCCGTGACGATTTACGCCCGCCTCGACGACTGGAAGCGGGGGCGTCGATGATCGCCGCCCTGTTCACCGGGATCGCCGCCGCTCCGTGGATGCGGGCGGCCCTGCGCTACGGCGCCATCGCACTTGCGGTGCTTCTGTTCCTGCTCGCGCTCCGGCGCTCCGGCGAGCGCGCTGGCCGCCTCGCCGAACGCCTCGAAACCTCGGAGAAGGTCAATGACGTCCAACGCCAGATGCTCGATGCGGCGTCTCGCCGTCCTCGCGATCGTGACGATCTCGCTGACCGGCTGCGCGACGGGCGGTTCTGAACCCCGGATCCCCACCGTCTGCCCGCCCGTTGTGGAGTACACCCGCGAGTTCCAGGCGCGCGCGGCCGACGAGCTCGATTTGCTGCCGGAGGGGTCGGCTATCGCCGAAATGCTCAGCGACTATGCCGTCATGCGGGATCAGGCGCGGGCGTGTCTGCGTTGATCGCGTCGAATCCTTCCAAAAACATGACGCGTGGAGGTTCGATCAGATAAGCTCCTTCAATGATGAACGAGGATGACGAACACCGCATCGCAGCGCGTTTGGCCAGGATCATGGCCATGATCTGCGTGCGTAACTCCATGCTGGAGCATTTGCACGCGGGCCAAGTCCCGATCACCCGGGTCGGCGACTACTCGGACGTCTTCGTTCTGGACGCCGACGGTCAACGGATCCCATGGACCGAAGTCTCCCGCATCGACGACGACGAGATGCGTGATCTGATGCGCCAGATCGTCAACCGGCTCTACACGTTCCACCTCAAGGCTGACGATGCCGCATTTCGCGATGAGATCGAACGCTGGTTGCCAGTGGCTGAGAAGTGGGATGAACCGTCTGAGGACGCAGGTTTTATTCGGCAAACGGGAGAGTTCAGAGAGTAGGTCTTGGCGCAACATTGGGGTTTGCTCTGGATCAATGGGCCAGTATGCCCAACCGTTCAGCGACATCCTCCAAGCCTGGATCCTCGGCATACACCCGCTCGAACTCGCGCCGCGCTTCTGCCTTGCGGCCGACATGGTCGTAGAGCACCGCGCGATCATAGCGGATCTGGAGCAGCAGCGCCTCGGGCCGGTCCTTGCGGCGGCGGTTGGCCAGCGTGAATACGTCGATGGCGGCATCCGGCAGGCCCAGCGCCGCGAGCGCCTTGCCGCGATAGAGCAGGATCGCCGTATCGACCGGGGTTTCGTTTTCCACCTGCGCCGTGGCGCGCACCACCCGGTCCATCAGTGCGCGGTCCTCGGGCGTATCGAGCGCCAGTTCGGCGAAGGACAGAAGCACCACCGGATCGGCCGGGTCGACCTCCATCAGCCGCTCGATATGCGCCAGCGCATCGTCATGGCGGCCCTCAAGCTGCGCGACCTCGACGAGCGCCAGCCGCGTGCCTCTCTCGCGCGGTCTGATGTGCGCCGTGATCTCAGGCGTGATGGGCAGGCTGATCTCGGCATCGAGCCCGTAGCGCTCAAAGTGCGCGCCCAGCTCGGAGAGGCGGCTCAGTGCGTTCTGGAGATGGCCGCGCGCCTCACTGAAATCACCAAAGCGCAGACGCAGCATGCCGGCCATCCAGGCCGCGTCCGCCAGACGGGCCGAGCCTTCCAGCAGGCCGAGCGCTCGGTCATGATCGCCCTCGTGAAGGGCGCGAAGGCCATCCACCAGGCCCTGCTCGTCAGCAGGGGTCACGAGCCGCTGGAAGAAGCCGAGCGTAAGCCGGTCATCGGCTGCTGGCGCCGCGCGCGCCGATGCGCCGCGACGCCCTGCGGCTCCAGGATCGCGCACCGTGTAGAACAGTCCCGTACCCGGAATGCCAAATGTCGCGCGGTTGCCGCGCGGGCTGATCGTATACTTCGCCCCGCGCGGGCCGAAGGAGAGCGAGGCGGTCGACTTCGACAGGTTCAGCGTGACTCCGGGGGCCAGACGAAAGCGGCGCCAGAAACGAAAGGGCATTACTGGGTCTACGCCTCCTGCTGGCCGGGCGATGCCTCGCTGGCGTTGTTTTCCTGAGAGCTCTCCCAATCGGCGTAGGTGCGGCCGTCTTCAAGTTTCCACAGGATGCGCCCATTGGCGCTCGCGCCGGTTACAGTGGCGGCAGCGGCAGACGCTGACGTGAAACTGTAATCGCTGGTGAAATGCAGGAATTGCCCGTCGTCACGCAGCACGCCTGCGTCCAGCAGGCTCGTGCGCAAGGCGCTCGTTCCACGAGGGATTGTCGTGGTCGTGCGCACCCGCGCCTTAGAGCCAGCCAGAACCACAAAGTCACCTGAGGGGCTTAGCATCATCTCGGCCGCAAATCCCTCGCCCCGGAAGAAGAACCTATGTCCGTCGGGAACCAAGGTGTTTTCGCCGGGGGGTTCTGCGGCATCAACAGGCCGCCCTCTCATTTCGCGGAAGAGGTCCCAGCCAAGCGCCCCAACAAGAGTTTTGGTCTGATCGACGAACTCATCCATGGCGGCGCGATCCTGAAGCGGGAGCTTGCCGGCATCCTCTGAAGGCCGCTTGGAATTAGGGATCGACCAGCGTGGATTATGACTGATGCTCCGGATCAGGCAGGCTTCCACGTAACGCGCATGGCTCTTCGTGAGGTTCTCGTCCTTGCTGATCAGGACCACGGTGTCGGTCCAGAAGCTTTTTGAATCCCGGCCATTTTCATTCGAGTTGTGATGGGTCAGCCGTGCGCCAACGCCTTCAGACTCTCCGATATAGCCAATATGGCCGCCCGACTCCTGCTCATCAGATCCGATCAGGATGTAAACGCCCGGGCGCTCGATCTCGGGGAAAGCTTCGCGCACTCGCCGCAGCTGATTACGGCGGAAGGCGATGGCCTGGATCGTCGACATCGAGATCTGCGCCACCCGAATGCCGTTCGGATCGCCGTCGAGGAGAAAGATATTGATCGAACGGGGTTTCACTGGCGCTCCCTGACAAACAGCTTATCCTGGTGCCAGGAGAGCCGCTTTCGGTGCTTATCGGTCAACGGGATCGGGTTGTGCCAGCGCAGTTCGGCGCGGGCCGCTTCGCTCAGGGCCGGCGAGAAATGTGGTCGGCCTTCATCGTCAAAGGTCACGAGCCCGCGGTCGAAGGCTGCGTCCCATAACGCCGAGAGCAGAAGACCGTTGTGAACGTCTAGACGCTCGGCGTCGCTCGCGCAGTCCTTCCAGGGCATGATGTGCGAGGCACGGATCAGAGCAGTATCGGTGATGCCAGTGAGCGGGCATTGACCGTTCCAGTATTCCAGAAGGCTGGTACGAAAGATGTCCTGCCCAATACGCTGCACGACAAGACGCTCGGCCTCGGTTGTTCTGGGGAGCCCCTGTACCTTTGTCTGAAACGTCCGAAGGGGCGCATCCGGAAGGCTTGCGGCGAGCCGGTAAATCCGAGGCAGGATCGCATAGAGTTCCCGCATTGTCCCAAACCGGAAGCGCGATAGGCCGGGGCCTTGCAGCGGGTCGGCCGCCAAGCTCGCCTCCGTGATCACGCCTCCATGGTCGAGCGCGAGGAACCATGGGCCAGCCGGACCTTCGGCAGCCAGCCAGATCGTTCCCTGCGCCGTCGTCGACTGGAACGCCGCCCACCCATCGGTCTCACCAAGCCGACGCCGAAAGCCATGCTGCTCAGCGGCCTTGCTGCACTCAGTCGAGACGATGAAGGATTGAGGGCTTTCGATCATCAGAAGTCCATCGCAAACAACCGCGCCTCAGGCGGTGTGGACGAGAGCTGCAAACGCATCGCTTCGTGAGCACGCGCCTGCTGCGAAGGGGCTGTCGTCGTGGTGACGATATACTGGAAGGGCGGAGGGCTTGCCTTTCCTTCGAGGTTCAAAACGAAATCAAATAGGTTCGAGTATATTTCGGCATCCAGATCAGCTTCGCGCGGACTGTCATGTATGAGCAAGGATGGCATCCTCGCCTTGCCATTCACAGAAAGGATCATTGCCGCCAAATCGAATGCTACGATTTTGAACGACTCAACCGCAGCCGTAGACAGGCCGACGCCTCGTTCGAGGAGAATATCTGTGTGAAGACCATTTCCGTCCAGCCGCATTTTGCCAGAGCATCCTCGGGGCATGAGACTCGCGACAAGTTGCTGGAATATGGTTTCGAGGTCGCCGATAGCGGCAGCCGCGCGCTCCCGTTCCAGTCGCATCGATTCACGCAGACCGTCTATTTGACTCTCGATAGACTCCACGCGTGCGCTGACCGCAGCTCGTTCACTCAATTGGTGGTCAAACCAATTTGCTTCTCGGACAAGTTCCCGTGCGCTCATGTGTTTCTTATCTTCGTCGGATAGCAGTCTCTCGAGTTTCGTGAATGCCTCATCGATCGCAGCGATCTCCCGATCCAGGCGGGCTATCTCTGCATCAAGCTTGGATATCTCACCGGGGAGCGCTGACTTCTGCTGCTCCATATCCGCAACCCGCTGCTCCGCGCGATCGATCCGGGTTCGCACATCGTCTAGATTGCAGCGCTCCAGTGAGATCCCGCAGCCGTTGGCTTTCACTTCGTCGATATTCACGTGGCAAATTGTGCATCGGACGATCACGCCCGCCTCGAGCCGGGCTTGTTCCGTACCCTGCTCGGTACGTGCAGCGGCAATTTCGTTCGGAAGGCCATTCAGTAGAGCCTTTAAATCAGCCCTTTCCTCCACAATTTTGTTTCGCTCAGCCTGAAGCGCTTGACGCTTTCTTTGCTGATCCGCGCTCGGCGTACGGCCCTTGGTGTGATCCGTGCCCGCGACCTTTGCCAGTTCCTCATTGGCGCGGTCGATGAGTTCTTTCCGTACGATCTCGTCGGAAGGATCGCGATCCTTCGGGTATGAAAGGCTTTCGCAGAGCTCATCAAACCTCTGTCGCTGAAACCAGTCGAGGTGGCCCAACTTCTGGCGAAGTCTGTCGCGCTCGTTTGAGAACGTCCTTGCCCGAGCAGACGCTGAAACTTCCGCTATCGACAGAGCGCCAATTGCGAGGCGAACGACAGTCAGCTTTGTTTCAAGAGAGAGTTCCTGCGCGGGTGATCCGGACCCAGACCGTTTTGATCGCCAGTCGAACACATCATCCAGTCGGCACTCCTGATCGCGGGCGAGCCATGCGAGCAGTACGTCCCAAACCTGGTCCGCTCTGAGATTGTCGGGCACCTGTTCGCGATAGCCGACGCAGAACCGATCAGAAATCACGGGCGCGATTGTTTGGGGATCGGTGCCGACCAGCAGCTGGTCGAACGTGTCCTCGATACGATCAGCTTTCACCGCGCGCGACGGCAGGTTCATGCCGATCGGACGGGTCACGACCCAACATTCGCCGTCGATCATGATCTCTGCGCCGACAAACCCGTCGGGAAGTTTGTGTTGCATCAGCGGGCGCTGGTCTTCGTTGGAAAAATGCCGTTCCCCGAGGCAATAGCGGATCAGGCGGCAGAACGTCGACTTCCCGCTTCCATGCGGTGTGGCGCCCCTGCCATTGGTCGAAAGATCGGGAGACCAGATAATGTTGACGCCCGGGCGTAGCGAAATGTCACGAAGCAGCGTTGATGCATCCTGCCAGAGGGCAATTCGCCTGACCCATAGCCGAGGCCCATGCTGGCCTTTCGGCATGGTGAACTCGATCTTTTCTGGCTGGAAAAAATCAGGCTGCAAGGCGGCCCTCCTGAACGAAGGGGAGGATGTCGGCAGACACCCGAGTTAATCCCTGTTCCAGATCGACGGCCTGAAGCCTCGACCACGCGAACAGCGCCCGTCCGACTGCCGGGTCGTCAACGCTTAGGGTTGATCGGTCGAGCCTCTCGCCCGCGCTCCATGCGTCGCCATCCGGCGATACATTCAGAACGGCCGACGACACAAGCTCGTTGAAGGCCGCGCCCCACGCTGCGTTGGTTGGCGGCACCAATTGCGTCACGCCGGACGGATGCGCCACGATCCGCCGCCACTCCTGGCGATCTGCATCAGAGAGAAAGCCGTCGAGCAGGCTCGGTTGCAAGCAGGCCAGCGTCGCGAGACGCACACGGCGGACGTCGGAGGACTGCGGCAAAATGCCAACCATCGCCCGAAGCTGGGTACGGACGCGGTCGCGCTCATCGGCACCTTGCGGCCATGCCCAGACGCCAGCGGGAATCTGCTCGAGTGGCGGGAGTTGGATGGGTGGCGGGACGGGTGTGGCGGCAGCGTCGGCCAGGCCAAGTTCGACGAAGGTGCCATCCGCTTCCATCCGGTCCCAGGCGGCGAGGACGAGGCGTTGCGTGCGATACTCGCCGTGTTGGCGGATTTCCTTTTCCTTGAGGACGCGGAAGGTTTCCGAGGGATAGTCGGGGCCCTTCACGTCGGCGGGGTCGAGGATGTAGCGCAGCTCGTCGCGGGTCAGGCCGTAGGCGCGGGCGTAGAAGGCGTCGAGATCGGCGCGCAGCTGGGCGCGGCGGTCCTCGTCCCAGGTGAAGGGCGGGCCATCATGATCCAGATCGCGGGCGAAGGGGGCGAGGCTGTGCGAGGTGTAGGTGAGTTCCAGCACCTTCGGGGTGATGAAGGCGAGGCGGGGTTCGGTGTAGAAGGTGGGGGGAAGGACGGGTAACTGGTAGAGAAGGTAGAAGTTCAGTGTCGTCCCGCCGACCTTCTGGCGCGAGGCAAAATCAAAAGCGAGTGCTGACATGTTGGCGATCAACCCCGCGATTGTTGCAGTCGGCTGAGCGGGGAACATGAGCGGAAGCTTGTTTCCCACCCCCACCCTTGGAAACACCGACGCAATCACCGTGCGTTCGTTGGTCGCGTTCGTGATGTCGCGCCAGCCCATCAGCCAGTCCCGGGTCCAGCCCCTGGCGGCGAAGCGGTCTTGCGCTTCGGCTTGTGGCACCCAGTAGCGGGGGGCGGGTTCAAAGCCGGGGTCGGCCTTTTGCGCGACCGAAATATCGGCGGTGTCCTTGCCATTCCCGGCATAGCCCGCCCAGCGATGATCGAACTGGTGGATCATCTTGGCCTCATACAGCGGGACGAAGCGATCGGTGCCGCGCGTCCAGCCGGTGCCGTCGCGGGCAAAGCCCTCGGCCGCAAGTTGCGCGGCGGTGCGGAACAGGGGGCTGTCATTCGACATGTGAAACATTGCCAAGAATGACAAATTCCAAGGGTTGCCGCGCTCGCCTTTTGCCTCGTCGATGAGCACTGAGGCGTTCGAGTAGATCTTCGTTGTCAATTCGGCATCGGCGCGGGAGCGGAAAACCGGTGCGGTCTTGGTGTTTGGGTTGATGGTAGCGATTGCACTTGGCGAGAGAGTGAAGTTGCGCTCGGGCTCGGCCAGTTGTGAAGGCTCGGTTAGGAAAAAGGCGAAATGCGCGGCCGGTTCATCCCGCCCAAGGGTCAGCAGGGCGAATTTCATGCGGCTGTCCACGGCGGGAAACAGGCCCGCGCGGTTCTCGAAATCCACCAGCCGCGCCAGCCGCCGCGTCTCGACCAGGTGGGCAAAGAAGGGCGCGGTGGTGGCATCGGTGGCAATGCCCGTCGGCACGATCACCCCGGCGCGCTGGCGCGCGAGGTTGGCGAACAATTCGGCAAACAGCGCATAGGTGTTCACGTCGCCCCGGCCTGTGAGGACAAAACGCCCGCCGTCTTCGCCCGGCACGCGGACGAACTCGCTGGTCGCCTCGGCCTCGCGCTTGGCCATGGTGAAGGCATTGAACAGGGCGCGATCCGCGCTGCCCGGCGGGGCAAGCGCCAGCGCCCTGATCAGCCGGTCGCGCGCCGCCTTGTTGGGCGCATGGGCAATCTCGGGCGAGCGGGCAGCAAAAAACTCCTGCTCCTGCAGCTTGATCCGTTCCCACGGCGGGTTGCCCAGCACCACGTCGAACCCGCCGCGCTGCATCACATCGGGAAACTCCAGCGGCCAGTGAAAGGCGCGGGCGCGGCGGGCGGCCTTGGGCGCGTCCATCATCGCCTGCCGGATCTTGCCCTGATTGAGGGCCAGCCACAGTTCCTCGGTCGTCGGCACGGTGCGGGCCGAGGCCCCGGCCGGTGCGCCGCCCACCTTGGGCAGCAGGAAGGCCGCGACATACAGGTTCGCCGCCGCCGTCGCCCGCACAAATGCCTGCCCCTTGCGCAGTTCCTTGAACCGCGCGGCCTTGGCCCCGATCTGTTCCACCGTATCCTCGGGCAGGTCGCGGAAGCCCGAGAAATCCAACGCCAGCGGCTTCATCTCGGGCATGGCAACCTGGCCCGTGCCGAAATCAAACCCACCCTGACCCGAGGTCGCGGCGCGGTTGGCCTGGAGATAGTAGCGCGCCGTATCCTTGTCGTCGCCCGTCAGAGGCTTGTAGGCGGCATCGGGGATGCCGTGTTGCAGCACCTTCAGGTCGAACACGCCCAGCAGCGCATCGCCGCAGCGGATCTGCGCGTCGAAGAATCCGAGGGGAAGGCCGGGGTCCACCGTCTCGATCCAGAGCGCGACCTTGGTCAGCTCCACCGCCATCGGGTTACGGTCCACCCCGTGCAGGCAGGACCGCGCGACATCGCGCAGGGCATGGCGGAAATCTGCGAGCGAGGGCGTGCCATCGGCTCGAATGCGCGCGAGCCGCGTGGCGATGCGGCGGGCGGCAGCCAGCAGGAAGTGGCCCGAGCCGCAGGCGGGGTCGATGACCGAGAGTTTCAGCAGCGCCTTGGCGGGATTGTCCGCCTCGGCTTCGGTCTTGTCCAGCACCGGGTCGAGCGCTGTGTCGAGGAGCGCCTGAACCAGGCTATCGGGCGTGTAGTAGGAGCCGGTGGTCTTGCGCTGATTGCCCTTCTGCTCAGCGGCCTCAGACGCGAAGAGCAGCGTTTTGCCGTCATCGCCCAGCTGCGGCTGCAGTTCGAGGAGGGATTCGTAGACGGAGCCCAGTTCCTCGGTCTCCATCGCGCGCCAGTTGACCGGGACCATGCCGGTTTTCTGGTCAAGCCAGGAGAGGCGGTAAAGCGCCTCCATGAAGGCGCGGTTGCGCAGGCGGGCGGTTTCAAGGTGGGGCAGCTTGTCTTCGGCGAAAAGCCCGCCGAGTGCGGGGAGGGCGAGGGCGTCCTGACCGTGGGCCAGCGCGTGGAAGACGATCTTGATGCCCTCATAGCGGTCGTGGTGTTTGTCCCACGAGGCGGCGCGGTAGCATTGGGTACGCAGGGCGGCGAGGCTGTAGCCTTCCGCGTAAAGCTTGCGGGCGTCAGGCTTGGCCTTTTCGGGGTGCAAGAGGTTGCGATCCTCGGCCACCATAAGGAAGATCAGCCGATAGACGAGGCGGAGGAGTTCGTTGAACCATTCGGTCAGGTTGATCTCGCCCGACTTCAGCCGGTCGCGCAGATCGGGGTTGGCCTCGAGGAAGCCCGAGCCTAGCACCTTGAGCGCTATCTGGACTTGGACGGCCAAGCGATCGCGGGCGACTTCGCCTTCCTTTGACCCGGCGTCCCGCCAGCGTTCCAGCGCGCAATCAGTAGCCGGCGCGCCAGCGGCGCCAAAGCGGGTGCGGTGGATCAGCAGCCAGAGGACGGCGAAGGAAGCGGCGTCTTCGTTGGTGAAGATCTGGGAGAGGTCAGCCTCGATATAGGCCGGTCGGGTCAGCGATGCGTTGTCGCGCATGAGGCGGATCAGGGTGCCGTTGGTGACAAGGCCCCATAGGGTGTCGTCATGCTCGTTCAGGTGGTCCTGAAGCGCGAAGGCGGGCGAGCGTGTGCGATCGGTCGAGAGGGTCGCGCTGCGCCGGTCGAGTTTCTCGTCAGAGGGCGGAACGACCACAATCGGGACGCGGTCGCCCGCCATGAAGGACAGAGCGCCATCCGCTGGGACAAGGTCATCGAAACCAAAGGTTTCCTGCAAAAAGGCCTTGATGAACCGACGAGTCGCATCGGCCGAGGGGTTTGCGATGGTGGCGAAGGTGTCGAAATGCGACTGGCCGACACGGAAGGCGGTCGAGATTTCCTCGCGGATCGTCAGCCCCTTGCGGATGCGATAATCTGCTTCGGTTTGCTCCGAAGCCTCGCGGCGGTCGGCTGCTGCGACCATGGCAGGCGCGATCAGGTTGCCTTCGAGGCTGAGCGATGGCCATGCGGACATGTCGACGACGGGTTTGCGCGCCATGATCAGACCTCGCTCGGCATCAGGACGAAGAGGCCGATCACGTCCGGCGGCGTGATCGCCTCGACGGTGACGCGCGAAGCGGAACCCGCAGCGGCGCGAAGGCGGGCATGGTCCTGGGCGAGTTCGTCGGCGCGTGACCGCACGAACCCGGTCAACGGTCCCTCCAGCAGGGTCGGCAGCTCCTCCTTCGCTCTGGCTATGAACCGTTCGCGGGCGGATGGCGCGAGGTCGGCGTCAGCAGGCGTGTTCAGAAGATTGCGGGCCGCTTCGCCGGCTGCGACGATCCGGCCACCCTGTAGCGCGACAAGAGCGGCCTCTTCGGCAAGGAGCAGGCGCTCCTTCCGTGCATGGACCGTCAGCTTGAACCGGATCCGGAGAAGTGCCAGCCGGGTCATCTGCTGGACGGCCGACGTAGGCCAGGCGCCAACCCGGCCGATCCCAAGACCGGACAGTGCCTCCGGATCGAGCGAGGCCTCGACCAGCGCCTCGGCGAGGGTTGCGGTCAGGGGATGTGTTCTTGTTAGCAGCGCAGTCCCCGAAGGAGCTGGCTCGACCATGGCGAGGCGGACAGAGCCTGACAGGCCCCTTTGGGTCAGCCGTTCTTTCAAGGCCGCTTCCAGCGCATGGACATGGGCGACCAAGAGGGTCTTTCGGGGTTCAAGTGGTACGCCGAAACGCGACATTGCACGTTCGATGAAGACCTTGGCATCTGCTGGCGATCCCAGCAGTGTGCGGACCTTTTCCCATTCCGGTGCCACTTCCTGCGGCTTCATCGCATTCTGGGCGAAGCGCGCACGGGATTTCTTTTCGTTCTCGGAGGCATCACGCCACCGCGCTTCCATCGCCCGGGTGCCGTCTTCGAGGCGCAAATCGAAGACCAGCTGCTGAGACTTTCCCTGCCGCAGCATGACGGCAGCCATCAGGGCGTCCGTGACCGGCCCACGCTCGTCCGGCAAAGGAACGGTGATCCCCGTGGCCTTGCGGATTTCTTCCGCCTTGCGCAGGACGACATCCAGGACTGCCCCGTCAATGGCGTTGTCCGGTGAGAACATCATGATCGACCGGACAAGTTCGGCCGGCTGGCCGAAGCGATCAACGCGCCCCTCGCGCTGCTGATGCCGGGTGGGGTTCCAGGACAGGTCGTAGTGAATGACTGTGTCGAACAACTGCTGGAGGTTGATCCCCTCGGACAAGCAGTCGGTGGCCACCAGGATGCGTTGGACTTCCTTTTCGTCGTCGGCTGAGGCCATTTCAGCCACGCGGTCACGGCGCTCGTCAGGTGTTAGAACGCCTGTCACTGCTTCGACGACCAGCTTGGGAAATGCCTTCCGCAGGCCATCCCGAACGTGCTCGGCGGTGGCCAGGAAGCGGCAGAACACGACGGGATTCGCGCCCTTCTTGATCAGCGGCGTGAGTGCATCGATGAGGGCCGCAAGCTTCGGATCCGGCTTGTGGATCAACTCTTCGGCGTGGGCGACCAAAGCCTGCAGGGCTGGATCCGTGTCAAAGCCGGTCCCAGGTTCGATATCCACTGCGTCTTCATCGTCGGAGTCCTCATCGTAGATCTGCGGCTCCAGCCGATCGCTTTCGTTCGACATCCGGTTGCGTAGTGCGCTGAGGGCGGCGGCCGGGGACGAGCCGACACAGCGCATCAAGGCGAGAGTACCCCAGAAGGCCAGACGCCGCTCCCGAAGCCCGGAGCCTGCGCGGGCGACAACGCCGAAGCAATAATCGAGCACAGCTTCCTGGAAGTCGAGATGAGCCTGCGACAACCGATAAGGAGACTCGGTGGTTTCATGCTTGGGAAAAGCACGGTTCTCGTCCCACGCCCCTGAAACGAGATCGATCCGTTGGCGCTGCACGAAATGTCGCGCCAGACGTTCCCGGTAGCGGGCGTCATCGAAATTCATGGAGCCGAAGGACGGGTCGATCAGTGAAAGAAGGCGGCCGAACGCATCTTCGTCGCCAGAGTGGGGCGTCGCGGTGAGAAAGATCATCCGGCGCTCCGGATCGCGTGCAAGGCCAGCGAGAAGTTCAAATCGCTGCTGCTTGCCCTTGTGCGTGCCCACACAGGCATGGGCTTCGTCCACGATCACGAAATCGGGGCAAGCGCGCGCGAACCCTTCACGGCGCTTTTCGGCCTTGATGTAGTCAAGGCTGACGACGGTATAGGGGTAGGCATCGAACAGCGTCTGGGCTAGCGGAAGACCGCGTTCCAGTCTCGCGGCACTACCTGATGTCACGGCAACGGCCTCGATCCCGAACCGCTGCTTCAACTCTCCGACCCACTGCTCGACGAGGTGCGGCGGACATAGAACCGAGAAACCATCGACCTCGCCGCGGTCCATCAGTTCGCGCAGGATCAGGCCCGCCTCGATCGTCTTCCCGATCCCTACATCATCGGCGATCAGGAGGCGGGGCACCTGCAGGCGAAGCGCCATCAGCAAGGGGACGAGTTGATAGGTTCTGGGCTCGAAAGCCAGTTGCGCGGCCGAGCGGAAAGGGCCCGCTCCCCTTCGAAGTGTGAGCCGCATCGCGTCGGCCAGGAGAGCTGCCTTCGCCTGGACAGTCGGCACGGCATCGGCGGGCAAGTCAAAGCGTGCCGCGGCAACCGGCTGGGTTTCAAGCGAAGGATCAAGGATGACCGTGTCATTCTCGCTGCCGGAAAGAGGGCGTAGCGCCAGAATGCCCTCGCGCGGAGACGGCAATGCCACCCATTCCCGCCCACGGGCGCGCACCAGGTCTCCGGGAGCAAAATTCACGGTCATCAGATCAATCCTTGAACATCGAAATCAACGCGTCGGGCACTCCGTCCGCGCAAGTCTCGGGCAATTCGAAAAGGGTCCAGCCCTTGGTGCCAGCGATCTCTCGCGCAGCTGCCGACAGTGCACTGGTGCAGGCGGCGACAAAATGCGTGCGCCAGGCAAAACGCATCTCGTGGTCGGCAAAGCTGACGGAAGCGCCATCCGGGGCCGGGATGCCCGCATCCTTGAAGGCTACCTCCCATCCGCCGACGCCTGCATGGCGTGATGAACCGGCAGCCAGTACGATTTCACCCCGAGCCAGATCGATCAGCATCTGCTTTGCCTCGGCGCTGGCACGGTCGATCAGCTCGTGATCTGGCTGGTTGAAATAGGACAGCAGGCAGCGATAGCAGCCACGAACACAGGCATCGCCATCTCGATCAACCAACAGCTTCGCATCACCCGCGGCGATGGCTTTGTCGACATTGTCGAAGTGCATGATGGACAGCGCTTCCCTCGCCACCTTGCCCAAAGCGTGGGCGTCTTCAACCAGGCGGTTCAGGACACCGGCACCACCCTCCGTCGCTTCATAGGCAAGGATCGAGCGCCGATTGTCTCGGGCAGGCAAAGGTTCCCCAAGGATCTCGCCCTCTTCAAGCTGATAAGTGACCGCGATGCCGCGCAGTAGCGCGTGTTGGACGGTCGCGATTGTTTCGGGGGCGTAGGCGTCTGGTTCGCGGAAGCGGAGCAGAAGCGCGTTCTTGCGGTCGCGCACGATTGGCACGATGCGGACCGGTCTTGCGACATCCGGCGGAACGTCCACATCAGGATCTTCGTCTTCCGATTTAGCCCAATATCCGCTGCGCGGATCGATGTTGAAGCCGACGACAGTCTGGTTCTTGCGCCGTTTCAGGCCCTTGTTGATGCGGCTGATCTCGGCGCTGTTGGCGTACTGAAGAGCAAGAATGGATGTTTCGCCGCAACGGAAATCAGCCTCGGTCACCTGGAGCCGCCCATCCTTTCGGGGCCAGGAGAATACGGTCTGAATATCGAAGCCCTGTCGAACGCGTTCCTCGTCATTCGCTGTGATCCGGTCAGCAGGGGCCGCCTCGACGTTGTCGATGCGGAGTGTCCGCTGCACCGGAACTTCGCCCGCCATGGGTGAGTTGCAGGCGTGACAGCGTTCGACTTCACCTTCGTGGCAGGCGCCGCAGTTGGAGCAGATGAAGATGTCCTTGGTGGCCAGTTCCGAGCCATCCCCGGTGCGGACCTCAGGCGGCAGCTTGGCCTTCATCACCCGGTAGGCCCGGCCCTCATGGTAGATAAGGCTGCGCGGCCCGAACTCTGAAATCGCCAGGAACCTTGCACGTTGCAGGAAGGAACCGGCTTTGCCCTCACCGGGGACGAACGCGTAGAGCGGGAGCCGCGGGAAGTTGTAGCCCGGCAGGAAACCTTCGGTCGCCAGGTATCTGTAGGAATAGAAATCGGATCCGTTGGTGGCCTTCCCCTGTTCGAGAATGGCGATCTGGTCGCTTGCCTGCATCTGGGCGGCCTTGATCTTTCGCCGGTCTGCTCCCGAGATGCCCGTTATCTCGGACCGGCTGTTTGCTTCCATCAACTGGATCCGCGCCGAGTTGTAGAGCTCACGCCAGCGATCAAACGCACGGTCGAACTCTTGCGGCGCGCGCATCGCAACCTCGAGGACGAAATCATCCTCGTCGCCCATCCAGGCCGGTTTCTTGCCGTCCACTGATGCAAGAACCTGGTCCAGCACCCGCTTCATCGGCGCGCGCGCAGCCGTTACCAGGCTTGGCCGGTTGATGACCTCGATCACTTCCTGCTTCAGCGGGTATTTCGCCTCCTTCAGGTCAAGGATCTCGGGGATATCCGGCGAAAGTGCCAGCTTGGCCTCTGCCAGCCAAACGGCGTGCAGGTGCGAGCGAACCAGTTCTTCATTGGTGATGTCGAGCGCAGGCGGCCGGACGACGCCCGCTACCATGTCATTCCGGCGCTCGAAGAAATACTGATCGTGCGGGGATTGCGCCGCGCAATAGGTCACGATGACCGCCGCCTGTCCGGATCGACCGGCCCGACCAGCACGCTGCGCATAGTTGGCAGGCGTCGGCGGCACGTTGCGCAGATAGACGGCATTCAGCGCGGAAATATCGACGCCGAGTTCCATCGTCGGTGAGCAGAAGAGCGCCGGCAGGAACTGATCGGACTCTCCGGACGCCTTGATCTCGGCTACGTTCTCCTTGAGTTTCGCGCGATCGTCATCCTCGAAACGGAACCGCCACTCCCGCCACTCGCGCTGCCTCTGCGAAACCTGAGCAGTATGCTCTCGGCCTTCCAGACCCCAGTATGTGCTGCGGCCCCGTTTCAGGTCGGTCGCAATGGCGTTGTAGAGATCGTGAAAATACCGGTTCCCCTG
Source organism: Alphaproteobacteria bacterium HGW-Alphaproteobacteria-3 (assembly GCA_002842875.1). GTDB lineage: Bacteria > Pseudomonadota > Alphaproteobacteria > Parvibaculales > Parvibaculaceae > Parvibaculum. Next base: position 23,751 of record PHEF01000001.1, on the reverse strand, counting down.
CGCCTGTCCGGTGCGGGCAGCCTCTCCGGGGACCAGACGAACTGCTGAAGGCGATAACCGCCACCCGAGCAGATCAGCCTCGATCTCGACACGCGAGACCAGACCTTCGCGTGTCATCAGTTCCAGAAGGCCGGTCATGACGGCAAGGTATTCTTCCTTGTTCAGCTTCGTTCCGATCATGCTCCTGCGGTTGATCGACCGGCCGATCCGGGAGTTGTGCCCGGCGCGGATGATGGTCTGTTCTTCTCGCAGCCCGACACGATCCTTTCCGGGCGCCTGCAGGAACAGGGTCGACCTGCTTCGGGGCGTTTCCTTCTGATCGATGGCCCAAGGCGCCCGCAACAGGTTCCGCGACTTTTGTCCGACCGTGTCGAGAACGGTCAGATCAAGGGCCTCGGTGCTGACGGCCAGACCTTCCAGCAACGCGCCAAGGATCTCCTTGAGCAGCTTCTTGCACGCTTGCGCGTCCAAGTCCCCGAGCGCCGGATGCACCGCCATCAGGGCTTCCCGGTCTTGCGCGATATCGTCGAGCCCGATGAATTCGACGTCGACCAGCTTGAGGACCGACAGGCTGGGATTCGTATAGCGCCATCCCCGCCTCAGGTCCGTCCAGACCCGGTGGGCAAGAACCTTGGCCAGCGATCGTTGCGCATCCTCTCGCACCACCGCACCGGCGTCGGGATCCAACATCCAATGAATGCGTGAGTCCTTGTTCGATGCCGTGAAGCCGAGCGCTTTCACCACCCGCAGGCCGAACTCATCCTCAGCCATGCCGTCCGAGCCTGCGTCGATGACAGCACGCAGGATGGCGCCGCGCAGCAAGCTTACGAAGAGGTAGTCGTTGAAATGTCCTGCCTGAAGGGCGGCGTCCTGGCGGTTGTCCGTGAAACAGAGCAGTTTCCGCTTCTCGGCGGGAACGCCGCTGGCATCGCCGTTCATCCATTCAAGGGCAGTCGATACGAGGTGCGTGGTTGCCGAGCTTCGGCCTTCACCCGAAAGGCCCGCAAGCTTGCTGCGCTCCCGCATGCTTGGATGGGGTTGATCCAGGCAGCAGGGACAGAACCCGAACCTGCCCGGAATGAACCAGAAACTGACGCCGTCCGTGCTGTAGCGTCCATCGGGTCGCACTGTGACCTGCTCGGGCAGTCGGCCCTTCCGGTTGGCTCGCAGGCGTTCGATGCCGTTGTGCTCTTCGCGCCAATCTTCCGGGTAGGTCTCCACGTCGCCGGTGAAGGCGTAATCCGGGTCATTTCCGCCAACCGGCGTCAGATAGCCGACGACATCGCCATCCGGGTCCGGGTCCGGGATCGGTGTGTCATCGATATTTCTGGGCAGAAAGCGAAGCCCGTCGGCATCCTCTGATTTGGTGACGACATGGACTTCATGACCGCATTCCCTGCAGAACCGCGTCGGATAGAGGCGATGGCCAGGGGCATCTGGATCCTCCAACTGACCCTCGAACAGGACCCGCCTCGGGCGATCGGTCAGCGTCGTGAAGATCTCTCCGGCGCCGGAAATGAAGCGATGCAGCTTGAATGCGAGGAAGGCGCCGGACCCTTCGCCGCCGCGCTCGGTCTCTGGCAGGCTGACGCGGGTCAGGAATTGCTCGAAACCTCTCCGGCATGTTTCCTTGTCGAGGCCGCTGTCCTGCGCAAGCTGTTCTACAGCATCGTCGAATGGGACCGGCTTCTTGCGCTTCAGTTCCTGGCCGTCATCGAGGCCGATCGCAAGCTCGGCCCAGACGGCGAGAGGATGACGTCGCAATGCCTCATCCGTCAGTGTTTCCGGCAGGTCGCTGCCAAGCGCTGTCGCGAGCTGCGGCCGAACATCTTCCAGCTTCAGACGGTCATCCGTCGCGCGCTGAAGGGACTCGTCGATGACAGCATCAGGGCCGATCGACGCCCCGAACAGGCGCGATGCGACATCGGCCACTGCTTTCGCGCGACCGGCCTCTGATCCCTCGCTTGCCATGGTGGCCGATGTGCCGATGCAGATCGGCGCTTTGGCCGGTGCGCAGCGGTTCCGAAGGCGGCGCACGAGGATTGCCACATCGGCGCCCTGGCGCCCGCGATAGGTATGCAACTCGTCGAGTACGATGAACTCGAGCCCGCTGGCGTTGTCGATGACTTTGGTATCAAGGGCGTCCTGCCGTGTCAGGAGCAGTTCGGCCATCATGAAGTTCGTGAGCAAGATATCGGGCGGATTGTCAGCGATCCGCTGGCGCTCTTCCTGGCTCTCCTGACCCGTGTAGCGTCGCACTACTGGCTTCAGCTCGTCCGGCAACCCGGATTGGGAAATGAACTTCTCGATTTCCTTGATCTGGCTGTTTGCCAGGGCGTTCATCGGGTAGACGATAATGGCGCGCGTCTTGCGCGGCCGCCCGGCCTTGCGCGAACGAACGATGGCATCGACGACTGGCACAAAGAAACACAGGGATTTCCCTGAGCCAGTGCCTGTCGTCACAACAAAGCTTTGACCCGCCCGCGCCTTGGCGATGGACTGCGCTTGGTGCCGGTGAAACCGGATGGGCGTGGCACCGATCCGGAAAATCCGGGCCGTTGCCTCGTCCAGATCCCCCGATGCGACAAGGTCATCCACCGTGGGGCCTGACAGGAACCTGGGGTTCAGCGAAAGAAGGGCGTCGGGCCAGAAGCGGCCGTCGTCATATTGGCGCGTGACCTCAGCGGCGATGTCCTGTGCCCGGATTGTGCTGAACGACCGCGAGAAGCGCGCATAGGAGTCAATGAGATTGTGATCGAATTCAAAAGCTTTCATGGAAAATCCTACTGCTCCTCTGCCTGAGCCTGGCGGCCGAGGATCACGTCACGGTTTAAAAGCACGATCTGCTGGTCCTTTGGCTTCCTGGCGGCAGGATCGGTGTCAAGTCCAAGCCGCCGAAGCGCATAGTAGAGCAATGCCCGACGAACCTTGATCTCAGCCTTGCCACCCTTCATTCCGTAGTCGAGCGCGATCACCATGGCCTGCGTGTCGGACAGTGCAGGGTGGGGTCCGATTTCCAGAGTTACCTGCTCGTTCCAGTCTGCGTCCGCGTCAGGCCTCACCTCGCTCAGCTTGGTACCGCGAGTCTCGATGATCCGCGAGAGCAGGAAGTCCTTGAAAGCCTGATCGGTCAGGCAGAACGCCCGTGTGTGCCAGCGGAACCCGTCGAACCCGATGGCGTGCGGAGCGATCCAGCGCCAACGCGGCTCCGGACTGGACAGGGACTGGTACTTTACCTCGATCGCCTCTGAACGCCGAATGGCGCCCACCACCGACCGGAGCGTCACCGGATTGACGCCGCGCACAGGCGTCGGGGCGGACGCAAAGGGCGGAAGATCGGCGATCCAGGAATCCTCGCGATCAAGGATTCCGTCCGCCACCGATAGCAGTTGGGCGAGGTAGCGGCTGGCGTCGGGTTCAAGGAACTGGGATTTGAACGCGGGGCCACGGACGTAGGTACGCGCGCTCTTGTCGTAGACCATGTTGTCGGGTGCGAAGCCGATGTAGCGGTTCAGGTCGGTGGACGCCTGGTTCACCGAGACCCCGAATTGTTCCATCAGGTCGCTGCGGTTCACGTGTCCCTCCCAGAACAGACGGAACTCTATGAACTCGAGACGCTGCTCAACTCCCCAGCGAAGTTCGGACGTCTCGTTGTCCACCGCGGCCTCCCAGCCCCTGATGCGCACGGTAACTATGCGCGCCCATTTTCTGGGCTTGCATCAGGCTATCTGAGAAGAGGCGTGGGTTCAATCGAAATTGGTAGGGACTGCAAGCAAGGGAGAGGGCGGGACGGCGGCTGCGCCTCGGCCAACCGCCATCCTGGAGCTATGGTCAGGCGCCCGCTTGCTGAGTCTGCCCAGGGTCCGAGGTGCTGGAGCGGATAATCGACTGCTCGTATTCCTCAATGTCGGTTAGGCGATAGACCACCCGGCCACCCACCTTGAGGAACTTCGGCCCCTCACCGGTCCAACGCCACCGCTCAAGTGTGCGATGGCTGATCCCCCAGCGCACTGCTAGTTGAATCTGGTTCATGCATGTTGCCTTCATCTTCGTGTCCTTTCGTTTTGGCAAGTTTGAATGCGACACGACGAAGGCGTGGGCTGAAAACTCTATCAAGGTAATACTGGCGTGAGCGGCGAGACCGAGGCGTTGCGGTGTCGACTTGAACAGAGAAGTTCCACGAAAGCGAAGATTCACCTATGGATACGAGGGCATACTGGCGCGATGTGGGGCATACTTCGAGCGAGTTTGTCGAAGAGTCCTCCTGCTCCGCCAGCCTGATTTTTCTTTTTTTGCCAATGGCTTATCGAAAAGATGCCTGTTCCGGCTTCGGGAAAGGGCAGATTGGCTCGGCATGGCTGGCGGCGCGAATGGTCCGCACAATCGCAAGCAGCTTTGTCTGCCGCCGGACGCTGCGGCAGATTTGATACAGCACCCCTTTAAAACATGGTTAATGCGGAGCGGGTTCGCGGATCGGACCTGTCCGGAGACTGGAAATCAGTTCGTCCGGGCGACCTTGGCGGCGCGGCGCGGCTTCAGATAGGCCGTGTCGGTGAAGGAGATATCTTCCGTGATCGTTTCGCTGATCGGCGAAGAATACTGATAGGTCACCTCCGCCACGATGACGCTGGTGCCGGGGCTCGTAAGCCCGGCCGGCAGCGTCATGGTGGAGTTCACGGCGCGACCGGCGATCTGATAGCCGTCGCTCCACGCGACCTTGTTCACGCCGCTCGAATTGGCGACCACGCTCGAAATGCGGATCGACAGCGGCGTCGTGCTGAAGGGCCGGAGAATGGCGGCACTCGCGGAAAAAATGTCGCTCACGTCGGCATCGCTGACCGAGATCGCCTGCGCCGTGATGTCGGCGGCGGTATAGGCGACGGAAGTCACGCGCCGGTTTGCCGTCAGCATGTGCGACGTTTCCATCGCACCGAAATAGAAGGTGATCATCAACGGGAAGATGAGCGCAAATTCGACCGCGGCGACGCCGGTGCGGTCAATGAGAAGACGCCGAAAGCCGCTCGCCCACCGCGCGCCATGCCTGAATTCGGGTTTCCGTTCGATCATTGCGCGCGCCCTCAGCTTGCCGGCAGGTTGTTGCCGAAGGGTTCGTTGCGAAACGCCGCCGCCGCGGCGACAAGCCGTCCGCCGCCTTCGAGGTTCGACAACCCGACCATGCCGGGACTGACGATGCCGTAGGCGTAATAGACGTTCACGAGAACGATATCGCCTGCGGCGCCCGGCTGAAAAACCGTGGCGTCGACGACGTTGCCATCCTCGTCGACCAGCGGCGGATAGGACAAGCTGTTGAACGACGTGAAGTTCCGGACATCGATGCGAAGGTTCGTCTGGCAGTCGTTGATCAGCGTCAGTTCGCCGCAGATATAATCCCTGAACTGAGCTTCGGTCATGCCGCCCGACTGCACTTGCCCTGTGCGGATCAGCCGCCCGGCCTCCGCCACCACGCTATCGAGATTGGCGGTGGCGAAATAGAGGATGCTGACCTCGATCATGGCATAGAGAAGCGCGAAAAAAGGAACGCCGAGCAATGCGAATTCCACCGCCGTCGCGCCACTTTCGGCGCGGGCGAAGCGGCGCCAGCGGCATCGCGGGAGATGCGTTCGACGGGCCGGTTCTCGATGTTGTTTGCTCATGGGACACCTCGCGCCGGAAATGCCGGTCTGGCGCACCCTTCTTGATACCGCCCGGTGCCTTACCAAAAGGTAACCGCCGCCCATCCGGTCCGGCCCGATTCATTTCTTCTTAATGAGCGGCACCTAAAACGAAGGGATACGTATTCTGCCGCGCCGGGTGCGAGCCCGTCCGGCACCCAAGGGCGGATGATGTCCATGAGGTCCCTTAAAGCTGTGTTTCGCCAATTCCTGACGGATCGTCGCGGCAACTTCGCCACGATCTTTGCGCTTGCGGCGATTCCGCTCGTCGTCGCAGCGGGCGCGGCCGTTGACATTTCCCGTGCCTATATCGTCGAAAACCGGCTGAAAGCGGCACTCGATGCCGCCGCGCTGGCCGTCGGTGGCGAGACGGGCAAGACGCAGGCAGAGCTTGAGGCCATCGCGCAGGCCTATTTCGATGCGAATTATCCGGCAGGAAAGCTCGGCGTGCCCGGCGCCATCAATGTCGTTCAGGACGGCAACATGGTGAATTTGGTGGTGAACGCTGAACTGCCGACCGTGCTCATGGGCGTTGCCGGCATAAACACACTCGATATCGGCGCTTCCTCCCAGGTTACGCGAATGGGCAAGAAGCTCGAAGTTGCCCTGGTTCTCGACAATACCGGCTCGATGAATTCCGGCGGCCGTCTGACCGTTCTGAAAGCGGCGTCAAAGGACTTGATCGACACGGTCGGCGGTGCCGCCGTGTCGCCGGGCGACGTGCGCATAGCGATCGTTCCCTTCACGACAGACGTCAATGTGGGCTCGACCTACAAGAACGAGTCCTGGCTCAAATGGACATGGACGCACCCTCCGATCTGTACGACAACGGGAAAGGGAAAAAAGAAGAAGACAACCTGCGTCGATACGCGGACCGTATCGAAAAGCGGCTGGGGAGGCTGTGTCGTCGACCGCGATGAGGATTACGACGTTTCGGTTTCGACGCCGACGAGCGTCGATGCGACCAAATTTCCCGCCAACGACGACAACATATACAACGCCAATTGCAGTCTTCGTCCGCTCGTCCCCCTCTCGACCAACTGGAGCACATTGAAGAGCGAGATCGACGCCATGTCGGCGGGCGGCGCAACCAACACCACCATCGGTTTTGTCTGGGGCTGGCAGATGCTGACGGATGGCGCATTGCTTTCGAACGCCGCCGCCCCCAATCCGGCCGATCTGGAAAAGGTGATGATCTACCTGACGGATGGCGACAACACCTACTATCGGCAGGGGATTGGAAGCTGCAATGGAAGTTCCTATTGCGCGGGTGTGGATCTGCGCACGCAAGAGGTCTGCACTGCAATCAAGGCGGCTGGAATAACCGTCTATACGGTGCGCCTGGTCAGCGGGAACGCGACGCTGTTGCGCAACTGCGCCTCGGACACGAGCAAATATTACAGCGTCAATACGGCGAGCGAACTCACCGACGTTTTCAAATCGATTGCCCAGGCTCTCTCGAACCTGCGGATCAGTAAATAGGCTGCCCCTGCCCGGGACCGTAAACGCGAAGAAGGCCGCCTTGTGGGCGGCCTTCTTTGCTTGTGACGGACGATCGCCTTTTCCGTTACTGAATGCCGCCACCCGCCGCATTCGCATTTGCCTCGCCCTGGCTCGCGCTTGTTGCGGCACCGATGCTATCGGTTACCTGCTGCGTAAGGGTGTCGAAGCCGTCCGGATTGTCGCCAACGGCCGGCACGCGCTCGCAGCGCGGCGTGCAGTTGTAGGAGAGCTGACCGGAGCCGCGCGTCAACGTGACGGTGGAGGCGCTCTGCGCGATCACGCTCACATCGAGGTCGAGGATGGCGTTTCCCTCGCTGTCGGTGGCGACGAGATTGGTGGTCCCGAAGCTGCGGCCCATCACATAAACGAGCTTGGAGCCTTCGACGTTCACATCCGCGATCGCCGGATTGCCGATCATGATCGTGGCGGCCGGTTTTGCCAGGTGAAGGGCCCTGGTCTGGTTCAGTTCCACCTTGAAGGTCTCGGCTTGCGCCGCGCCCGCGACGAGAGCCGCGCAGCCTGCGCCGAGAGCCGCGACCACGACGCGGCGCATGGCGGTCTTTTTTGTCCGGTAAGCGCGCATGTTCCTGCTGCCTTCCTTGGGGCATGGATTGGGACGCCGGAGGCGCCGGTTACCATGGACACTAGGTCCAAGGAGTAAAGGATATGTTGACCGTATGGGGCGCGCAGGAATTTAACGCGAGATTAAATGCCGTCACCTAGGCTTCATTCCCGGTTGTAGAGGGAGTGCAGGGGCAGATGGAACAACGGGTGAAAACCGGACGGGATATCGCACCCGATTGCACGCGTTCCCTCGCCGGAATCCGCATTCTCTCATCCCTGTCCCCGCGCGAGCTCGCCCTTCTGGCGGTCGAATGCGAATGGCGGGCCATTTCCTGCAACGACATCATCCTCAACCTCGCTCAAGGCGGCGGCATGAACGGCGTGACCTTCGTTGTCGAGGGCTCGGTTCGCCTCGCGCGCAGCATCGGCGGTGCCGGACGCATTGCCTATACCGACATCGGCACCGGCGGGCAGTTTGGAGAAATGGCGGTTTTCGGCGTGACCGAGACCGATCTCACCGTGCTCGCGCGGGAAGACGGGCTCATCGCCACCCTGTCCGAAAACCGCTTTCTCGAACTTTTATCTCGCGAGGAGTCGGTGTCGCGCGCGCTTCTCTGCCAATATGCCCGCCTTCTGCGCGAAAGGGAGACAGGCGCCCGGCCTGCCGATCCCGGCGACCGGCACGGTGAGGGAACGGGCGCGCAGCGCGTCTACAGGGAACTGCTTGCGCTCGCCGAGCCGCACCGCGATCCGGACGGCGGCGAATGTCTGCGCATCGACCGGCTGCCGCGGCACAGGGTTCTGGCGGCCCGCGTCGACACCACGGAAGAGGCTGTCGCCAGGGCAATCGCCGAACTGGTGCGCAGGGGCATCGCGAGCCGCGACTATCCGGGGCTCGTCGTCACCGACGAGGCGGCCCTCCGGGCGCTGTGTGAGACGGCGTGAGAGAAACGTCGCGGCCAGAACCAGGCCGGATCAAGTACCCGTGAAGTGAAAGCCCGCGTCCGACGCCGGAGCGCCGGCCCGCAGCCAAATCCTCGAGGCGGATTAACCCGAAATTAACGATGTTATAAGGCTTCTTTGGCCGGAAAATGTGCGTGACCGGGATGCGTATGCCTGAATTATCGTTTGGGAACAGTAGTATCGCCATGAATACAGGAAAAATATTTAAAGTGTGAGTAAAACTAGGGGTAACTTTAGAGTATTCATTAGCAATTGAGTAAGGGTGCCGCGCTAATCTCGCCTCCAGTCCGAAAGGGCGCCCGGCGGTCATCTCGTCCGCAAGGGTTGGTGCTGTCGACAGTCAATATTCAAGGAGGCTTGCTATGGGCCGTTTTCTGAAGTCTTTTGCGAAGAACGAGTCCGGTGCGACCGCGATCGAATACGCGCTCATCGCCGCCGGCATTGCGGTCGTGATCATCACGGCGGTCAACCTCGTCGGAACGAACCTCATTGCGAAGTTCAACGAGATCGCTGCCGCTCTCGCGTAATATCCGGGTCTTCGGGACCTGGGTCACAGGCCCCGGGGATCGGGCAATAAGCCGCCACGCACACCAGATGTGCATGGCGGCTTTTTTGCGCCTGGTGCCGGGCGGGCCACCCCCCGCCGCACCGGAAGCAAGTCCAGCTGGCAAATGGACATTCCGGCTCATTTTGAACCCCCATTTACTCCAAATTTACGGTCCGGCGCCCAGTATCCGATGGTGCGAGGAGGCATGGGGCCTTTCGCACCGGGCCATACCGGCCCATTGGGAACCGGGCGTCTTCCGTGATGAGCATGCTCCTTCTCGCCGTCTTCCCCCTCGCCATGATCTTCGGCGCGTTGTGGGATCTGACGACGATGACCATCCCGAATGTACTGACAATCGCGCTTGCCGCGATGTTTGCCGTGCTCGTGCCTTTCGTGGGGATGTCGCTGCAGGAGATCGGTCTTCATGTCGCGGCCGGTGCGTTGATGCTGATCGCGGGCATGGTCTTCTTCGCCTTCGGCTGGATCGGCGGCGGCGATGCGAAATTCGTGGCGGCGGCGGCGCTTTGGATCGGGATGAGCGATCTGCTTGTCTATCTCGTCTGGGCCTCGATCTTCGGCGGTGCGTTGACGCTGCTCATTCTCTTCTTCCGCACCGTGCCGCTGCCGCTCTTCATGCAGCGCAGGGAGTGGATTGCCAGATTGCACGATCGCAAGGCCGGCATTCCCTATGGCGTTGCGCTCGCTCTCGGCGGGCTGATGATTTTTCCGCAGACCGTCTGGTTTGCGGCTGCGGCGCATGCCGCGTGATTTGGCCGCGTGATTTGAACGAAGCGGTCTCCGCGCAAGGGCGAGACCGCGAAACGAAAGGATTGGGCAAGTGAACGCCGCACGCATTGGAGTTCTGGTTCTGGCGATCGTCGCCGCGGGCCTCGCGGCGTTGCTGGCCCGCGGGCTCGTGTCTTCGGATAGCGAACAGGCGGTGACCGAGGTGGTCGAGGAGGCGACTTCGGACGTGCTTGTTGCGGTCAACAATCTCGATGTCGGACAGCGCGTTTCGGCGTCGGATCTGCGCTGGCAGCGCTGGCCGGAAGCTGCGTTGAACGCCGCCTATGTGACGCGGACGCAGAAGCCGACGGCGATCGAGGAATTCACCGGCAGCGTCGCGCGCAGCGCGCTGCTGAGCGGCGAACCGGTGACATCCGAAAAGCTCGTGACGCTTTCCGGTGCCGGCTTCATGTCCGCGCTGATCGAACCCGGCATGCGGGCAGCGGCCATCGCCATCACGCCGGAAACGAGCGCGGGCGGATTCATCCTGCCGAACGACAGGGTGGACGTCGTCGATGTCGAGAAGGGACAGACCCTTCTGCGCAATGTTCGCGTTCTCGCTATCGACCAGCGTTTCAACGAGAAGGCCGGCGAACAGGTGGCCGTGGGCCGCACGGCAACGCTCGAACTCACGCCGTCTCAGGTCGAACTTGTCTCCGTCGCCCAGTCCGACCGGCCGTTGTCGCTGTCCTTGCGCAGCATGGCAGACCGCGAATCGACCGCTGCGGACGATGCGACAAGCGATATGGGCGGATCGGTGGTGAAAGTTGTGCGTTACGGCACCACGCAGTCTGTGCGTGTGAAGTAGGCGAGGAACCGGGCATGAACAGGATGTGGAACAAGCCGATGGCAGGTAATGCCGCGAAGAAAGTCCGGCCCATCCGGGCAGTCGCAGCGATCCTTTGCGCGTTCGCACTCGCCGTCGCCCCGGTTGGGGGAAGCGTGCATGCGGGCGATGCGCGCCTCGTCAAGATCGACCAGGGCGGCATGGGGCAGGCCTCGCGCAGCATCGTGCTCGGCCTGAACAAGGCGGCCATTGTCGAACTGCCCGTGGCGGCGCGCGACGTTCTCGTTTCCAATCCGACGATTGTGGACGCCGTGGTGCGCACCAACAAGCGGACTTATCTCATCGGCCTCGCTGTCGGTCAGACCAACGCATTTTTCTTCAACGAGAACGGCCAGCAGATACTCAACCTGGAAATTCGTGTGGCGCGCGACCTGAGCGGCTTGCGCGACTCGCTGCGCCAGTATTTCCCCGGCGCGCGGATCGACGTCGAGTCGATCAACGATCACGTCGTGCTTTCCGGCATGGTGGCCAGCGCAAGCGAGGCCAGCAAGGCGCAGGATCTCGCGGCCCGCTACATCGGTGTCGGGACGGACAATGTCCTCAACATGCTCGGCATCGAGGGCAAGGAGCAGGTGATGCTCAAGGTGACCGTTGCCGAGATGCAGCGCACCGTCATCAAGCAGCTCGGCGTCGATCTTTCGAGCGCCGCCGATTTCGGCGACTTTGCACTCCGCCTCGCGACCGCCAACTCCTTCAGCGTTCAGGGACAGTCGGTTGGCGGTCTCTCGACGGATGGCACGGGCTTCACCAGCGGCAACGACAGCATCGAGGGTGCCTTGCGCGCGCTCGAGCGCGACGGCATCCTGCGCACGCTGGCCGAGCCGAACCTGACCGCCATTTCGGGCGAGTCGGCGAAATTCCTCGCCGGTGGCGAGTTCCCCGTTCCGACGTCGCGCGACCGTGACGGCAATGTGCAGATCGAGTTCAAACCCTTCGGTGTCGGCCTGAACTTCACGCCGGTCGTGCTGAGCGAGGGCCGCATCAGCCTGAAGATATCGACGGAAGTGAGCGAGCTTTCTTCCGACGGGGCTTTCGTGTTCCAGGGTTCGGGCGGCGAAGGCGTCACAGTGCCGGCCCTCAAGGTACGCCGCGCCGAGACGACACTCGAACTGCCGAGCGGCGGTTCGCTGGTGATGGCCGGCCTTCTGTCCGACTCGACCCGTCAGAATATCGATGGGGTCCCGGGCGCAAAGGATGTGCCTGTTCTCGGCCAGCTTTTCCGCAGCCGCGACTATCAGAAGAACGAAACGGAACTCGTCGTGATCGTGACGCCCTACCTCGTCGATCCGACGTCCCGCAAGAATCTCGTGCTGCCGACGGACGGATATGCGCCGGCAAGCGATATGGACACGATCCTCATGGGCAGGTTGAACGCGACCTATGGCGCTCGCGGCGCCACGCCCGGCAAGGAACCGCTGCAGGGGCCTGTCGGCTTCGTTGTGGATTGAGTGCGAAGGATGAATGAAATGGCAAGTCTGATCGTCAGGAATGCGGCCAAAGGTATCGCCGTCGTGCTGGCCGCGGGTCTCGCGGGTTGCGGTGGCTTCAATGGCATCGAGGACGCCCAGTACGACGCGAACTACACGCATCCGATTTCGGTCGAGACGGATGTCGCGACGCTGAATGTCGGTGTCGTCGCCGGCCAGCCGGACCTCGCGCCGTCGGAACGCAGCGCCATCGAAGGATTTGCGGCCGCCTATCGCCAGCGCGGTCACGGACCTCTCACCATTTCGACGCCTTCCGGCTCGCCGAATGCAGGTGCGGCCGCCGTTGCACTGAGCGATGTCCGCGACATCCTGGCCGAGAACGGGGTGACGAGCCTCGCCTATACGCCCTATCGCGCATCGGGCGCGGACAATGGCGCGCCCTTGATTCTGTCTTACAAACAATATGTCGCGAAGCCGACGGCCTGCGGCGACTGGAGCGTGAACTACGCTTACGATCCGTCGAACCGTCTGGCGCCCAATCACGGCTGCGCGACACAAAACAATCTCGCGGCGATGGTCGCCGATCCTGCCGACCTCGTCGGTCCGAAAACAATGACGCCCGCAGATGCGGGACGCCGCAACACGGTTCTCGAAAAGTACCGTGCCGGTGAAGCAACAGCGACCCAGCGCAGCGAGCAGGACTCGGGCGCTGTGAGTGAGGTGCAACAATGAGCAATCTCGCACGCAAGGAACCGGCGGTCGAAGCGCCGCCGATGCCCGCGGCCGAACCCGAGGCACCGCCGCTTGCGCCGTCCGTGGCAGTGGCCGGCGAAGAGATGGAAACGCTTGCCGTGATGAAGCCCGTTCCGCGCATCACGATCCACGCCTTCTGCGAACAGCCGGGCACGGGTAGCGCCATTCAGCGCGCCGGCGAGGACCGTCGGCTCGCAAAAGCGCATCTCACGGTGCATATGGGAGGAATCCCGGCAGCGATCGAGCTGTATCAGCAGGCCGCGACCCCGAACCTCATCATGGTGGAGACGCACACGGGCGGCGATGGCCTCTTCGCCCAGCTTGGCGCGCTCGCCGAAGTCTGCGATGCCGGCACGAAGGTCGTCGTCATCGGTCACATGAATGACGTGTCGCTTTACCGCGAGATGATTCGCCAGGGCGTGAACGAGTACCTCGTTGCACCGGTCCGGCCTATCGGCGTGATCGAGGCGATCTCGCGTCTTTACATCGATCCCGATGCGCCGCCGATCGGACGCACCATCGCCTTCATCGGTGCGAAGGGTGGCACGGGCTCAAGCACCATCGCCCATAATGTCGGCTGGTGCATCTCGAGCGGTCTCGACGAAGATGTCATCATCACCGACATGGACTTGCCATTCGGCACGGCCGGCCTCGATTTCAACCAGGATCCGGCGCAGGGCATCGCCGATGCGCTGATGGCGCCGGAGCGTCTGGACGATGTCCTCCTCGACCGTCTTCTGGTGAAGTGTACGGACCGGCTGAGTCTCTTCGCTGCGCCCGCCGTGCTCGATCGCGACTTCGAAATGGATGCGGACAGTTGCGAGACCGTTCTCGACATCGTGCGCGAGGGTGTGCCCTGTGTCATCGTCGATCTGCCGCATGTCTGGGCGCCATGGACGAAGAAAGTTCTCCTCGCCGCCGACGAAATCGTCATCACCGCAACCCCGGATCTGGCGAGCCTTCGCAACGCCAAGAACATTCTCGATCTGACGCGGCAGGTGAGGCCGAACGACACGGCTGCGCATATCGTGCTGAACCAGGTCGGCATGCCGAAGCGCCCCGAAATTCCGGTAAAGGATTTCGCGGAGGCAGTTGGCACCGACGCGACGCTTATTCTTCCCTTCAACCCCGGGCTTTTCGGCATGGCCGCCAACAACGGCCAGATGATCGAGGAACTGGAGCCCAAGGGAAAAACCGCCGACGGTTTCCGCTTTCTCGCCCAGCAGCTTTGCGGTCGTGAGGTTCGTGCGCCGAAGGCAGCCAAATCGGGCCTGTTCGGCTTTCTGTCGCGCAAAGGATAACAGGAGGTAGCTTATCGTGTTTGGAAGGCGGACCGAAGGTCAGGCAGTTCCGCGCAAGCCCGCACCGGCTCCCGCCTCCAGACCGGAGGCGCCGCCGCCGGCTGCCTCGGCTGCGCCCAAGGCCGGGCCGCAAAAGCCGGCACCCGCAAAGATAGCGCCCGCGGCAAAGCCCGCAGCCGCGGCACGTCCGAGCGATCACCACTCGGAAAGCTACTATCAGATCAAGACGACGATCTTCAACGCGCTCATCGACACGATCGACCTCACGCAGCTGGCGCAACTCGATGCGGAAAGCGCGCGCGAGGAAATTCGCGATATCGTCAACGAGATTCTCTCGATCAAGAACGTCGTCATGTCGATTTCCGAGCAGGAAGCCCTGCTGCAGGACATCTGCAACGACGTTCTCGGTTACGGTCCACTGGAGCCTCTGCTTGCCCGCGACGACATCGCGGACATCATGGTCAACGGCTACGAACGGACCTTCATCGAAGTCAACGGCAAGGTCGAGCTCACCGGCGTTCGCTTCCGCGACAACAGTCAGCTCATGAACATCTGTCAGCGGATCGTGAGCCAGGTCGGCCGCCGCGTCGATGAATCGAGCCCGATCTGCGACGCGCGCCTGCCCGATGGCAGCCGTGTGAACGTTATCGTGCCGCCTCTCGCAATCGACGGTCCGGCGCTCACGATTCGAAAGTTCCGCCGCGACAAACTCACCATGAACGACCTGGTGCAGTACAACTCCATCTCGCAGGAGGGCGCCGAAGTCCTCGGCATCATCGGCAAGGTGCGATGCAACGTGCTGATCTCCGGCGGTACGGGTTCGGGCAAGACCACATTGCTCAACTGTCTCACGGGTTTCATCGATACGGACGAGCGCGTCATCACCTGCGAGGATGCTGCCGAACTGCAGCTTCAGCAACCTCATGTTGTGCGTCTCGAAACGCGACCGCCGAACCTTGAAGGACAGGGTCAGGTCACCATGACCGAGCTCGTGCGCAACTGCCTGCGTATGCGCCCCGAGCGCATCATCGTCGGCGAGGTGCGCGGTCCGGAGGCCTTCGACCTCCTTCAGGCAATGAATACCGGCCACGACGGCTCCATGGGCACACTCCACGCGAACAGCCCGAGAGAAGCTCTCTCCCGCCTGGAGAGCATGATTACAATGGGGGGCTACCAGCTTCCGTCGAAGACGATCCGCGAAATGATCTGCGGTTCGATCGATGTGGTTATTCAGGCGGCCCGCCTGCGCGACGGTTCGCGCCGTATCACGCACATTACCGAGGTGCTCGGCACGGAAGGCGATGTCATCATCACCCAGGATCTCTTTGTCTACGACATCGAGGGTGAGGACGAGACCGGACACATCATCGGCAAGCACAAGTCGACGGGCATTGCGCGCCCGTCCTTCTGGGATCGCGCGCGCTACTACAATCAGCATCACGCCCTGGCGGCCGCGCTCGACCGCGCCCAGGGTTAGGGAGCCGGCATGCAGTCCACGTTGATCATCTTCGCGATTGCCATGCTTGCGGCGTTGTGCATCGGCGCGATCGGCTTTCTTTTTGTCGGCGGCGAATCGAAATCGCAGCAGCGCGTGGCACGGGTGACGCGAGCAGGCAACGCGCGCCTCACGCCCTCTGCCGAGAGCGATGTCGACAATAGCGAAAAGCGCCGCAAGCAGATGCAGGAGACGCTGAGAACGCTGGAAGACAAGCAGAAGGAACTCAAGAAGCGCATCCCGTTGGCGACGCGTATCGAACGCGCGGGCCTCGAGATGGAGACGCGGACCTTCTACATTGCGAGTGCGGTCTTCGGACTCATGATGATGTTGTTCCTCACGGTTGCGGGTCTTTCGCTTTTCGTTGCGTTGCTCGGTGGCTTTGCCGCTGCGTTCGGCGTGCCGCGGTGGGTTCTTTCCTATCTCATGAAACGGCGGCAAAAGGCTTTTGCCGAGGAGTTCGCCAACGCGATCGACGTCATCGTGCGCGGCGTGAAGTCGGGCCTGCCCGTGAACGATTGCCTGAAGCTTATTGCATCTGAATCGCCGGAGCCTGTCCGTACCGAATTCCAGGGGATCGTCGAAGGACAACGTGTCGGCGTTACGTTGGAACAGGGACTCGATAAAATCTACGAGCGTATGCCTCTGCCGGAAGTGAACTTCTTCCAGATCGTGCTCTCGATCCAGCAAAAGACGGGTGGCAACTTGTCCGAAGCGCTGGGCAATCTTTCCAAGGTACTCCGCGAACGCAAGAAGATGCGCGCGAAGATTCAAGCCATGTCGCAGGAAGCCAAGGCGTCGGCCGCCATCATCGGTTCTCTGCCGCCTGGCGTCATGCTGATGATCTACTTCACCTCGCCGGACTACATGAGCGTTCTGTTCACCACCTCGGCTGGCAACATGATCATCGTCAGCGGCCTGATGTGGATGGGTATTGGCATCCTCGTCATGAAGAAGATGATCGATTTCAAGTTTTAGGGATTCCGGAAGTGGCCTTTTTCGATCTCATCGGAAGTATGTTCAACGCTGAGAGCGCCGTGATGCTCCTGACGGCGCTTGCCGCATTTGCGACCATCATCACGCTGACGGCGCCCCTGATGAATACCGACCGGCTCGGCACGCGCATGAAGCTCGTTTCGACGGAACGCGAAGCGATGCGCGCGCGCGCCCGCGATTCTCTGGCGCAGGAAAAGACGCGGCTTCGCCAGCGACAGACGGTGGGTTTCAAGAAGCGCGTCGTCGAAATGTTCGCTCACGGCAACATGCTCGAAAACGCGGCTATCAAGGACAAGCTGCGCCAGGCGGGCTTTCGCGGCCCTGGGCCCATGTACACGTTCATCTTTTTCCGTTTCGTGATGCCGCCGATCCTCTTTGTCGTCACATTGCTCTACCTCTCTTTCCTGAACGACTTCGGCCTGCAACCGATGGCGCGTTTTGCCGCCTCCTGCGGCGCGGCCTTTGTGGGTTTCTATCTCCCCAATCTTTTCGTCGAGAACGTCATCACGCGCCGCCAGGACTCGATCCGCAAGGCCTTCCCGGATGCGCTCGATCTCCTTCTCATTTGTGTCGAGTCCGGCATGTCGATCGAGGCGGCCTTTCAGAAGGTCGCCGCGGAAATCGGCGAGGAGTCGGTTGAGCTTGCCGAAGAACTGGGTTTGACGACCGCTGAGCTTTCCTATCTGCAGGAGCGGCGCATGGCTTACGAGAACCTCGCCAAGCGCACGGGGCTGCCGGGTGTCAAGGCGGTGTCGACGAGCCTTATTCAGGCCGAACGCTACGGTACGCCGCTCGGGCAGGCGCTTCGCGTCATGGCGCAGGAAAACCGCGACATGCGCATGTCGGAGGCCGAGAAGAAGGCGGCCAGCCTTCCGCCGAAACTCACCGTGCCGATGATCGTGTTCTTCCTGCCGGCACTCTTCGGCGTCATCCTCGGTCCGGCCATCATCAAGGCGACCGCGACGTTCTGAGGGCAGCAAAGGACTGAACGAGAAAGGCGCCCGCGTTCTCACGGGCGCCTTTTCTGTCTAACGAAGGACAGGTTTGTCTAACGAAGGATGTGCCGTCCCGTGGTCAGCGCGGTGCGACCCCGGTGTCCGGCGGCAACGAGGAAACCCGATCGGTCTCCGGCAATGAACCGGCCGGAGACGCTGGCTTGCTGTCAAGGCTCTCCATCTGCTTCCAGAGCGCAGGTTGGGAAAGCATCGCGCGAAGATAGGCCATGTTGCTGTCGGCAACATTTGGCGGCAGGTCCGCTCGGGCAAGCCGCTCGGCTTCATCGAAGTTGCCCTTCAGGCCGAGAACGATCGCGAGATTCTGCCGTGCATAGGCATCGCCCTTCTGGTCGGCCACCGCCCTGCGGAGCAGGCGCTCGGCGGAGTCGAGATCGCCGGTCAGCGCGTGGGACAGGCCGAGATTCGTAAGCACCGAGGGATTGTCCGGTGAAAGGCTCAGCGCCTTCTCGTAGTGGCTCTTCGCCTCGTCATAGCGGCCCATCTGGTCGAGGGTGACCCCGAGCGCCGACTGAACGGTCCAGTCGCGCGGCGCGGCATTCGCCGCTTCGTTCAGCATGACGTATGCCTGGTCCGGCCGGCCACTCGCGGTTAGCACCTTCCCGAACTCCGAAAGAACGTCTGTATTCTGCGGCGCCTTGATCTGCGCGCGCTGCATGACGGTGAGCGACTGCTCCAGCGAACCGATCTGACGAAGCGCTTTTGAGTAGTGAACGGCGACGCCTGTGTCGTCCGGCGAACGCTCGTAGAGCGCCCCCCAATAAGCTGCTGCGGCGACATAATCCTGCGTCTTGGTGCTTTCGACGGCGGCTTCGCGCAGCGCGGGTTCGTCGATCCGGGCTTGAGCTGCATCCCTGGCGTTGAGCCCGTTTTCGGTGCCGGCACCCGTGCCCGCCGAAGAGCAGGCCGCGAGCGCAAGGGCGGAACAAAATGTCACCGCGACGGCGATGCCGCGCTGGCGGGCGGCGGGTCGCATGCTCCGGTCGGTGAATGGTTTCATGATGGCATATCCCGGTCCATGGCTTCCGGAGGCCCCTGACGGTGTCAGGCAAGGCCATGCTGTGAGGCGATTTTCGGCGAGAGCCGTCAAGAAAGGATTAATGATAAAATCGCGCTGATTTTGCGGACTTCCCGTCTCATGCCATTTTTGTTCCGCATTGCCGTGCTGGGATCGGTTTATGGAAATTGGGCGTTGGAATAAGCGGGCCATGAGGCTGGCGGAGAGGGGGCGGGAAATCGCAATGCGGATTCCCGCGCGGAATTTGGCCATTTCCGCTGGTGCCATTGTCGTCGCGGCACTTGCGCTCCTGTTCTACCTGCGCCCGCCGGCGAGCCTCGAAGAGGCTCCGGAAACGGTTACCTTTTTCCAGATCGGGACGGGCAGTCCGGGCGACGAATATTTCGCTGTTGGCGAGCGCCTGGCGGCCGCCATCAGCCGCCCGCCGGGCACGCCGCGTTGCGAGCGCGGCCTGCCTTGCGGCGTTGCGGGTCTCGTCGCGGTGGCGAAATCCTCGCCCGGTCCGGTGGCGAATGTCCGGGCGGTGAGCGCGGGCAATTACGATTCCGCGCTCGTGGCCGCGCCCGTCCTCGATCTTGCAACGCGCGCCGAAACGCCCTTCCGCGGCGAAAAGCCGATCCGCAATCTCCGCGCGATCGCCGGCGTCTATCGCGAGGCGCTCTACCTCATCGCCAGCCGCAACGCGGATGTCACCTCCATCGCGGACCTCGAAGGCAAGCGCGTTTCCGTCGGCACACCCGGCTCGGGCACGCGCGAGGCGGCGCTTCCGGTGCTTGCGGTGCATGGACTTGGCCGCCGTACCGTGACCTTCTTCGACTACGATGCGGCGACGGCAACGGACCTCATGCTGCGCGGCCAGCTCGACGCGTTCTTCCTCGTCGATGCGCTGCCATCGGCGGAAATCGCAAGTCTCGCCGATCGCGGTTCGATCGTCATTGTACCGATTACCGGAGATGAAGTCGGGCAGCTCACCTTGCCGGGTGCGAATTTCCAGCCGCTCGAAATACCGGATGACATGTATCGCTTCGTGCCGGCGACGAAGACGCTTGGCGTCTCGATGATATGGGTCGTGAACGAAACAGCCGACGCCGATC
Organism: Alphaproteobacteria bacterium HGW-Alphaproteobacteria-3; assembly: GCA_002842875.1. Taxonomy (GTDB): domain Bacteria; phylum Pseudomonadota; class Alphaproteobacteria; order Parvibaculales; family Parvibaculaceae; genus Parvibaculum. The sequence continues at coordinate 3,772 of PHEF01000001.1, read as the reverse complement.
TCGTCTACCGCATCGCGAATGCGCTCTTCTACGAGAGCAATCGCGTGCTGCTCAGCGGCCCGGCCTTGCCGGGTTTGCTGCCAGGAGAGGAGGGTGAGGAAGAAGGCCTCGCGATCGCGTCCTTGCCCGTACCGCTGCATGAGGGCGCGGCGCGCTACTACCGCGAAGCGGGGGTATTGCCGCCCGAAGACGGGGATAAAACACCCTGACTGTCATCGAAATGTCATCGAAACGTCACAGTCCGGACTTCGCCGATTCCTCCGTTTCGGCGCCTCTCAGCCAGTCCTGCATCGAGGGAAGCGTCATGATGGCGTCCATATAGGCACGGACCGTGCCGTCGTCGCCGAGCGCCTCAAGATGGACCTCGTAGGTCGCAAGGCGCGTCACGACCGGCGCGTACATGGCATCGGTGACGCTGAAGCGGCCGAAGAGAAAGCCCTGGTCCTCCTCCGCCTGCCGCCCGAAGCGGATACGCAACCCGCGCCACAATTCGACGATCCGCCGCGCATCGGCAAGCGCCTCCTCCGTCTGCCCGGCGCCGGGATGTCTTTCGAGCACGGCCATGGGCATCTCGCGGCGAAGGTTCTGGAAGCCCGAATGCATCTCCGCCGCCGCGCTGCGTGCCATGGCGCGGGCAAGCGTATCGGCCGGCCAGAGCGTCTTCGCCGGGAAGAGATCGGCGATGGTCTCGCAGATCGCGAGCGAGTCCCCGATGACGGCCCCGCGCCACTTGAGCGCCGGCACGAAACCCGTTGGCGAATGGACGAGGATCTGCGCCTTGGTGTCCGGCTGGCGGAGCCGGATCGAGGTCTCGGTGAAGGGGATGCCGGCCTGCCGCATCAGGAGCCAGGGCCGCAGGCTCCAGCTCGACCAGTTCTTGTCGCCGATGACGAGTTCGAATGCGCTGCCGGTCATGCTGCCCCCTGTCTCCACAAGTGCGGCCGTTGCAGGCCTGGTGCGCGACGCATGCGGGCCCCGGCGCCGCCTGGGTCGCGACCTCGGGCTTCAAGGGCGAGGCGGGCAAGGTGCTGCTTCTGCCGGACGGCTCGGGTGGGCTCGCCGGCGTCCTGCTCGGCCTCGGCGATGGCGCGGACCCCTTCGTCGCGGGCGCGCTGCCCGCATCGCTCCCGGCAGGCGACTACCGCCTCGCGGGCGAAATGCATGGCGACGTCTCGAAGGCCGTCTTCGCCTTCGCGCTCGGCACCTATCGCTTCACGCGTTATTCGGGCAGCGCGCGCGAATGGCCCCGGCTCGTCCTGCCGAAGGGCGTCGATGGCGAAGAGGTGAGCCGTCTCGCCCGCGCCATCTTCCTGGCGCGCGATCTCATCAATACCCCCGCAGGCGACATGAGCCCCGCCGACCTCGCGGCGGCGGCGAAGGAAGTCGCTGCGGCACATGAGGCAACCTTCTCGACGATCGAGGGCGCCGACCTCCTGACCGAAAACTTCCCGATGATCCATGCGGTCGGCCGCGCCGCCGCCGTCGCGCCGCGCCTCATCGACATGCGCTGGGGCCGCGCCGATGCGCCGAAGGTCACGCTGGTCGGCAAGGGCGTCTGCTTCGACACGGGCGGCCTCGACCTGAAGCCTTCAAGCGCCATGCTGCTCATGAAAAAGGACATGGGCGGCGCGGCCTGCACGCTGGCGCTCGCACAGGCACTGATGGAAGCGAAGCTCGATATCAGGTTGCGGCTGCTGATCCCCGCCGTCGAAAACAGCGTCTCGGGCAATGCCTTCCGGCCGGGCGACGTCCTGATGAGCCGCAAGGGCCTCACCGTCGAAATCGGCAATACCGATGCGGAGGGCCGGCTCGTGCTCGCCGACGCGCTTGTCGAGGCGGACAGCGAGGCGCCCGACCTCATCATCGACATGGCGACGCTGACCGGCGCGGCGCGCACCGCGCTCGGCCCCGACCTGCCGCCCTTCTATACGGATGACGACGCGCTCGCCGAAGAGATCGCGGTCTCCGCCGAGGCCATGTCCGATCCGCTCTGGCGCATGCCGCTGTGGAAGCCCTATGACGCCTGGCTCGAAAGCAAGATCGCGGATGTGAACCATGTCTCGGACGGACCCTTTGCCGGTTCCATAACCGCCGCGCTTTTCCTGCGCCGCTTTGTCGAAAAGGCGCAGGCTCACGTGCATTTCGACATTTACGGCTGGGCGCCCAAACCCAGGCCCGGCCGTCCCGTGGGCGGCGAGGCGCAGGGCATCCGCGCCCTCTACCACCTCCTGAAGCGCCGCTACGGCGCCTGAGGGCGTCTAACCCTTGCCCCCGCGTAAACGCGAGCTAGACTGATCCGGGCCCGGAACGGAAGTGACGGGTGGGGATCATGGCAGCGCTGGGGGTGGCTATGCCGGATTTAGCATATGGGGGGAGCCCGGAGCTGAAGCCCGTTCAGGCTTTGTCTCTGTGGCACGACGTCGTTCTGCAATCGGTCCGCAATGACGGGCCCGACCTTTCGTCGAGGCAAATGGCGATCATGTTCACGGTCTATCTCGACCCGCCGCCGCACACGGTTCGAGGCCTCGCGGCCGCGCTCGGTGTTTCGAAGCCCGCCATCACGCGGGCGCTCGACACGCTGGGCAGCCTCGATCTTCTGAAGCGCTCGCGCGACGAGGCCGACAGGCGCAATGTGCTCGTGCTGCGGACAGTGAAGGGAACGGATTTCATGCAGGAATTCGCGGAGCTGATCGTGCGTTCGTCGCGAGGTCTTGTTGCATGAGCCGCGAGCGCGGTCCGGATCATCGCCTCAACGCCTATCGCGACGATCTCGCGGCCGCGCATCTGCGTGGCGAGGTGAGCGCCCCGCGCTTCGTGGAGGGCGTGGACCGGATCGTGCGCGCGCCTGTGTTGCCGTTGTTGCGACGCCCGGAGCCGGCTGCGCCGATGGACACGCAACTCCTCCATGGCGAGACCTTCCGCGTCTATGAAGAAAAGAGCGGCTGGGCCTGGGGCCAGTCGCTGCTCGACGATTATGTCGGTTATGTCGAGGCGAAGGAGCTTGTGGCCCGCCCCGCAAGGCCCACGCATACGGTTGCGGCGCTGCGCACCTTCATCTATCCCAAGCCCGATCTGAAGACGCGGCCCGCCGTCCCGCTTTCCATGAACGCAAAACTCAAGATCACCGGTGCGCGGGGCAATTTCAGCGAACTCGATACGGGCGGCTGGGTCTTCACCGCGCATCTCGCGGCGGCCGGCGCGCATGTTCGCGATTTCGTTGCCGTCGCCGAGGAGTTTACCGGCGTGCCTTATCTCTGGGGCGGCCGCGACAGTATGGGTGTCGATTGCTCCGGCCTCGTGCAGATGTCGCTGGAGCGCGCAGGCATCGCCTCGCTCCGCGATACCGACATGCAGGAGGCAACGCTCGGCGAGGCGCTGCCCGAGCCTCTCGACTTCACGAAACTCGCGCGCGGCGACCTCGTTTTCTGGAAGGGGCATGTCGGCATCATGGTGGATGCCGAACGCATGATCCATGCGAACGCCCATCACATGCGCGTCGCCGTGGAGCGCCTCGACATCGCCATGTCGCGCATCGCCCGCTCGGAGGCGGGACATGTGACGAGCATCAAAAGGCTTGTGAGAAGGTAGGGCGTTTCGCAGTCGAGACAAAAACAACGATGTCATCCCGGGGCTTGTCCCCGGGACCCAATCCACGCATCTGCAAGCGGGAAGGCCAATGGGTCCCTGTGTGTTGGGGATGTGTCAGGATGGGTGCGGGCGGGAGATCGTTGGGTCCCCGGTCCTTGAGAGACCGCTAGCCGGCACGGATCCC
>PHEF01000015.1 GCA_002842875.1 Alphaproteobacteria bacterium HGW-Alphaproteobacteria-3 | reverse complement strand
GGCGGGCCGCTCGCGCGCGCCCATCCAGGGCCTCGCCGACAAGGTCGCGTCATATTTCGTCCCCGCCGTCATCGCCGTCGCCGTCCTCGCCTTCGCCGCCTGGATGGTCTTCGGCCCCGAGCCCGCCTTCGCGCATGCGCTCGTCGCCGCCGTTTCCGTCCTCATCATCGCCTGCCCCTGCGCGCTCGGCCTCGCCACGCCCATGTCCATCATGGTGGCGACGGGCCGCGGCGCGGGTCTCGGCGTCCTCATCCGTAGCGCCGAGGCGCTGGAGCGTTTTGAAAAACTCGACACGCTGGTCATCGACAAGACGGGCACCATCACCGAAGGCAAGCCCGTGCTGCGCGCTGTCGAGCCGGTGGAAGGCACCGCGCGCGACGACCTGCTGACGCTCGCCGCCAGCCTCGAAAACGGCAGCGAACATCCGCTCGCCTCCGCCATCGTCGCCGCCGCGAAACAGGAAGGCTTGCGCCTTCAGGATACGGAGGATTTCGACGCTCCCTCCGGCAAGGGCGTCACGGGCGCCATCGGCGGCCCGGAAAACAAGAAGCAAGTCGCCCTCGGCAACCGCGCCCTGTTCGATGAGCTGGGTGTGGATGTGACGCCGCTCGTCCCTCGCGCCGATGCGCTGCGCGGGGAGGGCGCCACCGTCGTCTTCGTCGCCGTCGGCGGGAAACTCGCCGGCCTCGTCGCCGTCGCCGACCCGATCAAGAAAACAAGCGCCGAAGCGCTCCAGGCCGCATCGTCGCCATGGCGGGCGACGGCGTGAACGACGCCCCCGCGCTCGCCGCCGCCGATGTCGGCATCGCCATGGGCTCGGGCACCGATGTCGCGATGGAAAGCGCGGGCGTCACGCTGGTGAAGGGCGACCTCATCGGCATCCTGCGCGCCCGCGAACTCTCCCGCGCCGCCATGCGCAACATCCGCCAGAACCTCTTCTTCGCCTTCGTCTACAACGCGGCCGGCGTCCCCATCGCCGCCGGCCTCCTCTACCCCGCCTTCGGCCTCCTCCTCAGCCCCGTCTTCGCCGCGGCGGCGATGTCGCTGTCGTCGGTATCGGTCATCGCGAATGCGTTGAGGCTGCGGCGGGTGAGGTTGGGGCCATCAGGCAACCACGCGGAAATATACTAGTTTATATGTAAGTATAAGGAGTTCTTGCTATACACCGATAAACTCCGTATAAGCTTTCATCATGGATCCCGTACGAAACCCATTTGCACCTGGAGCAGGTTCCCAGCCGCCTGAATTGGCCGGTCGAGATGAAATTATCAAGGACGCCGACACCGCTCTTCAACGTGTGCTTTTGGGCAGACATGATAAATCCCAAATTCTTTTGGGCTTGCGGGGAACCGGCAAGACTGTGTTGCTGAACAAGATCGAGCAATTGGCAGAGCAGCACGGCCATCTCACGGCTTTCATTGAGGCGCCGGAAAATAAGTCTCTCGCCGATTTGCTCTACCCGAAAATTCATCAAGTGCTACGGCGTCTCTCAATGATCGAGAGCGCTAGGGCTGCCGCACATAGCGCAATGCGCAGCCTTAGAGCGTTCGCCAGCGTGTTCAATGTCTCGGTTGGGGACATATCGATTTCGGTTGACCCTGAACCCGGCGTCGCGGATAGCGGAAATCTCGAGTATGACCTGAGTGATTTATTTGTGCGGGTCGGAGAGGCTGCAAAATCAGCCGGGAAAGCTTGGACACTTTTGATCGATGAGGTCCAGTACCTCTCGGAAGATGAATTGGCGGCGCTAATAGTGGCTGTGCACCGCGTAAATCAAAAGAACTTGCCTGTAATGTTTTTTGGTGCTGGCTTGCCGCAAGTGGCTGCCTTGTCAGGGGATGCCAAATCCTATGCTGAGAGGTTGTTTAGCTATCCTCCAGTTGGACCTCTGGATCGTGAAGCGGCTAGCGCCGCTATTCGGCAACCGATTGCGGATGAGGGAGAGTCTATTACTGACGAAGCGCTTCAATTCATAGTTCATCGCACTCAGGGTTATCCGTACTTTCTTCAGGAGTGGGGGTATCAGGCTTGGAATGCTGCCGAAGCTTCGCCGATAAATTCCGACGATGTTGAGCACGCATCTACAGCGGCGGTTCGCAGGCTTGACGAAGGCTTTTTTCGAGTTCGTTTTGATCGATTGACCCCAAAGGAACGGGAATACGTGATCGCTATGGCTCGTTTGGGGACCGGACCCTATAGATCGTCGGACGTCGCGGAGTTGCTTGGTGAGAGTGTTCAAAGTCTCGGTCCGCGTAGGGCGCAGATCATCAATAAAGGCATGATCTATAGTCCCGCTCACGGTGATATTGCCTTTACCGTGCCGATGTTTGAGGACTTTCTGACGAGAACGTATATTGACATTGGCTAGCCACTGTCTTCCTTGCCCATCCCCCTTGCCTCCCCTAATGCCCTTCATTACGCTGGCGGTATGAGCGAGCTTGAGGCACCCGAAAGAATGACCGGCAAGCGCGGCGGCACGCGTCTGCGCCTGATGCAGGCGGCCGAGCGGCTGTTCGGCGAGCGCGGGCTTCATGCCGTCACGCTGAAGGAGATCAACGCCGCCGCCGGCCAGCGCAACGAGTCCGCGTTGCATTATCACTTCGGGTCCAAGACCGGTCTTGTCGACGCGATCCTGAACGCCCGCGTCGGCGCCGTGGACCGCGTGCGCGCCGCCCGCGTCGAGGCGCTGATCGCGGCGGGCCTCACGCACGACCTCAAGGCGGTCATCCGCGCCACCTTCGAGCCCTTGACCGGACTCCTCGACACGGAGGAGGGCGTCCGCTTCGTCCGCTTCGCCGCCCAGGTGCTGAACGATCCCGATTTCGACCTGCCGACGGTGGCGCTCAAAAGCGGTTTCGAGGGTATCTCCCGCGCCAACGCGCTCATCGTCGCGGCGCTGGGCGATCTCGTGCCCGAAGTCGCCGTGCAGCGCCAGCGCCTGATGATCGAAATGGTGCTGACCTCGCTCGCGCTCTGGACGCGCCGTCCCGACGCGATGACCAACGAGCCCGCGCGCCGCTTCTTCGTCGAAAGCCTGTTCGATGCGCTTGCGGGCGCGCTGACAGCCCCGGTCTCGCCCGAAACCCTCGCCGCGCTCCGGGCGGTCTCGAAGGGCTGAGCTCCACCACAATTTTGTCATTGCCGGGCCGGACGTAGTCCGTGACCCGGCAATCCAGTAGCCGCGAAGCGGCGTCCCTCTTCGCAAAAATATCTGTTCCAGAGCTTGGCTCTGGATGCCCGGGTCAAGCCCGGGCATGACGGGTTTATTTTGAAGGCCTCTGCGTGCCTTATTCTTCCTTCGCCTTCCCCTTCAGCACCGGCGCCCATGCCTCATAAACCGGCATGCCGCCCGGATCGTCGTACCAGTCGGCCTTCTCGCCCCAGAAGGCATGCGCCAGCGGCTTCGCGCCCACGGGCGTGTCGAGAATGCCGAGCCGGATGCGGATGATGCCGGGCGTGTCGTCCGCCTCCTTGTAGATCGGCGAGCCGCAATTCGGACAGAAGCAGCGATATTTGCCGGGGCTCGATGAGAAGCGCCTTATCGTCTCCTCGCCGGAAAGAAATCGAACATTCGCTCTCTGCACGGAGGAATTTGCCGTAAAGGCCGTGCCGCTCGCCTTCCGGCAGGTCGTGCAGTGGCAGAAGCCGAAAGGCCCGAGCTTCCCCGCGATCTCGAAGCGGATGTTTCCGCACAGGCAGGAACCGCGATACACGTCGCCGCTCGTCATTGCCGAAATCCTTTCTTCCCACCCTCCCCTCGGGGAGGGTCAAACCGCCGCAGGTGGTTTGGGGCGTGGGGAGGGGAACGCCTACGCCCCCAGAAACCCGTTCACCAGGCCGAGGAATTCGTCCAGCTTGTCATGCTGCACCCAATGCCCCGCGCCTTCCACGGCAACGACTTCCGCATTGCGGAAATGCTTCGCCCGCCCGTCTTCCAGCGGATCGCTCGCCCAGCTTTCCGTGCCGCGAATGAGCAGCGTCGGGCAGGTGATGCGTCTCCACAGTTCCGTCGTCACCTTCTCGTCGAAGCCGGCGGGCGAAAAGGCGCGCACGTAATTGTCGAACTTCCAACTGTAAGTGCCGTCCTCGTTCTGGCTCACGCCATGCACGGTCAGGTGCCGCGCGCGCTCGGGCGAGAGGTGCGGGTTCTCCCCCTGCATGCGCTTGTAGGCTTCCTCGATGCTCTCGTAGCGGCGCGGCTGGCGCGAGGAGAGGCGGCGCACCTCGTCGATCCAGTTGCGGATGCGCTGGTCGTCGCCCATCTGCTTGCGCTCGGAAAGCATCTTGGGCGAGGGTCCGAGCCCTTCGATCACAACGAGCTTCTTCACGTTTTCCGGATAGAGCCCCGCATAGCGCAGCGCGATCGCGCCCCCCATCGAATGCGCCACGATGGTCAGCGGCGCCAGCCCCTTCTGGTGGATGAGCTGCGCGATGTCATAGACATAATCGTTCATCTCGTAGGAGCTGCCCACCATCCACTGGCTGTCGCCATGGCCGCGCAGGTCGGGCGCGATAATGTGATAGCGCTCGCGCAGCGCCTCCGCCGTCCAGTCCCAGTTGCGGCAATGGTCGCGCCCGCCATGAATCATCAGCATCGGCGACGCGCTCTCGTTGCCCCAGTCCACATAGTGGAGCCGGAGCCTCTGCGAGAAATAGATATGCGAGGCCGGTCCGGTCCGGGGGCTGGCGCTGTCTGTCATTATCTGGCGTGTCCTTCCTGGTGTCGTCGCGTGGCGCGAGACTACCGTGAACCGCCCCGCCCGCCAAACGGCCCATGTTTCAGCCTCTCCCCCACCCTCCCCTCGGGGAGGGTCGAAAAATTCGGAGAATTTTTCGGGGCGGGGGTGGCGTGAGAAGGGCAATACCGAAAACCATCAGCACACAAACGAAAACGCCCTCCTTGAGGGAGGGCGCTCGAAGGCCGGGGAAGGCCCGAGGAGGTCGGAGAGGGCGACGCGGATCGGGCAACAGGAACGTACATCCGGTTCCTCTTACCCTCCGGGCTCGCTGGTTACGAACCCGCGCGTCTCACGATCATATGATCTCCGCGCCGCTTGCCCGCAAGCCCTTATCGCGGCTGTCGCGAAATCTTCATATGCCGCCACACCCCGTAAAGCGCGAGCGCCAGCATGATGTGCACCGCGATAACAGGCGGCCAGCCGAAGAGATAGATGACGTCGTTCGCCGTTCCCGGCTTGAAGGGTCCGCCGCCAAAGGCGAGCCCGCGCGTGCCGAACAGGGCGTTGAAGATGGTCGGCACGGTGAAGAGCCATGCGGTGACAAGCGCCGACCAGAAGAACCACGCGAATTGCCGCGCCGTCAGCACCATGAAGCGTCCGCCAAGCCCCAGCGCCATCAGCATCAGCCCCTGCGTGATCCCCTCCATATGCGCCATGCGCCAGGCGCGCCCGTCATCGGGGATCGTCACCGCGATGTCGATGGGCAGCGGCCACAGCACGATGCGGCCGAGCAGCGCAAAGAACCATGTCCAGCCGATGAGAACGGCGAGCGCGATCAGCGCCACCCCGTTGAAAAAGAGCAGCGCGCGCATTCGCTCGTTCATGGCTCCTGCCTCGGTCATTCGCCCCCTCCTGCATTGATGGCGACGGGTTCGGCCGCGTCGAGCCGGCCCGTGTCGAGCCGTCCGGCCGCTTCCCCGTCGCGCATGAAAAGCCGCGCCCAGGCGCTCGCCCATGAAGGGTCTTTCACCTGCCGCGGCGAATATCCCGGCACGAGAATGCGCAGGAGCTTCGGCGCGAGCTTCGCGAAGATGCGCGCGAGCAGAAGCCCCAGCGCGATCCGCGAGCGCGCATCCCGCCACAGCCCGTCTTCCTTCAGCAGCGCCTGATAGCCCGTCCGCGTCAGCGCGAAGATGTGGCTCGTCGCGTGCAGGACGCCGCCCACGCGCCGGAAATAATTTCCCGCCACATGCTCGAACACGTCATAGGCGACATTCTTGTGCTCGATTTCCTCCACGAAGTGCCACAGCACCAGCGAGGCAACGCCGCTCTCTGCGCCGCCGAACAGGAACTCGCGGTCCTCGATCAGCATTTCGCCGATCGCCAGCGCCATGGATTCGAAGCCCTCCGCATAGGCGAGGTTCGCGGCGAGCGTGCCCTTCGCTTCGATCCGCTTGTAGGACGCGTCGATCGCCGCCTCCAACCCGCCGATGCAGCGATAGCCGCGTGCCTTCAGCTCTTCGTTGAATTTCCGGTGCTGGCGGTAATGCGTTGCCTCCTGGCCCACATAGGCATCGAGGTCGCGCCGCAGCGTCTCGTCGGTAATGCGTTCCCGCGCCGCCTGCATGCTGCGGATGAGGTAGGGCTCCAGATAGGGCATGGCGAGCGAGGCCGCATTCACGATCTGGGAAAACTCGGGCCGCTTCGCGTTCCAGTGGCCGCTCATCGCGGGCGGATAGGAAAAGCCCATCCGCCGCACGGTCATGCGCGTTGCCGCCTGGCTGGCTGCGGCTCCCCCCGCGTCGGCCGGCATGGCCTCTCTCCTTCTAGAGTGTTTCCTCTAAATAGACTAAATACTCTAAATTGTGTCTCTGTCAAGTCTGTGCCCCGCCGCCGGGGCAGGGTATGAAGTAGGCCATGAGCAACCGGGACCGCATTCTGGACCTCGCCCTCACCCTCATGAACGAGGAGGGGGCGGAGGCCGCCAACACGACGCGCATCGCGTCGGCCCTCGGCATCAGTCCGGGCAACCTCTACTATCACTTCCGCAACCGGGAGGAGATTGTCCGCGTCCTCTTCGAGACGCTTGAGGTCGAGTTCCGCGCCGTGCTGGTGGAGGATGTCGGTCCGCCGATCCCGCCCGCGCGTTTCGCCGCCTTCTATCTAAGGAGCTTCGACCTCGCCTGGCGCTACCGTTTCTTCTTCGGCGGCCTGCTCGGCCTTCTGCGCCGCGACGAGGAACTGGCCGCCCGCTACCGCGCGCTCCAGGACTGGGCGCTCGCCGAACTCGAGCGCATTGCCGGCCAGCTCGTGAAGGATGGCAGCATGTCGCGTCCGCGCGGTCGCGAGGGGCTCCGCTCCGTCGCCCTCAACACCTGGCTCATCTGGATGAACTGGATTCGCTTCCTGCAGATTTCGGGCAAGGACGTCATCCAGCCCGCCGACATGGCGGCGGGCGCAAGCCAGCTCTTCGACGTGCTCGCCCCCTATCTCGATCCGGCCTTCGAGAAGTCGGCCCGCCGCGCTCTCGCCCGCAACCTGCCGCGCTGAGCGGGCAGGGGACTTGTCCCCGCTACCGGGGATATCGCCGCCGTTCTTGACGGTTCAATGACATTTCGATGACAGCCGGCCGTATTTATCCCCGCCTGCGGGGGTAAGTAACGCCATACTATCCGTAGACGGACGATACGAAATCAGGCCTTCGCTTCGCCCGTTTCCGCCGCGCCGGAGAGCGGTCCGATCTCGCGCCGGAACATGATCTTGCCGTAGGAAGAAGGAAGGATCCGCTGCAGCAGGTCGATGATCTTCGCGTCGGTGCCGATCAGGATGCGCGCCTTGTTTTTCGCGATGCCGTTCGCGATCGTTTCGCCCGCTTTCTCGGGCGTCGTCCGCGCAAGCTTGTCGAATCCCGACGCCGCCTCTTCGCGCGCCGTTGCCTGCGTGCTCTGCAGGAAACGCGCGTTGCGCACGATGTTCGTCTTGATGCCGCCTGGATGCACGCAGGACACGTTGATCCGTGTACCTTTCATTTCGTGGCGCAGTGCCTCCGTAAAGCCGCGGATCGCGAATTTGGCGGAGTTGTAGGCCGCCTGGCTCGGCACCGAGATGATGCCGAAAATGCTCGACACATTGACGATGTGGCCTTCACCCTTCTTCTGGATTTGCGGCAGGAAGGCCTTGGTGCCATAGACCATGCCCCAGAAGTCGATGTTCATGACCCATTCGAAGTCTTCGTAGGAAAGCGCGTCCACGCGCGCGATCTGCGCCACGCCGGCATTGTTGATCACGATGTCGGCGCCGCCATGCGCGCTTTCGATTTCCTGCGCGAAGGCATAGACGGCATCGCGGTCGGCGACGTCCACGAGATAGGTCGAAACCTTGCCGCCCATCGCCTCGATGCGCTTCGCCGTTTCCGCGAGCCCGGCCCGGTCGAGATCGGAAATGGCAAGCCGTGCGCCACGCTTCGCAAGCTCGATGGCCGTGCCTCTTCCAATGCCGCTCGCCGCGCCCGTGATGACGACTGTCTTTCCGCTGATTTCTGTCATGAATTGCCCTTCGCCTCCGATGCCGCGATGTTTCAGGGCGCTTAAAATAGGGCAATTCGCGCGAATGTCACCAAGACCTGAGACACCCGCGCTGGAGCGACGAATGTGTGAGCGAGCGAATGAATTCGACGCGGCGTCGCACGCATTGGAAATGCGCGATGGATGCCGGCAAGACGCATTGCTTCGGGGAGAGACGGAGCCCTCAGTCGACATCCCCGAGCAGATAGCGGATGACGTCCAGATAGTCGAACGCCAGGGACACGAGAACGGTCGCGAACAGCAGCGCGATCCACTTGCCCGCCAGCGTCTCCCGCACGCGCCAGGTGCTGCGTTGCCGCCATAGATAGAATGCGAACGGCGTCCACAGGACGACATGAACGATCCCGAGTAGCCGGACGAAACCAACGGTGGCATAAAGCCACATCATCGCCGGAAGGGAGATCGCCATCACGACGAGTGCCCAGCGGGCCTCGGCGCGGCTGAAGGCAAAAGGGATTGCCAGAACGAAGACAACGCCCATGAAGTTGACCCAGAATTCCACCCAGGCCGGACCTGCGGCGACGTCTCGCATAAAGGCTTCGGCAATTTCCATCGGTCGTTCCCCCTTTGTGTATCGCGTCTTCTCAAGTGACGCCGGCCGACAATGGCGTTGCGCCAGCCAGCCGCTATATAATCTCTCCGAGGCGGTCTTGTCATTTCGGCTTTGCAGGCGGCGCGGGAGAGAGGGGATCACATTTCCGCTATCGTACCCCACCCATGCAGCAGCGGATGGCGATGACCGCGACATCGAATGCAGGAATGTCCGCATACCGCTCGAAAACCGGATGGGCAGGACAGGCCCGGTTCATCGTATTGTCATCGCGAAATCCGCGCTCAAGTGCTACCACGATGGCATGAGCCGGAATTTTTGAATCTGACGGTAGAAAGAATGGCGGCGGCGGAAGACGGTTCGAGGTTTGTGCGCGGCAAGGCGAAGCTGCGGGGCTTTGCGGCCCGGTGGACGGGCACGCGCACATTCGTCGTTTCGGCAGCCGGCATCTTCCTGCTGTTGGCCTTCTCCGGCGCCCTGCATCCCGTTGCCGCCGTCGTCTCCTTTCTCATCCTTGCGGGCGTTGCCGCGACGAGATGGATGGCGGTCGGCGACACATCGCCGGTGCGTGCCGGTGCCTCGCTGGACAAGGAGGCATCGGTGCTTGGCGGTGGCGCTGCCATGGCGCTTCTCGATCGTCTGCCGGATCCTCTTGTGGTCGTGGACGAAACGGGGCGTGTTCTCTACGCGAACGGGGCGGCTGAGCCGCTTGTCGGAAAGGCCGCCGTCGGCCGCCATGTCGCGACGGTACTGCGCAGCGCGCCGCTCATCGAAGCGATCAACGGCGTCATCCGCGACGGCGCCGTCCGTTCCATCGAATACGCCGTGCCGGTTCCCGTGCGGCGTAATTTCAGTGCTTTCGTTTCGCCGGTTCCGGGAGCGGCGCCCGCGTCGAAGCCCGCGTTGAAATATGTCATCGTTCTGCTGCGCGATGTCACCGAGGCGCGCCGCATCGAGGCCATGCGGGCGGACTTCGTCGCTTTCGCAAGTCATGAATTGAAAACGCCGCTTGCCTCGTTGTCGGGTTTCATCGACACACTACGCGGTCACGCGAAGGACGATCCCGAAGCGCGCGACAAGTTTCTCGGCATCATGGCGGATCAGGCAACGCGCATGCGCCGGCTGATCGAGGACCTGCTCTCGCTGTCGCGCATCGAGTTACGCGAGCATGTGCGGCCTTCCGATGCCGTCGATCTCTTCGGCGTCGTCAACGATGTGACGGACGGGCTGACCCCACTTGCGGATCAATACGGTGTCGCGATCGGCGTCACCGCCTCTGCGTCGCTTCCGAAGGTGATGGGGGACCGCGACGAACTCGCGCAGGTCGTCCAGAACCTCGCCGACAATGCGTTGCGCTATGGCCGTTCGGGAAAACGCATCGACATCTCTCTCTCGCCGGACGCAAAGGGCGGCAGACCCGTCGTCCGCCTCACCGTTCGCGACTACGGCCCCGGCATTGCGAAAGAACACATCCCGCGGCTGACCGAACGTTTTTATCGCGTCGATCCCGCTGCAAGCCGCGCCCGCGGCGGCACGGGCCTCGGGCTTGCCATCGTGAAGCACATTGTGAACCGCCATCAGGGCACGCTTTCGATCGAAAGCGAACTCGGCCAAGGCTCTGCCTTTTCGGTCCTGCTGCCGGTCGCGCCTCAATAGTAAAATAGTAATTTTTCTGACATTCGCAAAACTGTCATGGAACCGTCGTAAACCTTTTGCGACGCCCCGCTAGCGTGCGCCCGCCTGAAGGTTAGCAGCCACTCGAATTCACCTGGCGAATTCACTCAAAGGCTCGGGCGCGCTGGGGGGCTGACGTGGTTTGCCCGGTGCCCGGCATTCACATGACTGGAGAATGAACGTGAAACTCAAATCCATGACGATGACCGCGACGGTTGCCGTCGCTGTGCTTTCGGTGGCCGGCGTCGCTCACGCCCGCGACCAGATTTCGATTGTCGGCTCCTCGACCGTGTTTCCGTACACGCAAGCCGTGTCGGAGCAGTTCGCGAACGAGACCGGCAGCCCGGCTCCGGTCGTCGAATCGACCGGCACCGGTGGCGGCATGAAGATCTTCTGCGGCGGCATCGGCGCCGAGCATCCCGACATCACGGGCGCCTCGCGCGCCATGAAGGCGTCCGAGTACGAAGCTTGCCAGGCGGCCGGCGTGAAGAGCGTCACCGAAGTGCTCATCGGTTATGACGGTCTCTCCATCGCGGTTTCCCGCGCGGGCACCGAACTCGACCTGACGAAGGCGCAGCTCTTCCAGGCGCTTGCCGCGAAGGTCGAAGTCGGCGGCAAGATCGTCGACAATCCCTACAAGAAGTGGAGCGAGATCGACAAGTCGCTTCCGGACACCAAGATCGAGGTCTTTGGCCCGCCGCCCACATCCGGCACGCGCGATGCCTTCGTCGAACTCGTCATGGAAGAAGGCTGCGAGGAATTCCCGGCCATCGAGGCGCTTGAAAAGGACGCCAAGAAGGAAATCTGCCAGCGCATGCGCACCGACGGCCCGTTCGTCGAGGCCGGCGAAAACGACAACCTCATCGTCCAGCGCCTCGAATCCGACCCGAGCGCCTACGGCATCTTCGGCTATTCCTTCCTCTACGAGAACCAGGACAAGCTGCAGGGTGTGATGGTCGAGGGCGTTGCGCCGAGCACCGAGACAATTGCCGACGGCTCCTACAAGGTCTCCCGCCCGCTCTTCTTCTACGTGAAGAATGCGCATCGCGGCGTGATCCCCGGCCTCAACGAATTCGTTGCCGAGTATGTCAGCAAGCGCGAAGCCGTCCGCAAGGCCGCCACGAGCGGCACGGACATGGCCGCGCCGAAGTAATGAAACGACACCACCCGGCGCCTCGGGCGCCGGGTGGCTTCTTCGCTATCCAGTACCGCTGGTTCACCTGCAGGGCCGAAATTCATGTCCGTCACGCTGCTTTTCGCGATCGTTCTGGCCCTCGCCTTTGCCGGGTACCTGCTCGGCCGCGCCAATGCATCCGGCCTGAAAGCCGCAGGTAACAGTCTTCATTCGATCCCGCCCTATCACGGCTACTTCGTCGCGCTCTGGTGCGGACTGCCTGCCTTTCTTCTTGTCCTGATCTGGCTGGCGGCCCAGAACACGGTCGTCGACCGGTTGCTGCTGGCGGGTTTGCCGTCGCACCTGACGGAAGGCGCAGCACCGGCCCGCATTTCGCTGATGCTCGGCGAAATCAAGAATGTCGCGGCGGGACGCATTTTCGGCACGCCCGATCAGATCACCATCGATGCCGCCGCGCGCTACCGGTCGCTGCAGAACATGGCATCGCTCGCCATGGTGGTATGCACCCTCGCGGCTGCCGTCGCCGGCATTGCCTTCGCGCGCTCGCGCCTGTCGCCCGATTTCAGGGCCCGCAACCGCGTCGACGGCATCCTTCGCTGGTTGCTGATTATCTGCTCGATCCTCGCCGTGCTCACGACGCTCGGCATCATCCTCTCGCTCGTCATCGAGAGTCTTGCCTTCTTTTCCCACGTGCAGGTCTCGGAGTTTCTCTTCGGATTGAGCTGGAGCCCGCAAACGCCGATCCGTGCCGACCAGATCGCCTCCACCGGAGCGTTCGGCGCGGTTCCTGTTTTCTGGGGAACGATCTTCATCAGCGTCATCGCCATGCTGGTGGCTCTGCCGGTCGGCCTCTTCTCGGCGATCTACCTCGTCGAATATGCGGACAAGCGCGTCCGTTCCGTCGTGAAGCCGCTGCTCGAAATTCTCGCGGGCATACCCACCATCGTTTACGGCTTTTTCGCCGTGCTGACCGTGGCGCCCTTCATCCGCGATTTCGGCACCTCGCTCGGTCTCAGCGTCGCCTCGAACAGCGCGCTCGCCGCCGGCGGTGTCATGGGCATCATGATCATCCCGTTCATCTCGTCCTTCTCCGACGACGCGATCACCGCCGTCCCCCAATCCATGCGCGACGGCGCCTATGCGCTCGGAGCGACCAAGGCGGAAACGATCCGTCAGGTGCTCCTGCCCGCCGCACTTCCAGGCATCGTCGGCGGTGTTCTTCTGGCTGTGAGCCGCGCCATCGGCGAAACAATGATCGTGGTCATGGCGGCGGGCCTCACCGCAACGCTGACGGTCAATCCGCTCGAAGGTGTGACGACCGTCACCGTCCAGATCGTGACGTTGCTTATCGGCGACACGGAATTCGACAGCCCCAAGACGCTCGCCGCCTTTGGCCTCGGTCTTGTCCTTTTCATCTCGACGCTGGCGCTCAACATCCTCGCGCTCCAGGTCGTCAAGCGCTATCGGGAACGCTATGAGTGATACCGCACAGGGAACGGGCAGGCGCGCCTGGTACGAGCCGGATGCGAAGCTGAAACGCCGTCACGCCGCAGACCGGCGTTTGCGAGCCTATGGCGTTGCCGCGATCGTTTTCGCGCTCACCATGCTGATGACACTTGTCGGTACCATTGCGATCACGGCGGCACCCGCCGTTACGCAGACCATGGTGACGTTGAATGTCGAGGTGCCGGAAGGCGCGGTGGATCCTTCGGACCCGCGCGGCGGCAGCTACCAGAAGATACTGAACGAGTCCGTCGCGCGGATTTTCCCCGAGGTCGACACGCCGCGTGAACTCAGGGAACTGCGCCAGCTCTTCAGCAATGGCGGCCAGTATGCACTCCGCGACAAGGTCGCCGCCGACACGTCGCTGATCGGCCGCACCTTCGAGATCACCTTTCCGCTGTCGGACATCGGCGACCAGCTCCGCAAGGGCGTGATCGACCGGGACCTCCCGCGCGAGCAGCGCCGCGTCAGCGACGAACAGATCGGCTGGTACGACCGCCTCGTCGAACAGGACCGCATTTCCGCGCCGCTGAACTGGGGGCTGATCTTCAACGCGGACAGCCGCTTTCCGGAACTTGCCGGGCTGTGGGGTGCTCTCGTCGGCTCCTTCTACGCGTTGCTCATATGCTTCCTCGTCAGCTTTCCCGTCGGCATCGCGGCCGCTGTCTATCTCGAGGAATTCGCGCCGAAGAACCGCTTCACCGATCTCATCGAGGTCAACATCAACAATCTCGCCGCCGTGCCGTCGATCGTTTTCGGTCTTCTCGGTCTCGCGGTCTTCCTCAATTTCTTCGGCATGCCGCGCTCGGCACCGATTGTCGGCGGCCTCGTGCTCTCGCTGATGACGCTGCCGACCATCATCATTGCAACGCGCGCGGCGCTGAAGGCAGTGCCGCCCTCGATCCGCGAAGCCGCCATCGGTGTCGGCGCCTCCAGGATGCAGACGGTCGGACATCACGTCCTGCCGCTCGCCATGCCGGGCATCCTGACGGGCACGATCATCGGCCTCGCCCAGGCGCTCGGCGAAACGGCCCCGCTTCTCCTGATCGGCATGAACGCATTTATCACCGCCGCTCCGGACAGCATGTTCAATCCCTCGACCGCTCTTCCGACCCAGATTTACATCTGGGCGGACAGCCCGGAACGGGGGTTCACGTCCCGCACCTCGGCGGCGATCATCGTTCTGCTCGGGTTCCTTGTTTGCATGAACGCAATAGCGATTTACATGCGTAAACGGTTTGAAAGAAGGTGGTGACATGACCATGCTGGATACCACTGAAGCGTCGGGGATGATCATGAACAAGACGGCTGACGAGGCAGGTGCGCTGGCGAAAGCGGTATCGACCGCGAAGGCCGGGCACGAAACGAAGATCGCGGCCAGCAAGGTTTCGGTTTTCTATGGTGACAAGCAGGCGCTGTTCGACGTTTCGATCGACATTCCCGCGCGGCAGGTCATGGCCTTCATCGGCCCGTCGGGCTGCGGCAAGTCGACCTTCCTGCGCTGCATCAATCGTATGAACGATACGATCGACATTTGCAGCGTGAGGGGAACGATCGAGATCGACGGCGCGAACATCTACGACCCGAAGATCGATCCGGTTCTGCTGCGCGCGCGCGTCGGCATGGTCTTCCAGAAACCGAACCCGTTCCCGAAATCGATCTACGACAACATTGCCTATGGCCCGCGCATTCATGGCGTGGCGAAGCCGGGACCCGCGATGGACGAGATCGTGGAACGAAGCCTTCAGCGTGCGGCGCTCTGGAACGAGGTGAAGGATCGCCTCGACCAGCCGGGCACGGGCCTGTCTGGCGGCCAGCAACAGCGTCTTTGCATCGCGCGCGCGATTGCCGTCGATCCGGACATCATCCTGATGGATGAACCCTGCTCGGCACTGGACCCGATTGCGACCGCCAAGGTCGAGGAACTGATCGACGAATTGAGAGAGCAATACACCATCGTGATCGTGACGCATTCCATGCAGCAGGCAGCGCGCGTCTCGCAGAAGGCGGCCTTCTTCCATCTCGGCAATCTCATCGAGGTGGACGAAACCGACAAGATGTTCACAAATCCGAGCGACCGGCGCACGCAGGACTACATCACGGGCCGCTTCGGCTGAAGCGCGCCGGCGGACAAGCGTTCCGAGGCCAACAGGAGAATTGGGCGTGACCCAGCATACGGTAAAATCCTTCCAGGAAGAGCTCGACGCGCTCGCCGCGAATATTGCGCAGATGGGCGGGCTCACCGAGGCCCAGCTTTCCGCGGCCATCGAAGCTGTCGTCCGCCGCGATACGCAACTTGCCGAGCGCACGATCCGCGAGGATCAGCGCATCGACGCGCTGGAAGCGGAGATCGAGGCGCATGCGATCCGCATGATCGCGCTGCGCCAGCCCATGGCAACCGACCTTCGCGAGGCGATTGCGGCGATCAAGATTTCGATCGATCTCGAACGCATCGGCGACCTCGCCAAGAACATCGCCAAGCGCGCGATGGTGCTGCAGAACGACTTTGAAGGGGCGAACCGGCTTATCCAGGGCATCTCGCGCATGGGCCGTCTCGCCCAGCGCCAGCTCAAGCATGTGCTGGACGCCTATTCGAGCCGCGAAGCGCAGGCGGCAATGGAAGTGTGGCGCGACGACGAGGAAATCGACGCGATGTACAACTCCGTCTTCCGCGAACTCCTGACCTACATGATGGAAGATCCGCGGACGATTGGCGTCTCCACCCATCTTCTCTTCGTGGCGAAGAATATCGAGCGCATCGGCGACCACGCGACCAACATCGCCGAAACCATCAGCTATCTCGTGACCGGCGAATGGGTGGTCGATGAACGTCCGAAGGGCGACACGACGAGTACCACGGCCGTAAAAAGCGGCAGCTAGAGGAGGCATCTGAGCTATGGGAATAACGCTTGCCCGTCGCGGTGAACAGGGTCAGGCTTCGATGGAAAGCTTGGGAAAGATTCGCTCCTTGTCCGAAGGTGCCGAACAGGGACAATCCGAGCGCAGCCAGTTCGAACGCAGAATGAAACCGACTGTCATGATCGTCGAGGATGAGGAAGCGCTCTCAACGCTCCTCCAGTACAACCTCGACAAGGAAGGCTACAAGGTTATGGCCGCCGCCGATGGCGAGGAGGCGGACTTGATGATTCGCGAGACGGCGCCGGACCTCATCCTTCTCGACTGGATGTTGCCGGGCCTCTCGGGCATCGAGCTTTGCCGCCGTCTGCGCGGCCGGGCCGAAACCCGCAATGTGCCGATCATCATGATCACGGCACGCGGCGAGGAGACGGATCGCATTCGCGGCCTCGATATCGGTGCCGACGACTATGTGACGAAGCCCTTCTCGATGACGGAGCTTCTCGCCCGCATCCGCGCCGTCATGCGGCGCATCCGCCCGGCGCTCACCGAGGATCTCGTTACCTTCGGAGACGTCGTCATCGACCGGGCGGCGCATCGCGTGCGCCGCGGCGAACGCGAAGTTCATCTCGGGCCGACCGAATATCGCCTGCTCGACCACCTGATCCAGTATCCGGGCCGCGTCTTCAGCCGCGAGCAGTTGCTCGATGCCGTCTGGGGGTCGGATGTCTATGTCGAGGCGCGCACGGTGGACGTACATGTGGGCCGTCTTCGCAAGGCGCTGAGCCAGAAGGGCGAGAAAGACCCGATCCGCACCGTCCGCTCCGCGGGCTACTCGCTGGACGAGCAGTTCCACGGCTGACGGCTTTCAGGCCCATGTAAAAAACCGGCACCCACTTTCTGTGGATGCCGGTTCCTTCCCCTCGAGTCCCCCGGTTGCCCCGCCGGAAGCCTGTTTCGGGCGCCGTCAGCTCACCAGCCGATCCTTGCGCATCCGGTCGCGTTCGCGGTTCCGCCGCGCCTGCACGGGCTGGTAGGCCAGGCGCGCATGCTCGGTGCAATAGGGAGAGCCATGGTCGGCGCCACGGCCGCAGAAATGGAAGCCCGGCCGGCCCGGATCGCCAATCGGCCATTTGCAGGTATGCTCGGTCAGGGTGAGCACCGTCGCCCGCTGCACGGGCTCAAGCCCGCGTTCCTCGGCATGGGCGGCAGCGGCTTTCTGGGTGCCCTGAATGCGCTGTTGCTCTTCCTCGCGCATTTCCGCCGTCAGCGGGTCGGGACGCCCGCGAACGAGCGTGCGGGGCGCCTGCGGGCGTGCGCGGGCAGGGCGGCTCGGCGTGGCCCGTCCGGAAAGCCCCAGACGGTGCACCTTGCCGATCACGGCATTACGGGTCACGCCGCCGAGCTGCTTGGCGACCTGGCTGGCGCTCAGGCCCTCGGCCCACAGCTTCTTCAGCAGCTCCACGCGTTCATCGGTCCACATGATGTTACCTTCCCCTTCGGGGCCTCCTCCGGCCCGGTTGGATGCGCGAGGGCCCGCCTGACCCCGGCATCGCCCTGAAATCCAGCCTTGCGGCACCCTGGCCGCCTTGTGGCACCCCGAGGCCACCACTAGATTTCGTGGGCATTAACGGGAAATATACAATATCAGGGACAAAAACCGCAACCTGCGGGTGCGGGCGCAGGGGCCTTATCCACAGAAAAGAGCGTAAATCGGGAGTGATTCGACCCTTGCGGGGCGGCGGTCCCGGCCTCACATGGGAAAGGCCTGGACCGTCTTGCCGCCGGCCTCTCATTGCCCCCGGTCCCCGTCTGGCGTATGCCTCGGGGCCTTCGAAGGGCCCCTCACGAAGACCTGCCACCTGAAGCCGCGAAAGAGACAGCCATGAGCCTCACCCCTTATCCGCAGGAAGGCGCCCGCCGCTTCGGCGCGATCAACTGGCTGGGCGTCTGGACGCTCTACGTGAAGGAGGTCCGCCGCTTCTGGAAGGTGATGACCCAGACGGTGGCCGCACCCGTCGTGACGACGCTCCTTTATCTCGCGATCTTTGCGCTCGCCATCGGCAAGTTCCGGCCGGACGTCCACGGCGTGCCCTTCGTCGAGTTTCTGGCGCCGGGCCTCGTGATGATGACGATGATCCAGAATGCCTTCGCCAACACCTCTTCCTCGATCCTGATTTCGAAGATACAGGGCAATATCGTCGACGTGTTGATGCCGCCGCTGTCGGCAGGCGAACTCAATGTCGGCATCGCGATGGCCGGCGTCACGCGCGGCATTGTCTGCGGCAGTGCGACCGCGCTCGCCATGCTGCCTTTCGTGCATCTGGGCCTTGCGCATGTCTGGGCGATTGTCTTCTTTGCGGCCGGCGCTTCATTGATGCTGGCGCTGCTCGGCATGCTGGGGGGCATCTGGTCGGAGAAGTTCGACCACCTGCAGGCGGTGACGAATTTCGTCGTCCTGCCGCTGACCTTCCTTTCGGGCACCTTCTATTCGGTGACGCAGCTTCCCGACTTCGCCCATGAGCTGACCAAGTGGAACCCGGTCTTCTACCTGATCGACGGCTTCCGCTATGGCATCACGGGCCATGCCGACGGCTCCATCGCGACAGGGATCGCGGTCGTCATCGGCATGAACCTCGCGCTCTGGACCGTCTGCCACATCCTCTTCCGCACGGGCTACCGCTTGAAGGCGTGAGCTTGAAGAAAAGGCCTGAACTTGAAGAAAAGGGCAGGGCGGGGCGCATTCTGCGCCAGATTGACAGATACGGTTCCTCGCCCTAATACTCCTTTGCTTCTCGATCTGCCGCCCCTTGCAGGCGGCATTTTCTATTGCGCACCGGTCATGGAACCGGCGGGGAGCCCCCGAAACGGGGTCGAAAAGGGTGTGATCGTCATGATCCTGAGCGGGAAACGACGAGGCTGACAGCGAGAGGGCCGGGACGCATGAGCGTTCGGGCCTTGCAGGAACCTGCTGTCTCGCCGGTCTGTCGGAGCCCCTCCCGCCGCACGGAAAGCCTGCGGCATCCCCTCCGTCGTTCCACGAACAGCATCGCTCGGGAAATTTGTGAGAAGGACTGACCTCCGTGATTACGCCTGTTTTGCCGACCTATGCGCGGGCCGATCTTGAATTCGAGCGGGGCGAAGGCCCCTGGCTTCTGACCGCGAAGGGCGAGCGCTATCTCGACTTCGGTGCCGGCATCGCCGTCAACGCCTTCGGCCACGCCCATCCGCGCCTCGTCGCCGCGCTTACCGAACAGGCGCAGAAGGTCTGGCACACCTCGAACATCTACCGCATTCCCGGCCAGGAGCGCCTTGCCCGCAGGCTTGTCGAGGCGACGTTTGCCGACACTGTCTTCTTCACCAACTCGGGCGCCGAAGCGCTCGAATGCGCGATCAAGATGGCCCGCAAGTATCACGCGGCGGGCGGCGCGCCCGAGCGCTACGAACTCATCACCATGGAAGGCGCCTTCCATGGACGCACCCTCGCGACCATCGCGGCGGGCGGCCAGCCGAAATATCTCGAAGGCTTCGGCCCGGCCATGCCCGGCTTCCCGCAGGTGCCCTTCGGCGACCTGAAGGCGCTTCAGGCCGCGATCGGCCCGGCGACCGCCGGCATCCTGATCGAGCCGATCCAGGGTGAAGGCGGCATCCGCGTCATCCCGAACGAAGACCTCCGGCGCATCCGTCAGATGTGCGACGAGGCCGGCATCCTTCTCGTGCTCGACGAGGTGCAGACGGGCATCGGCCGCACCGGCAAACTCTTCGCGCATGAACTGGCCGGGATCGCACCGGACATCATGGGCGTTGCGAAGGCGCTGGGTGGCGGCTTCCCGGTCGGGGCCTGCCTCGCGACGGAAGCGGCCGCGCGCGGCATGGTCGCGGGCACGCACGGCTCGACCTTCGGCGGCAATCCCCTCGCGATGGCGGTGGCAAGCGCGGTGATGGACCTCGTGCTCGACGAGAACTTCCTTCCGCATGTGAACATGCTCGGCCTCAAGCTCCGGCAGAAGCTCGCCATGCTCGCCGACCAGTATCCCCGCGTGATCGAAAGCGTGCGCGGCGAGGGTCTGATGCTCGGCCTCAAATGCCGGACACCGAACACCGACCTCGTGGCGGCGCTGCGCGAGGAGAAGATGCTGACCGTCGGCGCGGGCGACAATGTGGTTCGTCTCCTGCCGCCGCTCATCATCGAGGAAGCGCATCTCGAAGAGGCGATGGAAAAACTTGGCCGGGCCTGCGCGAAGCTCGACGCGGCGCTGGACGAAAAGACCGCCGCCGCAGGAGTGAAGTCATGAGCCCACGGCATTTTCTCGATCTCGATGAAGTCGCGCCCGCCGACATCCGGGCGATCCTCGAAAGCTCGAAGAAGCGCAAATCGGCGCGCGTCGGGCTCGGTCAGGCCGAGCCCGACGCCGACAAGCCGCTCAAGGGCAAGCTTCTTGCCATGATCTTCGAAAAGCCATCGACGCGGACGCGCGTTTCCTTCGACGTCGCCATGCGCCAGCTCGGCGGCGAAACGCTGCTCTTGAACGGCAACGACACGCAGCTCGGCCGCGGCGAAACCATCGCCGACACGGCCCGCGTGCTTTCGCGCTATGTCGATGCGATCATGATCCGCACCACCGACCACAAGCACCTGCTGGAGCTTGCGGAATATGCGAGCGTGCCCGTCATCAACGGCCTCACCGACCTTTCGCATCCCTGCCAGTTGATGGCGGATGTGATGACTTTCGAGGAACACAAGGGGCCGATCGCCGGGCGGCGCATCGCCTGGGTCGGCGACGGCAACAACATGGTGACGTCCTGGATCCATGCCGCCGCGCAGCTTGAATTCGAATTGCGGCTCGCCTGTCCGCCGGAACTCGCGCCGAGCGGGGACGCGATGTCCCGGGCAAAATCCCGCGAGGCGAACATCCTGCTCACGACCGATCCCCACGAGGCGGTGAAGGATGCCGATTGCATCAATGCCGACACCTGGGTCTCGATGGGCGATAGCGAGGAAACCGCCTCGCGCCGTCACAATCTTCTCGCTCCCTATCAGGTGAACGAACGCCTGATGGCGGCTGCGGCAAGGGACGCGATATTCATGCACTGCCTGCCCGCGCATCGCGGAGAGGAAGTGACAGCCGATGTGATCGACGGCCCGGCATCGGTCGTTTTCGACGAGGCGGAAAACAGGCTTCACGCGCAGAAGGGCGTTCTCGCCTGGTGCTTTCAGTGACACGCGCAAAGCAGGATCGAGAGTTTTCGTGAGCAGTTCAGAAGGCACCGGCACCGACGATCTCGTGCAGCCGTTCCAGATCGAGGATCTGGGCATTCGCGGCCGGGTCGTCCGCCTCGGCCCGCTGGTCGATCGCGTGCTGACAGCGCATGCCTATCCCGAACCCGTGTCGCGCCTTCTCGGCGAGGCGCTGGCGCTCACCGCTCTGATTGGCTCGGCGCTGAAATTCGATGGCCGCTTCATCCTGCAGACACAGGGCAACGGGCCCGTGAGCATGCTCGTCGCGGACTACCAGTCGCCGGGAAAGCTGCGCGGCTACGCGATGATGAATTCGGAGCGGCTTGCCGAAGCCATCGTCGCGGACCGGATCGAACCGGCGGACCTGATGGGCGAGGGGCATCTTGCGCTCACCATCGACCAGGGCGCCGGCATGGAGCCCTATCAGGGGATTGTAGCGCTCCTTCCCGGCGGACTGAGCCACAGCGCACACGAATATTTCGCCAATTCGGAGCAGGTTGCGACGCGCATTCGCCTTGCTGCGGGGCCATTCTATCACCGCGAAGCAACGGGGCCGGAAAAGAACTGGCGCGCGGGCGCCATCATGATCCAGCATATCGCGCGGGACGGCGGCCTCACGGGCTATCGCGAGGATCGGGACGAAGTCCCCTATACGGACGAAGAAGAAGCATGGAACCGCGCGTCGATCCTGCTCGACACGGTGGAGGATCACGAACTCCTCGATCCCGAGATCGAGCCGAACCGGCTGCTCTATCGCCTGTTTCACGAGGACGGGGTGCGCGCCTACGATCCTGTGCCGGTTGAATTTTCCTGCCGCTGCTCGCGCGAGCGCATGACGTCCGTGCTGCGTTCCTTCGGCAGCCATGAAATAGACGAAATGGTGCAGGAGGATGTCATCACCGTGACCTGCGAATTCTGCAGCGAGGTCTATATCTTCGAGCCCGCCGAATTGAAGGAAGGGCTGAACTGAACGAGGCTTTTGACGTGAACCGTCCAGAACGCTCCCGCACCTTCCTGCCGCGCGCCATTTGCCTGGCGCTCCTGTTTCCCTTCATTGCCGCCTGCGCCGGCGATCCTCCGGCCCTCGCCTCGCCGGCTTCCGTTTCCTTCGAGGCAAGGCCGGCCCTCCGCCTCGACATCGCAAGCGTGGCGGTCGACAGCCGGTTTCATTCCTCCGGCCGCGAGCCCTATGTCGAGCATCTTCACAAGGTAACGCCCTCGGCTGTTGCGCGGAGCTGGGCGGACGCGCGCCTTGTCGCGAGCGGCAATCGCGGCACGGCGGTGCTCACCGTTTTCGACGGCACGGTGACCCAGGAACGGCTCGAAAAGAAAGGTGGCCTCACCGGCCTTTTTGGCGACCAGCTCGACACACGGCTGAAGGCGCGCCTCAAGGCACGGCTCACCGTGGAACGTCCGGCGCCCGATGGCGGCTCGGGCACATGGTCTGCCGAAGTCGATGTAACCGCCGAGCGTACCGTCCTCGAAAGCGCGAGCCTCAACGAGCGCGATGCGGCCTATACGGCGCTGATGCAGGCGCTGGCGGCGAAGTTCGATGCCGGCATGTCGATGGAAGTGGAACGCAGTATGGAATCCGTACTACGCTAGCCCGAGGGGGAAGCCTGGCATAACCGGGAGGTGAGGGAATGGTTTTCCAGTTGGCCTATTTCAGCGCTGCCAAACCCGGGGTGGGGGAGGCGGATGTCCATGATATTCTGCGTGCCTCGTCGGCGAACAACCGGCACAACGGATTGTCGGGTATGCTGATTTTGCGGGATGGAACATTTTTCCAGGTTCTTGAAGGAGAGAAGGCGCGCGTCGAAGAGACTTTTCAGCGCATCTCCCGCGACCCGCGTCACAGCGGGCTTGTGCGCGTCGTGGAGACGGAGCGCGAAGAACGCAGTTTTCCAGGTTGGAGCATGGGCTTCGAAAAGTTCATGCATGCCGAAGCGTCCGAGGAAACACCGTTCGATTCGACCGATCTTTCGTCGAATGAATCGATCGAAAACCTGAGGAAGAAAGCACCTGAGCTGATCTCGTTCATGCGCTCTCTCTATACCCGGCGCGGCATGCGCGGGGCACCGCCCCTGGATTGAGCCGCCGGGGCGTTTTCCCGCGAGGCGACAGCCGCTTCCGCGGTTCGGCAACGCGGCGGGGAGCGAACCTGAAGCCATTCGGCCTTTCGAGGCGAAAGACTCTAGATCGGCCGCCCCGCCCCGACACAAAGCCGGCAAGCCGCCCCATGAAGGTCTCGCATTCGGCAATCTGTGAAAGCTCGATGAATTCGTCGGGCTTGTGCGCCTGCGCAATGTCGCCGGGGCCGCAGACGACGGTCGGAATATCCGCGAGCTGAAAGAGCCCGGCTTCCGTGTTGTAGGAGACAGCTTCCGCCGAATTGCATTGCGCGAGCTTCATGACGAGCGTTTCGCCCGGATCGCCGTCAAGGGCGGCAAGGCCCGGCGATTGCGCGCGAGCCACCGTCTCGATCTTCGCGCCGGGGAAGACGGCGCGCATGCGCGGCAGCACCTCTTCTTCCGCATAGGCGTTGAAGCGGGTGATGATCTCCGACGGGTCGGCATCCGGCAGCGAGCGGTATTCCCACAGGAAGGAGCAGCTCTTCGCGATGATGTTGAGCGCCGTTCCGCCCCTGATGGTGCCCACATTGATTGTCGTATAGGGCGGGCTGAAGCGGCCGGACGCATCGCCGCGCTCGCGCATTTCCGCCGCAAGCGTCATCAGGAAGGAAATGAGTTCCGCCGCATACTGAATGGCGCTGACGCCGAGATGCGTCTGGCTCGAATGGAATTCGAGACCCGTCACTTTCGTGTTGTAGGACTGGATGCCCTTGTGCGCGTTCACGACCTTCATGGAGGAGGGTTCGCCGACGATCACGACCTGGGGGCGCGGCATCGTGCGGACGATGCTCTCGATCATCGGCCGGACGCCGAGGCAACCCACTTCCTCGTCATAGGAAAGCGCGAGGTGGACCGGCATCTTCGGTCCGCCCTTCAGGAATGCCGGCACATGGGCGAGCGCAACGGCGATGAAGCTTTTCATGTCGCTCGTCCCGCGTCCGAAAAGCTTGCCGTCCTTTTCGACGATGCTGAAGGGATCGCTTGACCAGTCCTGCCCTTCGACGGGCACGACATCCGTATGGCCCGAAAGAACGATGCCGCCGGGCGCCGCTTCGTCCCCGAGCGTCGCAAAGAGATTGGCCTTGGTGCCGTCCTCGTTCATGACTCGCAGCGATGAGACGCCGTGGCTCGCGAGATAGCTCTCCACGAACTCGATCAGCGCCAGATTGGACAAATGGCTCGTCGTGTCGAAGGAGACGAGCTTCTCGATCATCTCGCGGGGCGTGAAGATTTGCGGCGATGCCATGGAATTCATTTCCGGCTTTGGAGGACGGCACGAGCGTGCGTCATCCTAGACCGGTGCCGTGCGGGAAGCGAGACGTGCGAAGTCTCAGTGCAGCATCCGCATCGCATGTGGGCAATCGAGCGAGAAGGCCGGGATGTCGACCTCGAAGGTCTCGCCCCCGTCGGTCTCCATTTCGTAATTTCCGAACATGATGCCCGAAGGGGCGCCAAGCGGCGTGCCGCTCGTGTACTGGAAGGTCTCGCCGGGCTTGAGGACCGGCTGCTCGCCGACGACGCCGGGGCCGCGCACTTCATGCACATGCCCGCATGCATCCGTTATCTTCCAGTAGCGCGCGCGCAGTTTCACCGTTTCGCGTCCACGATTCTCGATCGGTCCTCGAGATAGGTCGGCTCGACCAGAATATTGATGGACCGGGTCATGGCGCTGTACATCGGGCGATCCTTGCACGAAGACGTCTGTGAATGCGGGACGCGGCCTTTCTGGCCGGGCCCTGCAAGGGATATGTACCGCACAGGGCTTTCCGGCAAGTTGCCAAAAAGCCTTTCCCCCGCAGGATTAAAACCCTAGCGGATACACTCTAACTTCCTGTTAATGGCGGCGAATTTGAGGCGCAAGGTTAACGTTTTACGCCAGCGCCCTCTCCATGTCCTCGATGAGGTCGGCCATGTCTTCGAGCCCGACCGACAGCCGAACCAGGCCTTCGTTGATGCCAAGCTCCTCGCGCACGTCTTGTGCGAGCCGCTGATGGGTCGTCGTCGCGGGGTGTGTGATGAGGCTCTTCGAGTCGCCCAGATTGTTGGAAATCTTGACGACTTGCAGCGCATTGGCGAAGCGGAAGGCGCCGGCCTTACCGCCCTTCACCTCGAAGGCGACGATATTGCCGCCGGCCTCCATCTGGCTCATGGCGAGATTGTGCTGCGGATGGCTTGGCAGGCCGGGATAGAAGACGCGCTCGATCCCCTTGTGGCCTTCGAGGAACCGCGCGACCGCTTCGGCATTGCGGGCGTGTTCCCGCACGCGCAGGTCGAGCGTCTCGAGGCTTTTGAGCATCACCCAGGCGTTGAACGGGCTGAGGCTCGGTCCCGTCTGGCGCAGGAAATTCGAAAGATGATCGGTGATGAACTGCTGGTCGGCGAGCACAACGCCGCCGAGGCAGCGGCCCTGGCCGTCGATATGCTTGGTCGCCGAATAGACGACGACATCGGCGCCGAGTTCCATCGGCCGCTGCAGCGTCGGCGTCGCGAAGACATTGTCGATGAAGAGTTTCGCACCCGCCGCATGCGCGATATCGGCGACCGCCTTGATGTCGATGATTTCGAGCGTCGGGTTCGACGGCGTTTCGAGGAAGAGCACCCTGGTGTTTGGCTGCACAGCCTTTTTCCAGGCATCGATGTCGCGCCCGTCGACAAGCGTCGAGGCGATGCCGAAGCGCGGCAGCAGGTCTTCCACGATGTAGCGGCAGGAACCGAAAAGGGCGCGCGACGAGAGCACATGGTCGCCCGCCTTGAGATAGCAGAGCAGGGCCGATGTGACCGCCGCCATGCCGGTCGCCGTCGCGCGCGCGTCATCCGCGCCTTCGAGCGCGGCCATGCGCTCCTCGAACATGCGCACCGTCGGGTTGGAGAAGCGGCTGTAGACGAAGCCCGGCTCCTCATTCTTGAAGCGGCGCTCGGCAGCCTCCATGGAGTCGTAGACATAGCCAGACGTGAGGAACAGGGCCTCGCTGGTCTCGCCGAAGGGCGTGCGGTTCGTGCCGCCGTGAACGGCCTCGGTGCGGGGCCGGAGCGTCCGGCCGTCTCGTGTCGTCTTGCTCATCTGGGCTACCCCATAAAAAAACCCCGACCGTGTGGGATCGGGGCTCGCGTCCCGACCTTTTTAGCGAGTTGTTTAACGTGGCCGCAAGCCGGTCGGCTCAAATCACCACGGGATCGGGCGCATTTAAGGCGGAGGAGGTGCCGCCGTCAAGGCTCGATTCGCGCGAACCGGCCTTCCGGGCTTTCCCCGCCCTGCCGCGGCAACTATAAACGAGGCGTGAAAAGACGAGGCGGGCAGGACCCGCCGCCCCGAGGATTCCATGACAAAAGCGGCGGACGATCTCTTTCCCCATCACGACGACGAACCTCGCCGCGTCGGCCCCGGCCAGGTGCACATGACCGGAATTCTGCCGTCGCATGGCATCGCCACGCTGATCCGCGAAAAGGAAATCTGGGGCGGTCACGAAATCGACCCGAGCCAGTTGCAGCCGGCAAGCCTCGACCTGCGGCTCGGCGCCACCGCCTACCGGTTGCGCGCCTCC
Source organism: Alphaproteobacteria bacterium HGW-Alphaproteobacteria-3 (assembly GCA_002842875.1). Classification (GTDB taxonomy): domain Bacteria; phylum Pseudomonadota; class Alphaproteobacteria; order Parvibaculales; family Parvibaculaceae; genus Parvibaculum. Next base: position 53,608 of record PHEF01000015.1, on the reverse strand, counting down.
TTCCTGCCTGGCCCCGAATGCGGCGTGATGGAGCGCGTCGAGGAGCTGATGCTCCACAAGATCGACCTGAGCGAAGGCGCTGTGCTCGAAACGGGCTGCGTCTATCTCGTGCCGCTGGTCGAAGCACTTGCACTTTCGGAACGAACCTCCGCATCGGCGAACCCGAAGAGCTCGACGGGGCGCCTCGATGTCTTCACGCGCCTCATCACCGACTTCTGCGCCGAGTTCGATCAGGTGGCGGCCGGCTACAAGGGGCATCTCTATCTGGAGATCAGCCCGCGCACCTTCCCCATTCTCGTGCGTCCCGGTTCGCGCCTTGCGCAGATACGGTTTCGTCGCGGCATGCACACCTGCACCGACGCGGAGATGAAGCGGCTCCATGACGAGTTGCGGCTCGTCGACGGCGAAGCCGATATCGATGGCGGCATCGCCCTCACGGTCAATTTGCGCGCGGAGGCGGAAGACGAGATCGTCGGCTACCGGGCGAAGCGGCATTCCGGCGTCATCGACGTCGACAAGGTGAATGCCTACGACGTGCGCGACTTCTGGGATCCGGTGCATGTTCGCCCCGGCAAGGGGCTTATTCTCGACCCGGACGAATTCTACATCCTCGCCTCCGCCGAGGCGCTGCACATTCCCGCCACCCATGCGGGCGAGATGGTGCCCTACAACCCGCTGGTCGGTGAATTCCGCGTCCATTACGCAGGCTTCTTCGACCCCGGCTTCGGCGCGCGCGAGGCCGGCGGCGCGGGCAGCCGCATCGTCCTCGAAGTGCGCTCGCACGACGTACCCTTCATTCTCGAGAACGGCCAGACCATCGGCCGCTTCGTGCTCGAACGCCTGACCGACCGGCCCTCCGTTCTATACGGATCGGGGCTCGGCTCGAATTATCAGCGTCAGGGCCTCAAGCTCTCCAAGCACTTCCGTACGGGCTAGCCGAAGACCTCCTCGAAGAAGGCACGCATCGCCGCCCATGAGCGCCGGTCGGCATTGGCTTCGTAGCGGATGCCGCGCTCGGGGGAGTTCGCGCCCTCGAACGTGAAGGCGTGCATGGCGTGACCATAGGCGTGGAGCTGCCAGTCGGCTTGCGCGTCTGTCATCTCCTTCGCGACGCCGATAACGCTGTCGGGCTTGGCCATCGGATCGTCCCAGCCGTGCAGGATCAGCACCTTCGCCGTGATCTTTCCCTGTTCGCCGAGATTGGGCGGATAGAAGATGCCATGAAAGCTCACCGCTGCCTTGAGTTCGGGTGGCGCGGCGCGCGCGAGATCGAGTGCGCAGAGCCCGCCAAAGCAATAGCCCATCGCGCCGATCCTGGAGGCGTCAGTCGCGGGATGTGCCGCCGCTGTGGTGAGTGCGGCGAGAAGCCGTTTGCGCAGCAGGGCCCGGTCGGCAAGCAGGGGGCTCATCAGCGCGGTATTGTCGCCTTGTTCGTCGCCCCGAACCCCCTTGCCGTAGACGTCCATCGCGAAGGCCGTGTAGCCGAGGCCCGCCATCTGCTCGGCGCGGGCCTTCATCCCCTGGTTGAGCCCGCTCCAGTCATGCCCAAGCAGCACGCAGGCATGCCTGTTGCCATCGTCGGGATAAGCGACATACCCCTCCATGGCCGTGTCGCCATCGCTGTAGTCGTATGTGCCGGCGCTTATCTTGACCGATGACGCTGCGGACATGGTTCCTCCCGGTAGGGGCTTGTGTGATTCCGGTCCGGAGGATAAGCGGCGCCGGCTGCACCTGCCAAACCTTTCCTTCCCCGCCCTATCGTCAATCGTCGAAGGACAGGCTAGATTCGACCGATGCATTCCACCTCGTTCCGTCGCGTTCGGTCGCATGCCGGTCTCTGCTCGATTTGCCGGCGCTAGCGCGTGACGTTTCAGAACATTTCAATGCGCCCTGCGCGCCGAAGCGAGTTCCGATGAGCCTTGCCAAGTGTCACAACTTCAGAGATTTCCGCGCGCTTGCGCGCCGCCGTCTGCCGTCCCCCATCTTTCACTACATCGACGGCGCAGCAGACGACGAGGTGACATACCGGCGCAATACCGAAGCCTATGAGACGTGCGATCTCATCCCAAGCGTACTCGCAGGGGTGGAAACGGTGGACATGTCGACCACGATCTTCGGCAAGAAACTCGCCATGCCGGTCTATTGCGCGCCGACCGCGCTGCAGCGGCTATTCCACCCGGATGGCGAGCGTGCGGTCGCGCGTGCGGCACAGAAATACGGAACCATGTTCGGCGTCTCTTCTCTCGGCACAGTGAGCGTGGAAGAAATCGGCGCGATGATCGACACGCCGAAAATGTTTCAGTTCTATTTCCACAAGGACCGCGGCCTCAATGACAGCATGATCGAGCGCGCCAGGGCCGCGAATTTCGACGTGATGGCGCTTACCGTCGACACCATTACCGGTGGCAACCGGGAACGTGATCTTCACACCGGATTTACATCGCCGCCGAGGCTCACCCTCAAAAGTCTTTTCAGCTTCGCCGCGCGGCCGCGCTGGGCAGTCAACTATTTGACCCATCCGAAAATGGAACTGCCGCACCTGCAAGAGCATGTGCAGGAGGGCACCAATCTTGCGACTTCGATCGGCAGCTATTTTTCCACCATGCTGGATCAGTCGATGAACTGGAAGGATGCCGAGACAATCCGCGCCAAATGGGGAGGACATTTCGCGCTCAAGGGCGTGATGAGCGTCGCCGACGCCAAACGCGCGGTGGATATAGGTTGCACCGGCATCATGGTGTCGAACCATGGCGGGCGTCAGCTTGATGGCGGGCGGAGCCCGTTCGACCAGTTGGCCGAGATTGTCGATGCGGTGGGCGACAAGATCGACGTGATCTGCGAGGGAGGTATTCAGCGTGGCACCCACGTGCTCAAGGCGCTGTCGCTCGGCGCCAAGGCGTGTTCGGGCGGCAGGCTCTATCTCTACGCATTGGCGGCCGCTGGACAGCCCGGCGTGGAGCGCGCGCTTGGCCTGATGCGCGAAGAGATCGAACGCGACATGAAGCTGATGGGCGCCCGCACGGTCGCCGATCTCGACCGCGGAAACCTGCGTTTTCGCTAACCGGTCGAGCAGCTCGCGCCGCCGAGGACGCAGAATTTCGCGCAATGCGGGTGGTTGAGTTTCACTGGTGAGAGGCTTTCGCGGATCGTCTGTCCCATTTCGAACTGCGGGTCGTCCGGCAGCAGCGTGCAGGCGACGAGCACCGGCGCCGCCGCGCCTTTCCGCTTCACGGCCATGCGGCTCGTCGCACACATCATGTCGGCCGGGTTCTTGTGCAGGATGTCCCAGCAGGCCGTCGTGATTTCCGGCACTTCCGCCCGCTCGTCCATCTCGGGAAAGAGAAGGAGCGCGGAAGGGTCGTCCGCGTCGAGCGCGATGCCCTCGCGAGCGAGGAAGACGGCATAGCCCGCGCGCTCGTCGGCTTCCGTCTCGCCCGAGATCGTGCGCCCGGCAATGGCGAGCGCGAATCCATTGGCGGCAAGCCAGCGCAATCCTTCGATCGCCTTTGCGAAACTGCCTTTCCCGCGCTCGGCGTCGTGCAGCGCTTCGGTGTGATGGTCGACGCTCACCCGGAGTTTCAGCGCATCGCCGAATCTCTCGCGAAGCGAGACCAGGCCCTGCTTCACTTTCGGCCGCATCATCGGCTGCATCGCATTGGTGAGGATGAGCACTTCATGACCGCGCGCCAGCGCATCCTCCGTCATGGTCAGCATGTCCGGGTTCATGAAGGGTTCGCCGCCGGTGAAGCCGATCTCCGGCAAGGGGTGCCCGCCCTCCGCCGCGATCGACGCGGCTTCGTCGAAGAGCCGCGCCGCGTCCGCCGCCGTGAAATAGACGAGGCGGTCTTCCGTCGGGCTCGACTGGATATAGCAGTTGACGCACTCGATGTTGCAGAGCGTGCCCGTGTTGATCCAGAGCGTTTCCAGATGCCGGAAGGAGACGGAGGCCCGCGCCTCGCCCTTGGCGGTGAAGTCCGGATGCGTGAATTTGATCGGCGTTGCGTCGTTCATGGCCGAAAACTAGCACCGCGATGGGTCTTGGCCATTCACAAATCCGGGAGGATTGGTAGTCTTCACGCAAAAAGGGGGGCGGCCATGCAGCATGAATTGACCGGGGGCGATCTTCTGGATGCGACGGGCCGCCTCGCCGAGGCGGGCTGGGCGCGGCGCGAGGTCCGGCGCTACAACCGCGCCGCGATCGGCGCCCCCTGGTATCGCATCAAGGAATGGGACTACTACTGCGTGCTGGCCGGGCGCTACGGCTTTTCCTGTGTCGTCGCCGATAATGGCTATATGGGGCTCCTCGGCGCCACCTGGTTCGACTTCGAGAAACCGCAGGCGACGGAGGAAAGCATCGTCACCCTCCTGCCGCGCGGACGCATGAAGCTGCCGCAAAGCGCCGACAGCGGCGACGTCCTCCAGCACCACCCCAGGATCGGCCTGACCTTCCGCCATGAGCGGGGCGGACGCCACCTCACTGTCGATTGTCCGGGATTTGCCAAGGGGCGCGGCCTCAAGGCGGACCTTTTCCTCAGTCAGCCGCCGATGGACCGCATGGTCATCGCAACGCCCTTCGCCGGTGCGCCGCATGCCTTCTATTACAACCAGAAGATCAACTGCATGCCTGCCACGGGCAGCGTCTCGGTCGGCGGCGAACATTTCGCCTTCGAGCCTTCTTCCGCTTTCGGCGTTCTCGACTGGGGGCGCGGCGTCTGGACCTGGGACAATGTCTGGTACTGGGGCTCGGCCTCGGGCATGGCGGAAGGAAAACCCTTCGGCTTCAACATCGGCTATGGCTTTGGCGACACCTCAGCCGCCTCCGAGAACATGATTTTCTTCGACGGCAAGGCCCACAAGTTCGACCAGGTGACCTTCAACATCCCGCCCGGCACGTTCGTTGACGCGCCCTGGTCCTTCACCAGCAATGATGGCCGCTTCGAAATGCGTTTCGAGCCGATCGTCGATCGTCACAGCGCGGTGGACCTGAAGCTCTTGCGTTCGATCCAGCATCAGGTTTTCGGGCGCTTTTCGGGCGTGGCCGTCCTCGACGACGGGCGCCGGATCGAGGTGAAGGAGCTTCTCGGCTTCGCAGAGGAGGTCCGCAACCGCTGGTAGCCCCTTGCGAAAATCCCGCCGAAAACGTAACTAGTCGGGACCGGGCGGGTGTAGCTCAATGGTAGAGCAGAAGCTTCCCAAGCTTACGACGAGGGTTCGATTCCCTTCACCCGCTCCAGTTCCCCCAGCCGCCGTCCCTTTCGGGCGCGCCTCTCGCGCAAATATTTGACATTAATAGTGTCATTATATACTCGATTTCAGGGTCGAAGCGGGCAGGGAGGAACGAACCATGAAGGCGCTCATAGGACGTAACTTGTCCGCGCTTCTGACGAGCCGGGGCTTGCGTGACACGCGCCGCGCGCTCCATGCCTTCAGGCGGCGCCTCGGCGGCGGAAAGCCGGTCGTTCACTATTTCCACCAGGCCGACGATCCCTACAGCCATCTTGCGGTGCAGATGCTGGCGCCGCTTGCCGCGCGCTATGGCATCGCCCTCGACATCTCTCTGGTTGCGCCGCCGGACGAAGCGGCCGCCCCCGAATACGATCTGTTGAAGAGCTATGCGTTGCGTGACGCGGCGCGTGTCGCTCGCGAATATGGCGTCGAGTTTCCGGCAGGCGCTGCCCGCCCCGAAGCGCGCGAAGTCGCGCGCGTGAATGCGCTGCTCGCCGCGGCGCTGCGCAAGGGCAAATTCGCGGAACTGGCGGTGGAGGCGGGCCGCGCTCTCTTCGCGCATGACGCCGCCGTCATCGGCCGGCTCATCGAGAACCACGGTGTCGCCTCCGCGCGGGAGACGCAGCGCGCCCTGAAGAGCGGCACGGCGAAGCGCCGGAAACTCGGCCATTACCTGAGTGCGATGTTCTCGTTCGAAGGCGAATGGTACTGGGGCATCGACAGGCTGAACCATCTGGAGGAGCGCCTTGCCGGTATGGGGTTCGACAAGGCACCCGCCGGTACGCCGCCTCTCGCGCCTTACCGCGACCTGAAGCTCGGCCCGGTGCCGGAGAGCGCGCATCGCCCGGTCATCGACTTCTGGTTTTCGTTCCGCAGTCCCTATTCCTGGATCGCGGTGCCGCGCATGCTGAAGCTCGCGCATCACTACAATGCCGAACTCCGGCTGCGCTTCATCCTGCCGATGGTCATGCGCGGCCTGCCCGTGCCCCGCACCAAGCGCTTCTACATCGTCCTCGATACGAAGCGTGAGGCGGATCGCGCCGGTCTGCCCTTCGGCCGCGTGGTCGACTCGGTTGGCAGCGGCGCGGCGCGCGCTCTCGCCGTCATCCACCACGCAATTCCGCTCGGGCGGGGCGAGGCCTTTGCCGAGCTCGGCTGCCGCGCCGTCTTCGCCGACGGCATCGACATTTCGAACGACGAAGGACTGATCGGCGTCGCGGCGCGCGCGGGACTTTCTGCCGGCGTGGTTAAGGAAGCGCTTGCAGACGGCAGCTGGCAGCAGGCGGCGGAGGAAAACCGCAAGGCGCTCTTCGATGCGGGTCTCTGGGGCGCGCCCACCTTCCGTGTCGACGGGATGCCCGCCCATTGGGGGCAAGATCGCTTCTGGGCACTCGAGCAGGACATTCTCGAAGTCATGACGGCGAACCGCTGACGCATGGCCCAAACGGGTCATGCGGGCATTCCCCCGTTAAGGCAGATTTCACACCTGACGACGATCCTTGTTCGACGGAACCGGGAAGCGGACCCAGGAGGGGAAAATGCCGGTATTACAACACGCCGCTGCTGGCCTTCTCGGCCTGTTGCTTGGCACGCTTGTCTTCCTTGTCATAGCGGCAGGGGCGATTCTCGCCTGAGCCGGTCTGCCTGAACCGGTCCGCGTGCGTTAGCGCGCCGGCATGGGCGGCATTCGGCCTTGCATCATTCCGGGCAGGCCCGCCGGCATGGTCATCGGCGTCACGCCATCGGGAAGCCGGAAGAGCGAGGCCTCCTGCGGCCCGCGCTTCAGGTCCTTCAGTTCCATCGAGAAGGTGCCCTGCGAGCCCTGGCCCTCTGCCTTCACCGGAATTCCGTCATCGGTAATCCACAACATCGCTTCGGTGTTGCCGTTCTTCGGGTTTGGTGCAATGCGATAGCGCGTCGTCCCTTCGCCATTGACGTTATCCCTTCCGGCCTCTTCCGCTTCGATGCCGGTGAAAATGCCGCTGACGCCATACTTCTCTGCGTCGGCTGTATTCATCGTCATCGCCATGTTCATGTCCGGCATGTAGAGAAAAGCGCGTCCCGCGTCGTGCTGCAGAATGGAAACCTGGCGCATGCCCTGCACCGACATTTCCCATCTCTCGTTCCGGTCCTGCGAATAGAGCTTGCCGGAAATCTCGTTGCCGCCGGTGTTCACAATGCGTGTCGCGCTATATCCGATCTCGGGTGGCGTCAGCACGGCCGATCGCGCCGGCAATGCGGAGGCGGCGATGGCGAAAAGCGCCGCAAAAAAGACGATGCGCATGAATTGTCTCCCAGCTTCGGCCCCCAGCCGGATGCGGTGAGCCTAACCCGGCGGCGCTCGCAGGGGAACGGGTCATGCCACGCGGCTTGGTCCCTGGCGTCAGTTATGCGATGCTGCCCGTGAAATCACATAACCACAGTCGGAAGCGCGGCGATCTCCTTCGCCGCCAATGCGTTCTTTTTGCGCGCACTCATCGAAGGGAGACGGCGGATGGCCGGTACGGAAGAGAAGAAGCCGCGCTTTTTTCAGGCGAACGTGCCCGTATTTGCCGGTTCCGCGGCGCTGATCTTCACGGCGCTTCTCCTGGTCGTTCGCGATCCCGACGACGCCGCCATCGTTTTTGCCGCGATCCAGTCATGGATCGTCCACGAGATGGGTTGGTTCTATGTCGCGGCGGTGGCGACGTTTCTTGTCTTCGCCATCGGCGTCGCGGCGAGTTCCATGGGCGCGATCAAGCTCGGCCCCGACGATTCCTCGCCCGATTTTTCGACGGCATCCTGGTTCGCCATGCTGTTCAGCGCCGGCATGGGCATCGGCATCATGTTCTACGGGGTGGCAGAGCCGGTGCTCCATTTCGCCTCGCCGCCCGTCGGCGAAGGCGGCACGGTGGAGGCCGCGCGTAATGCCATGCAGCTTTCCTTCTTCCATTGGGGGCTCCATGCCTGGGCGATCTATGCCGTCATGGGCCTTGCGTTCGCCTATTTTTCCTTTCGGCAGGGCCTGCCGCTCACCGTCCGCTCGGCGCTCTATCCGCTGATCGGCGAACGCATCTACGGGCCGGTCGGTCACCTGGTCGACATCTTCGCCGTCTTCGGCACCATGTTCGGCGTCGCGACCTCGCTCGGCCTCGGCGTCATGCAGGTCAATGCCGGCCTCGATTATCTTTTCGGAATCGAACCCGACATCGCCGTGCAGCTCATGCTCATCGCGGGCATCACATTGCTGGCGACGGCCTCCGTCGTTTCCGGCATCAATGCGGGTATTCGCCGTCTATCGGAACTCAATCTCGGCCTCGCGATCGCGCTCATGCTCTTCGTGCTTGCCGTCGGGCCGACGGTCTTTCTGCTTCAGGCGGCGATGCAGAATACCGGCGGCTATATCAGCGGCCTCGTCGGCAAGACGTTCACGCTCTATGCTTATCAACCGAACGAGTGGATCGGTGGCTGGACGCTTTTTTACTGGGGCTGGTGGATTTCCTGGTCGCCTTTTGTCGGCATGTTCATCGCGCGCATTTCACGCGGCCGCACCATTCGCGAATTCGTCATCGGCGTGTTGCTCGTTCCCTCCGGCTTCACCTTTCTCTGGTTCACGATCTTCGGCAACACGGCGCTCGCCATGCAGCTCGACGGATCGGCGCAGATGGTCGATGCCGTGCAGGCGGATGTCGCCGTCGCGCTCTTCCAGTTTCTCGGGCATCTGCCTTTCGCCGGCATATCCATGACGATCGCGACGCTCCTTGTCGTGACGTTCTTCGTCACCTCGTCGGATTCGGGAAGCCTCGTCATCGACATCATCACGTCGGGCGGCGAGCCGGAACCGCCGGTCTGGCAGCGCGTCTTCTGGGCACTGACGGAAGGCGCCGTCGCGGCGGTGCTCCTCCTCGCGGGCGGTCTTGCCGCACTGCAGACCGGTGCCATCGCGAGTGGCTTTCCGCTCGCCGTCATTCTGCTCGTTGTCTGTTATGGCCTTTTCACGGCGCTGCGGCAGGAGACGCACCGTCAGCAGAGCCTGCAGGCGGTGCCGGGCCTGGCGGTGGGCCATCCGCCCATCCCCTGGAAGCACAGGCTCGCCGTGCTGCTGCACCAGCCCACGCGCGAACGTGCCGTCGCCTTCCTGCGCGACACGGTGGCGCCGGCGCTGAATGAGGTGGCGGAGGAAATTCGCGGCCGGGGCATGTCGGCGGAAGTCGAAATTGCCGAGCGCGATGCCCGCATCGTCGTCACGCATGGCGAAGATGTCTTTGTCTATGGCGTGACATTGCGCAGCGTTCCCGTGCCGAGCTTCGCCGTCACCGCGCTCGAAGGCGAGCGTGAGGGGCCGGACCGCACATGGCGCGCCGAAGTGGCATTGCGCGAAGGCGGCCAGCGCTACGACATCATGGGCTTCGGCAAGGAACAGGTGATCGCGGACCTTCTCGGCCAGTACGAGCGGCACATGCATTATCTGAACATGTACATGGCGGGCTAGCGCGAGAATGATGCGATAAGGAGCCGCCTCCGCTATAAGGGCGGATCGGCTTTCCGAGACAGCGAGATCAAATGAGCCCGTCCCTCTACACGCTTATCGAAGCGTCCCTTCCGCAGGATCGCACGCGCACGGCAATCGAAGCGCCGGATCGCTCGCGCGGGCCGCGCATCTGGTCCTTCGCCGATCTGCTGGCGACGGCCGCGCGCTATGCGGCTCTTTTTGCGCAGCTCGGGCTGGCGCGGGGAGACCGCATCGCACTTCAAGTCGAGAAGTCGCCCGAAGCGCTCGCCGTCTATCTCGCCTGCCTGCGCGGCGGCTTCGTCTTCCTGCCGATGAACATGGCCTACCGCGCGGATGAGGTGGATTATCTTGTCGGCAATGCCGAACCGTCCCTCGTGATCTGCGATCCCTCGGTGGAGAGCGTGCTGAAGGAAATATGCGCGCGCCGCGGAACGCCGCATCTCCTCACGCTCGACTGGGAAGCGGGCGGAAGTTTTGTCGACGCCGCCGCCGGTGTGGCGGATCGCGATGAACCGGTCGCCTGCAGCGCCGATGATCTCGCGGCGATCCTCTACACCTCCGGCACGACGGGCAAACCGAAAGGGGCGATGCTCACGCATGGTAACCTTGCCGCAAACGGTATCGCCCTTCGCGATGCATGGCGCTTCACGGAGGCGGACGTCCTGCTGCACGCGCTTCCCATCTTCCACGCCCATGGCCTCTTCGTCGCCTGCCACTGCGCGCTGCTTTCGGGCGCGAAGATGATCTGGCTGCGGAAATTCGACCGCGAAGACGTGATCTGTGAATTTCCGCGCGCCACGACCTTCATGGGCGTGCCGACCTTCTACACGCGGCTTTTGTCGGGCGACGACTTCTGCCGTGAACCCGTCGCCCACATGCGGCTCTTCACCTCCGGCTCGGCGCCGCTTCTCGCCGAGACCTTCGAGGACTTCCGCGCCCGCACAGGGCACGCCATCCTCGAGCGCTATGGCATGACGGAAACCGGCATGAATGCATCGAACCCCTATGAAGGCGAACGCCGGCCGGGCACGGTGGGGTTTCCCTTGCCGGGCGTCGAGCTGCGCGTCATGAGCGACGAGGGCGTGCCGCTCGCCGCGGGCGAGGTTGGCGGTCTTCAGGTGCGCGGCGCCAACGTCTTTCGCGGTTACTGGCGCATGCCCGAAAAATCGGCGGAGGAATTCACACAGGACGGCTGGTTCAAGACCGGCGACATTGCGACGATCGACGCGGACGGCTATGTCCATCTCGTCGGACGAGCGAAAGACCTCATCATTTCCGGCGGCTTCAATGTCTACCCGAAGGAAATCGAGGAACTCATCGACGACATGCCCGAAGTGCTCGAATCGGCGGTCGTCGGCGTACCCCATCCCGACTTCGGCGAGGCCGGTGCCGCCGTCGTCGTTCTGCGTCAGGGGTTCCTGCTCGACGAGGCAACCCTCATCGCGCGCCTGAAAGACAAGGTCGCGAACTACAAGGTGCCGAAGCGCGCCCTCTTCGTCGAAAGCCTGCCGCGCAACACCATGGGCAAGGTACAGAAAAATCTGTTGAGGGAAACCTGCGGCAACGCCTGAGCGTCAGCTCTGGCGATCGCTTTCGCGGCGCATGGCCGGGGCATCGCCGTCGCGCCGGCGGCGGCGATCGGGTCCGGTGAAATCCGCGGAACGCACGAGGCTACGCGGCCGCGTCAGCACGGCGTCGATCCGGTCGGTCAGTTGCTGCACGGAGAAAGGCTTGGAGAGGATTTCGTTCACGCCCGCATCCCGCGCTTCGACGATCGCGCCCTGCTCGCGCCGCGTCGTCATGTAGATCACGGGAAGTTCGTTCAGTTTGCCTTGCTCGGCCGTGCGCACCGAGCGCACCACGGAAAGTCCGTCGAGCGGCGGTCCCAGCTCATCGACGATCGCAATGTCGATGCTGTTGATGAGCAGCGAGCCCAACGCATCCTCGCATGTGCGCGCGCCCACGATCTTCTTCACGCCGAGGCCGCTCAGGATGCTGCGGAGCATGTTCGCCATGTAGGCCGTGTCCTCGACGATCAACACGGTGAGCTTCGCATAGGCCTTGGAGCCGCTTCCGCCACCGTTCTTTTTCGTTTCCTGGGACATGGGCGTTTCTCAAGCCTTCCTTGCGGTTCGGGGTCCACTATCGGCCAGAACTCTTTAGCGATTGGTTAGTACGGCGACAGCGGAAAGGACTTTCCGCTGCTGCTCAAGAGCCGGCTCTCGACCATCCGGCTGATGCCATGGTCGGTCTTTTCCCAGTGGAACGGCCGGGTAACGAGTTGCCACAGGGCCTTGTAGGCCGCGCCGGAAAGGAGCAGCCAATAGACCGGCATCATCAGCGTCTGTCCCAGAAGCGGCAGCAGCCCCCGTGCCGAGACGGCAGCCATGCCGGCGGCGATCGAGAGCGAATAGCCGGAAACGAGGACGAGGATGTTGAAGAGCGCGAGCCCCGCCCCGTTGGAGAAATCGCCGGGCGCTCCCCGTCTTGCCAGGGCGATTCCCGCCGCCGCGTAGAAAAGCGGATGGACAAGGCCCGAAAGCGTAAAGCCGCCGATCAGGAGCTGGAATCCCGCAAACCCCCTGGGCCCCAGCGCGCGATAGAGTTCCACGGGGTGACGCATGCGCACGAGATAGGTCTGCATCCAGCCCTTGATCCAGCGCGAGCGCTGCCGCACCCAGTTTGGCAGCCGGCAGTTCGCTTCCTCCTGCGTGGTCGAGCGGATAATGCCGCAGCGATAGCCGAGCAATGCGAGCCGGAGGCCGAGATCGGCATCCTCCGTCACATTGTTCGGATCCCAGGCGCCCGCCTCCCGCAGTACCGATGTGCGGAAATGGGTCGACGTGCCGCCCAGAGGGATCGGCATGCCAAGCCGCACCATGGTTGGCAGCAGCAGGTCGAAAAAGGCCGCATATTCGATGGCGAACTGGCGCGTGAGCCAGTTCTCGTTCCAGTTGTAGTAGTTGAGCTGGGCCTGCACGCAGGCAAGCTTGCTGTCGCCCATGGTGAACGCCGCCACGGCCTTGCGCAGTTGCAGCGGCTCGGGCGAGTCCTCGGCATCGTAGATGACGAGATAGTCTCCCCGCGCGAAAGGCAGGGCGAAATTGCAGGCCTTCGGCTTGGTGCGGGGCAGGGTGTCCGGCACGACGATGAATTCGAAATGGTCGGGGAGACGCAGGGCCTTCGCCGCCTCGAGCGTTTCCGGATCGCTCGCCTCGAAGATCAGCTTGATGTCGAGCTTCGATGCCGGATAGTCGATCTCGCGCAGTGCCTGTGCAAGGATCGGCAGAACGCGCGCCTCGCGAAAGAGCGGCACCATCACGGTATAAACGGGGAGGTCGGTGTCCGGCGGCGTCCCGTAATTCGCATAGGCCGTCTCTTCCTTGCTGGGCGGCGAGGTCAGGCCGACAAAGATCGAGACGTAGCGCAGCGTGGCGAGCGCTATGAAGACGAGCCCGAGCCCGATATTCGCGGCGGTCAGGACCGTGGATGCGAGAAACGGCAGCGCGGCGAGAAGGAGAGCGGCAAGAAGGGCGAGCACGCGAATTTGCGACGGCGCCAGGCGCCTCGCCGCCGAACTCTCCGGCATGCGCCGCATGAGGTCGAAGGTTGCCCGGTCCGTCAGCGTGGTGGAAAAATCTCTCGTCAGGGCCCGGCGCAGGTCGCGCTGCGAGGTCACGAACACGGGCAGATGACGGCCCTCCCGCTCCGCGATCGCCGCCCGCGCCGCGTCCGGATCGCTGGCCACATAGACCGTCTCTCCCGCCCGCCGCCGCCAGGGCAGGCACCCCGCCTTCAGATAGAAGTTGAGCGCCTCCGGATCGGCGAGCGACGGGTCCGGGGGCTCCCGTACCAGATCGACCACGGGCACGCCGCGCTGGCGGCCATAAAGCCTCGCCACATCGGCGGCGCGCACCGCGCCCGTGCTCACCAGAACGGTGCCGAGCTGGCTCCCCCAGCGCTTTTGCCGGTCGAGTGCGGCGGCGAGCATTTCCTTGGGAAACAGACCGTCGGCAACGGCCATTTCGCCGAAAAGCGGCCGGTCGGTCCGTCTGCGTCCCAGCCTTGTCCGGAGCGGTGGAAAAGCGTCATTTCGCGCTTCCAGTAAAGAAAGCATATTTATTGAATCATTGTCCAATGCCGGCTCCCCCTCCTTCCGCATCGACTTGTAGATCGCCTGCGGAAACGCCGTTCTGTAAATAGAAGCTAGAAAAAGGGGGCGTTAAGTTTAATAGACCTAAAGGCCCAGAGGGGCACAAAAGAGGCGGCACAAGGCTTGCTGGCTTTCGCGGCAGGTACTGGCTTTTCCCGCCCCGAGCGGGACCGGCAGGTGAGCTTGTGCCATAATGAGACGCCCGCTTCCGTGTTGGTGTGGGTGGCATCAAGCGGGCGGGGCCGATGCGGTTTCTTCTTTATGCGAACCTGATAGCGATCGTCCTGCTTGCGGGTTCGCTTGCGCGTCTCTACGAAGGCGAGCCTTTGCCCTGGCGCGAAGCGGCAGCGGTTCCGGTGCCCGCCGCACCGCTTCCCGAGGAAGAGGCCGCCATTCCGGTCGAGCCGTCTTCGCCTCTTGCTGTCGAGCAGATCATGGCGCTGCATCTCCCGCTGCCGAATCCGGTGCGCCTGCCGCCGGAACCGGCGCCCGTGGCCGAACCCGAAGCAAAGCCCTCACGCGAAATCGTCATCCTCACCGAAGGTGCCTACCCGCCCTTCAACTACCGGGATGAAAGCGGTGCGCTGGCGGGTTTCGACGTGGAACTCGCCCAGGCGCTTTGCAGCCGCGTTCGGACGAAATGCGGCATCGTGGCAAAGCCCTGGGACGATCTCGTGCCGTCGCTCCGGCAGGGCGAGGGCGATGCGGTAATCGCCTCGATGCTGATCCCGGCTCCCGGCCGCGACAGTCCTGCATCCGGCGGCGGCCTCATTCTGAGCGAGCGCTATTATTCGACTCCCGGCCGTTTCGCTGCCCGCCGCAATGCCGTGCCCCCTGCCGCAACGCCCGCCGCGCTTGCCGGCCGGCGCATCGCCGTTCAGGCAGGCTCGATCCATCAGGCCTATGCGCTGATGCGCTTCCCCAATGCGGCGGTCGATGCTTTCCCTTCGCTCGGCGAGGCGCAGCAGGCGCTTGCGGAGGGCAAGGCGGATCTCCTTTTTGCCGACCGCAACGCGTTGCTGCGCTGGAGCGCCTCACCCGAAGGCGGATGCTGCCGTCCGGTTGGACCGGACTACGGCGATGCTGCCTGGTTTGGCGAGGGTGCCGCCATCGTTCTGCGTGCGGGAGATGAGGAACTGCGCGACCGCTTCAACGAGGCGCTGCGGGAACTTGTCGCCGACGGCACCTATGCCCGGATCAGCGCGCGCTATTTCTCCGCGAGCATCTACTAGATACGCGGGGGGGCGTCAGCCGCTTTCGGACGCGTCCGCCATGAGGTCGCGCGGCCTACCGAAAAACACGGTGCGCCCCTCGCCCTCGGCAATCTCCGACCAACGGTCGCTGTCGAATTCGAAGACGATGAGGCCGCCCGTCGGCACGCCATGTGCGACGCGCAGCGCTGTTTCGCCGTCCGGATCGTCGGCCAGCGCCATGGCGAGCAGCACGAGCCCCGGATTGTGCCCGACGACAAGCAGTGTCTCGACCTCGTCGGAAACGCCCCTGATCTCGGCGAGCATTGTGTCCGGCATCGCGTGGTAGAGCTCGTCGCGATAGGTGACGGGGACATCCTTGAGCATGGCGCGAAGCGGCGCGCAGGTCGCCGTTGCCCTTGCGGCAGTGGAGCAGAGCACGGCGTCGGGGCAATAGGGCGATGCGGCGATGTAGCTCGCCATAAAATCGGCGGCCTTCGCCCCTCGCGCATTGAGCTGGCGGTCGAAATCGTCTTTCGACGGGTCACCCCAGTCGGATTTGGCGTGGCGCAGCAGGCAGAGCCGTTTCATGTCCCCTTCTCCTGGCCGCGAGTATTGTCCGGATTCGCGCCGCTCCAAAACGGATTCATGAGGCTCCACCCCAGTCTCTGCGGGCCGGGTGCTGGATATTCGGAAAGGCCGAGCCGCATCTTCTCATGGCCCTCGCGCGGGCAGGCGCGATAGCTGCCGAAGATACGGTCCCAGATCGAAAGGTTGAAACCGAAATTCGTGTCGTATTCGTCGCGATGAATGGAATGATGTATCCGGTGCATGTCGGGCGTCACGATGAGAAGACGTATCCACTTGTCCGCGCCGCCGATATTGATGTTCGAATGGTTGAACATCGCGGTCGCGTTGAGCAGCACCTCGAACAGGATGACGGCAGCGGCGGGCGCGCCCAGAAGCGCGACGGCGCCCATCTTGATCCCCATACTGAGCAGGATTTCGACGGGATGGAAGCGAATGCCCGTCGTCGCATCGAGATCCGGGTCCGCGTGATGCACGCGGTGCAGCCGCCAGAGCAGCCTGAATTTATGGAACACGGCATGCTGGACATAGACGAGAAGATCGAGCGCGACGATCGACAGCACGAAGGCGGCCGCCTCGGGCGTGCCCGTCCAGTGGAAAAGTCCGAACCCCTGCCGCGCCGCAAGCACGGCAACGCCGGCCGCGAGCAGCGGCACGGTGAAGCGAACGAGCAGCGTGCCCGCACCCGCAAGCGCGAGATTGGTCGTCCAGCGCCGGAGCCTCGGGCCGCTGCGGCCGCGGCGCGGTATCGCGAACTCCAGCAGCAACATCAAGGCGAGCACACCGGCAAAAGCGGCAAGCCTCAGGGCGGGTTCGTGAAGGGTGAGGAAGTCGAACATTCGATTGTCCGGTACGGTCTGCCCTGCTCATCCGCGGCCCCGGAATGGCCGCAGGGAGACCCGGGAATGAAGCCTGATTATAGCGGGACGGGCGGCACAAGAAAAAGGCCACCCGCTTCCCTCTTGCGCTAGAATGCACACCCGCGCGACTCAACAATGCGTGAAGAGGGCTGCACGGCTCATGTGGCGACGTATCTGCCTTTGGACTTTGCTTTTCATCGGGGGGCCTTTCATGGCCTCCGTCATGGCCGCCTCCGGCCCGGCGCCCGCCGGCACGCATGTGGAGGGCGTGGCCGCCGAGGCAGCGGCGAATGCCGACGCAAGGCGTGAATATGTGCGCGGCGACGAGACGTTCCAGAGCAGTTACACCTGTATCGCGCCATCGGGGGCCGCGGACAAGGCGCCCATCGTTTGCGAAGGCCGCATCGATCCCGTTTCGCCGGAGCTGTATTTCTCTCTTTCATGGCGCCTCGACGAGTTCGGCGACCGCGCCGTCGATACCGTCCACATCCGGCGAAAAGGTGAGGTCGACGCCTTCCAGACGATCGCGGATGTCGGGTCGCGCGCCGCCGCGCAAATCCCCAACAACGGCTTCGAGCTGATCGACGTCAATTTCGACGGCTACCACGACCTCCGGCTCATTGCGGAAGGAACGGCGGGTCCGAATGTTCTCTATCGCAACTGGTTGTGGGCGCCGGACGAGGAGGCCTTCGTCGGCAACGTCGCGCTCGATGAGATCGTCTCGCCCGAATTCGATCCCGATACGCAGGAAATCGTCAGCCGCTGGCGGTCGAGCGCGGCCGAAGGCGGTATCGACATCTACATCTGGGAGGACGGGCAGACCGTTCTGATCCACCGCGAAACGGACAGCTATGCCGGTCCGTCGGCCTGCACCCGCACCTTCTTCGACCGCATCGACGGCGAATTGCGCGAGACGGGAACGGGCGCCTGCGGTTGACCGGCGCCAGCGCAATTCAAAGAACAAAAATCAGAGTGGCATGTGCCGTGCCCGCGCGCCGCGCTCGATCGCGGCGCCGGTGAGCTTGTCGATGTCGAGCGTGTCGCGGAGCAGTTGCAGCAGCCGGATTTCCTCCGCACCCACCGCCTCGTCCGCCGCCGCGATTTCGACCGCGAGCGCATAGCCCGTTTCGCGCAGATGCGGCGGCAGTGCATCCTTCACCAAGCCGAACACCGCGTCGAGCCCGCCATCTTCCTGCAGGATCGCGGCGCATTCCCGCGCCGCCGGAATGAGCTTCTCCGCATGGAAATTGCGGAAGGCGGGAAGCGTCTTCACGATGGTGCCGATGTCTCTCATCTCATTGTCGCTCATGGCGCGGTCCACCGCGCTCATCGTCACCATGATGTAGATCAGGGCATGTTCCGGAGAAATCGTCGACATCGGTCTTCCTCGTGAAATTTCGCCGGGAGCTTAGGGGCTGGCCTGCCGGGGAGCAAGTGTGGGGTCCGGCGTGCCGAGAAAGGCCCTCGTCTCGGCAATGGCTTCGGCAAGCCCGACACGGTGGATGGTGACGCCCGGCGGAAATCCGGTGGTCAGCCGCGTCGGCAGGCGGGAATCGAGCGCAATGAACACGCCCCGGTCGCTCGCCCGCCGGATCAGCCGCCCGAAGGCCTGCTTCAGCCTGAGCCGCGTAATCATGTCGTCGTAGCGCGCCTTGCCGAATTGTTCGCGCCGCGCCTTGTGCAGAATGTCCGGCCTCGGCCAGGGCACGCGGTCGAACACGATCATGCGCAGCGAATCCCCCGGCACATCCACGCCGTCGCGCACGGCGTCCGTGCCGAGCAGGCAGGCATTGCGCTCGGCACGGAAAATATCGACCAGCGTGCCCGTATCGAGCGCGTCGATATGCTGCGCGTAAAGCGAAAGCCCCTCCTCTTCGAGCGGCGTCACGATCTTCTCATGCACCGCGCGAAGCCGGTGAATGGCGGTGAAGAGGCCGAGCGCGCCGCCACCCGCCGCACGGAAGAGTTCGCGATAGGCGGCCGCGATCTGGGTCATGTCGGTGCGGCTCACATCGCGCACGACAAAGATGCGCGCCTGGGCGGCATAGTCGAAGGGCGAGGCCATGAAGGCGCGCCTCGCAGGCAGCGCGAGATGCGACACGCCGGTCCGGATTTCGGCGCCCTCCCAGCCCTCGTCCTCGCTCTCCGTTTCCGGCAGTTCGTCGCGCAGCGTCGCCGAGGTGATGAGCACGCCATGCGCCGGTTCGAGCACGGCGCCCGCGAAAGGCACCGTCGGATCGCGCCAGTGCCGGTGCATGCCCACATCGGCGTCGCGCCCGGACAGGCGCTCGATCGAAAACCAGTCGACGAACATGCCGGGTGGCGTCGCGTTGAGGCTTGCCAGCATGCTTCGCCAGGCGGGAATGAGAATGCGCCCCCGCCGTTCGAGCCCGCGCGCAGCCGCATCCATGCGGATGCGCGTCGACGTGTCGAGATCTTCGGCTTCGTCGTCGAGCCGCGCGCGCAACCGTTCGGCGATCAGGGCGAGCGGCGCCGCGAGCCGCTTCAACGCATCGTCGAGTCCGGCCGCCGCTTCCGGCAGTCCGGCGACGGGAGGCTCGGTCTCCACTTCGAGCGAGAAGGGCGTGCCGGTATCCTCCGTCCGGGCGTGAACCTGCTGGCGCAGCAGCGCGAGGAACTTCTCCGCCGCGCCGCGCGGCTGGCCTTCGTTGAGCCGCGTGCCCCAGCCGGGGCCGGGAAGGGCGGCGGCGGCCGAAAGCGCCGCATGCAGCGCTTCCTCGGCGAGCCTGTCCTCGCCGAGAAGATCGCCCACGCGTTCGTCGAGACCGCGCCCGCGCCGTCCGCGCTGACCTTCCGCGCCGCGAATCCAGCGGCGAAGCTCCGCCGTTTCGAGCGCCGACAGCGAGGCCGAGAAGGCGCTGTCCGCCGCATCGAAGATATGATGTCCCTCGTCGAAGACGAAGCGGGAGCGCGCCTCCCGCCCGCTTGGCGCCTCGTCTTCCGCGCCGCCTGCCGCATCCGTTTCCTTCGCCGCCGCCGGGACGAGCGGTCCCATGGCCTGATCGAGCGCCGCTTGCCGCATCACAAGCGCATGGTTCGCGACCACGATCTCGGCGCGCCGTGCCTTGCGGATCGCACGCTCGATGAAGCACTTCTTGTAATAGGGGCAGGCCGTGTAGACGCATTCGCCGCGCCGGTCGGTCAGCCCCGTCCGCCCCGTGACGCCGCCAAGCCGCGCCGCGAGCCAGGCCGGGAAATCGCCGCCCACCATGTCGCCGTCGCGGCTTGCCTTCGCCCATCGCGCGACGAGCCCGATCGCCACCGCGCCGCCGCCGAGCGCCGCCCGGTCTGCCATCTCGGCGAAGTTGAGGAGGCAGAGATAATTTTCCCGCCCCTTGCGGATCACCGCCTTCTCCGCCTTCTCGGCGGGATCGGGATAGAGCCGCGAAAGTTCCTGGTCGAGCTGGCGTTGCAGGTTCTTCGTATAGGTCGATATCCACACCGTGCCCTTGTTCCGCGCCGCCCACAGGCTCGCCGGGGCGATATAGCCGATGGTCTTGCCGATGCCGGTGCCCGCTTCCGCGAGCACCACATTGGGCGCGCCCGCCGTCTCGCGTGGCGCGAAGGCATGAGACGCCGCCGCCGCGAAGGCGGCCTGTCCGGGCCGCGCCTCCGCATCGGCGCCCGCCAGCAGCGCAAGCTGGTCGCGCGCTTCGCGCTCGCTCACGGGCAGCGATCCTGCGGGTGGACGGGGGCCACGCTCTTCCCATTCGGGAAGCTCGTTCCAGACGTCGAAGCCGCGCGCGCCGGGCGGCTTTCCATCCCGTCCCAGCGCATCCCTGAGCGCGGCAACGACGCCCGGCCCCCAGGACCAGCCGCCTTCGGCCATGCGCCAGGCCGTGCGCGCCGCCGAGGGGCGGTCGGGATAGGAAGCCTGCTGGAGCGCCGCAAGCATCTGCGCCGCCGCCCGGTGCAGCATCAGCGCCTGGTCTTCCGGCGTCGTGCCCGCATCGAGCCCGAGCGCGCGCGCAAGCCCCGCCACCGTCGGCAGGCAGGTGCGCGCCGGATGCACGAAGGCGAAGAGTTCCATCAGGTCGAAGACCTGCGGCCCCGGTTCCCGGAAGTTGCGGCCCCGCGCGATGCGCCGCGCGGTGAAGCCCGCATGGACGAGCATCACCGGCTCACCGGCGATCCGCTTCAGTGCCTCATCGGGCGTGAGTTCCTCGATCTCGCCCTCGGCATCGACCGAAATCGCACCGCCACCCGCACCGCGCGCGGGCACAATGGCCGCCGCCTCGGGCAGGAAAGGGCCCTCTCCTCTGGGAAAGGTCGAATCGGGGGGAGAACGGTCTGGCATCGGCGCCGAGTATAGCCATGCGCCGCGGTAATGAAATTACCGCCCGGCCCGGCCTCAGGCCGCCAGGCTCGGATAGGCCTTGGCGAGCGCCCGCCATGTCGCGGTGATCTTCTGCTGCAGCCGGGGCACGGCGCCGAGCGCCGCATCGGCTTCGCCATGTGCCGCCGCTGTCGCGATGTCCTCCGCGACCAGCGCCACGGCGGTGAGCCCGATATCGGAAGCCGCCGCCTTGAGATCGCCCGCATGCCGCGCCAGCGCGCCGCTGTCGCGCATTGTCCGCGCCCGCTCGATCTCGCGATGGATTTCGAGCACGCGCTCAAGTCCGGCGACGAGGTAATCGGTGATGTGCTGGCCGCCCATTTTCAGTTCGAGCGCATAGAGATGGTCGTGGTCGATCAGCCTTTCGGGCCTGACGCCCGGTCCGGTCCGGGTATCCGCTTGCAACGACGCGATGTATCCGGCGGCCTCGCCCGGCTCCAGCGGCAGCAGGAACCAGAACGAGCTTCCCTGGCCCGGCGTGCTGTCGACGCCGATATGCCCGCCCATCATCCGTACAAGCCGGTCGCTGATCGGCAGTCCGAGGCCGGCCCCCGCCGCCTTGCCTGAAAAGCGGAAATCGCGCGCATCCGCGCCCTGCGTGAAGGCCTCGAAAACGCGCTCCTGCGCCTCCGTCGAAAGGCCGGGGCCGGTGTCCGTCACGGAGAAGCGCAGCAGCGTCTCGCCGCCGGGCGCCTTCAGCGGCGCCACGCTCACGACCACACCGCCCTGATAGGTGAACTTGATCGCATTGTTGACGAGGTTCATCAGCACCTGCCGCACGCGGTCGGGGTCGGCATGCATCTGCGGCGGCGTCTCCGGCGCGGCATTGAGTTCGAGCGAGAGCCCCCGGTCGACAGCCTGATGCCGCGTCACGCGCACGATGCCGGCTGCAAGCTCCACCGGATTGAAGCTGCTCGGTTTCAGTTCCAGCGAATGTGCTTCGATCTCCGAGAAATCGAGCATGTCGTCGACGAGGCGCCTGAGAAGCTGGCTTGTCTCCTCCACCGAGGCGGCGATCTTGAATTGCGTGTCGGTCGTCGCTTCGTCGGCGAGATAGCGTGCCATGTTGCGCAGCCCGTCGAGCGGCGTGCGCAATTCGTGGCTTATGATGTCGAGGAATTCCTGTTTTGCCCCGGCCGCCGCTCTGGCGCGGGTCTCCGCATCCTCCGCGTCGCGGCGGCGTTGTTCGGTCGCCGCATGCGCGCGCGCCATCCGCTCCACAAGGTCGGCATTCTCGAAGCGCAGGCGAAACGCGTCGCGATAGCGATCGTTGATCCGGCGTGTCCAGCCCATGACGGTCGCAAAGAACATGGCTGCAAGAAGCACCGTCGCGATCGAAAGCGGGTCGGCGCGCCAGAGCAGCATGCCCACGACCGGAAGCGAGGAGGCGATCGTATAGAAGATGACGGCGGGCGGATGGTTTGCGCGCGTGATCGCAGTCGCCATGACGAGAGTGGCGATTACCAGGGTGTAGAAGATTTCATGTGCGAAGGATGAGCCGGGCAGCCAGAGCAGCGCGCCCACGCCCCATGTCGAACCGCTGACGATCGTTACCAGCGCATACCGATGTGCCCATTTGGATGCATTGACGGTCGCGTCCGGGTCGGCGCGAAAGCCGGCGCGCACGCGGTCGAACAGAAGCTGCGCAACGAGCTGGATCGCGGCGACGGCGGCGATCGTCCACAGTGGCGCCGTCTCGTAGAACGTGGCACCCACCACCGCAATCGCGCCGAAGATCGTGAAGCGGCTCGCTTCGCCGAGCGACATCAGCAGCTTCACCTGCTCGGCGTCGATTCGCGTTTCGATGGGATAGGCGCGACGGACCGGCCCGAAGATGGGCTCCGGTTCCCCGGGTGGGTTCCTGTCCTCGCCGGGACTGTCGGGCCGGCTATTCGTCACTTTCTGGTTCTCCGGGCATACGACCGCAAAAATACTGGAATATGGCTTCCCGGACGGGCGTCCGTTCGCCGCGGCAAGACCTGTCCGGAGCCCCTCATGCGGGTTCGATCCCCGCATTGACTGAGGATAAGGCAGAGCATAGGGTCCGCCCGCTTGACAAAGTCTTAAGCATTTCTCCAGGTAGATTAGATGTCCTCGCAAGCCGCCGCCATAGCGCCATCCGAACTTCTTGAAGCCGCCCGCGTCAGCAAGGCCTGGCCCTTCGAGGAAGCGCGGAAAATAGTGAGCCGGCTCGAGAAGGAGGGTGGCGTCTCGCGCACCGTGCTTTTTGAAACGGGGTACGGACCTTCCGGGTTGCCCCACATCGGCACGTTCGGCGAAGTCGCGCGCACGACCATGGTGCGGCGCGCCTTCGAACTCCTGATGCCGGGCGTCGAGACACGTCTCATCTGCTTCTCCGACGACATGGACGGGATGCGCAAGATTCCCGACAACGTGCCGGACCGCGCGTTCCTCGAGCCTTATCTGCACATGCCGTTGACGCGGGTGCCCGACCCGTTCACGAACGAGTATCCATCGTTCGGCGATCACAACAATGCGATGCTCCGGCGCTTCCTCGACACCTTCGGTTTCGAATACGAATTCGCGAGCGCGACCGAATATTACAAGTCGGGCCGTTTCGACCCGATCCTCCGGCGCGTGGCCGAACGCTACGACGACATCATGGCGATCATGTTGCCGACGCTTGGGCCGGAGCGGCGCGCGACCTATTCGCCCTTTCTGCCGATTTCGCCCAAGACCGGTCGCGTGCTTTATGTGCCGATGAAGAAGGTGAATGCCGCGGACGCGACCATTACCTTCGACGACGAGGACGGCGAAGAGACCACGCTGCCCGTCACCGGCGGTCATGTGAAGTTGCAGTGGAAGCCGGATTTCGGCGCGCGATGGGCCGCGCTCGGCGTCGATTTCGAGATGTTCGGCAAGGATCACGGGCCCAACATGGGCGTCTACGACCGCATCTGCGCGGCGTTGGGCGGCCGCCCGCCGGAACACTTCGTCTACGAACTCTTTCTCGACGAAAAGGGCGAGAAGATTTCCAAGTCGAAGGGGAATGGCCTCACCATCGATGAGTGGCTGGCCTATGCGCCGTCCGAAAGCCTCGCGCTCTACATGTTCCTGCGGCCGCGTCAGGCCAAGAAGCTCTATTTCGACGTCATTCCGCGCGCCGTCGATGAATATTACCAGCACCTTGCCGCCTATCCGCGTCAGGACGTGAAGGAACGGCTGGGCAATCCGGTCTGGCACATCCATGGCGGCAATCCGCCTGCGATCGTGCTGCCGGTTTCCTTTGCGCTGCTGCTCAATCTCGTCAGCGCGTCCCACGCGCATGACAAGGCGGTGCTCTGGGGCTTCATCTTGCGTCACGTACCCGGCGTGACGCCGCAGACGCATCCGGAACTCGACAGGCTGGCCGGATATGCGATCCGCTACTTCGAGGATTTCGTGAAGCCGGCCAAGGTGTTCCGTGCGCCCGACGAGGTCGAGGCCGAAGCGCTGCAAGCGCTCTCCGTCAAGCTCGGCACGCTGCCCGCCGGCGCGGATGGCGAGACGATCCAGAATGCCCTGCTCGATGTGGCGCGCGGCATCGAGCGCTATCAGGATCATGCGAAGACGAGCCCGGAGGGCGGTCCCGGTGTCTCCGTCGCTTTCTTCCAGATGATCTATCAGGTGCTGCTCGGGCAGGAGCGCGGACCGCGCTTCGGCTCATTTGCCGCGCTTTATGGCATCGACAACACGCGTGAGCTGATCGCCCGCGCGCTTGCGGGCGGCGATCTCTCCGAGGTCTGATCCGCGCTTTCGGCATTGCTTGCTCCCTCGTGCCGCATCGCCGAACATGGCGCCCGGTTGGATGGCGCAGGGAGCGGGCAGCGTGCGGAAATTGTCGAGGCGCCCCTGGCGAAGCGCCGTTCTGCTTCTCGTATTTCTGTTTGCCGCCTCCCCTGCGGGCGCGCTGGAGCGCGGCCTTGCCGCGGCGCAGGCAGCCTTCGATGCCGGAAACTTCGCTCATGCCGCCACGCTCGCGCGCAAGCTCCGCTCCGCGAAGGGCGATGCGCTCGCCTCGCGCGCCGAAATGGTGCGCGGCGAATTCCTGTCCGAAGGCGAAGAGCGTCTGCGCCGCTTCGAGGCGGGGCTTGCCGATGCGCGCCGCGCCGTTGCGCGCGGGCCGGGCGTGCCCGAAGCGCATCTTGCCGTCGCCGTCGGGCTCGGCCTCGTTGCGCGCCGCACCGGCGGCATCAAGGCCCATTTCGAGGGCTGGGGAACGCAGGCCCGCCACCACATCGACCGTGCGCTTGAGATAAACCGGGACAACGCCTGGGCCCATGCCGCGCTTGGCGGCTGGCACCTCGAAATCGTCCATGAGGGCGGCCTGATCGGCGCCGCGATCTATGGCGCCTCCGTCCATGCCGGGATCGAGGCTTATGAGCATGCGCTCGTCCTCGATCCGGACAATGTGTCCGTCGCCTGGCAATGCGGGTTCCAGCTTGCCGGTCTCGGCGGTGAGGCAAACCGTACCCGCGCGGAGGAATTGCTCGACCGCCTGCTCGCCCGCGAGCCGCGCACCGCGCTTGAGGGCATCCTGCGCAATTCCGCGCTGCCGTTGAAAGAGGCGCTGCACCGGGACGACAGGGCGGAAATCGCGCGTCTCGTCGCGGCGGGTCTTGGCCGCCGCGCGGTCCCGGCCGCGAGCGGCGTTCCGGTGTCCGGCAAGCGCTGAGCGTCGGCGCCTTACTGGCTTGCCCAGATGATCCGCGCCATCCAGAGAATTTCTTCCGGCTTCAGCACGCGGTCTTCATAGGCCGGATTGAACGATTTGAGTTCCACGCGGTTCGCCGTCTTGCGCGCCAGCACCTTGACCATGACTTCATCCGCCACCGTCTTCACCACCACGCGGTCGCCCCGCCGGACATCGGCGGCGGGCGACACAACGATGATGTCGCCCTCCCGGTAGAAAGGCTCCATGCTGTCCCCGCTCACTTCGAGCGCATAGGCATGCTCGTCCTTGAAGTCGGGAAAGGCCACTTCTTCCCAGCCCACGCCCGCCGGAAAACCCGCATCGTCGAAAAAGCCGCCGCGCCCCGCCTGCGCGAGGCCGATCAGCGGCACATGCCTTTGCGGCAGGGCGGGGCTCTCGCCATTGGCGACAAGCGCAAGGAAGGTTTCGAGCGACGAGCCCGTCGCATCGAGCACGCGCGCCAGGCTCTCCGTATTGGGCCAGCGCGGCCGCCCCGTCGCCGTCACGCGCTTCGACTTGTTGAAGGTCGTGGGATCGAGCCCCGCCGCCTTGGCAAGGCCGGACGCCGTCAGCCGGTGCTGGGCGGCGAGCCTGTCGATCGCCGCCCAGAGGCGGCCATGAGAGAGCGAGCGGGGCATGGGCCTGAATGAATTCCTGTCTTCCGCCCGGGCGCGGGGCCGGAATATGGAAATCATGCCACAGGCCTCGCCTTTTGGCCCAGCCGAAATGCGGATCGAATTCCCATCTCCGGGTGCGGGGCGCGGCTTGTCCCTCGCGGGCGTGCTCGCTAGAGTGCCGCGTCTCCCGTCTTCCCGGCCCGTCTGCCGAAAGGATTGCCATGCCGCTGGATGCCGGCCTTGTCTACAAGATCGTGAGCGAGCACGAATGGATCGCCGCCGAGGCTGAAGGCCGTTTCATCGGCTCGCCGGTCGATCTCGACGACGGCTTCATCCATTTCTCGACCGCCGAACAGGCGCCGGAGACGGCATCGCGCCATTTTTCGGGGAGGAGGGGCCTCCTCCTCGTCTCGGTCGAGACGGCGGCGCTGGGCGAGGCGCTCAAATGGGAACCTTCGCGCGGGCAGGCGCTTTTCCCGCATCTCTACGACGTGCTTCCGCTCGCGGCGGTCGTCCGTGTCGATCCGCTGCCCGTCGGCGAGAACGGTGAACACGTCTTCCCGGCCCATGTCACCGCGCCGGGCGAAGGCTGAACCTCATGGACCTTTTCCCGCTTGCCCGCCCCTTCGCCAGCCTCATCGAGCCCGAAACCGCGCATCGCCTGACGATCCGCGCGCTTCGCCTCGGGCTTGCCCCCCGCCAGCGCGAACCCGATCCCGCCTCGCTTGCGATCGATCTCTTCGGCCTTCATTTCGAAAATCCGGTCGGCATCGCCGCCGGCTTCGACAAGAACGGCGAGGTGCCGGACGCCATGCTGGCATTGGGCATGGGCTTTGCCGAGGTCGGCACGGTGACGCCGCGCCCGCAATCCGGCAATCCGCGCCCCCGCGTCTTCCGGCTGCCGCTTCACCGCGCCGTCATCAATCGCCTGGGCTTCAACAATGAAGGTCACGAGGCGCTGAAGAAGCGTCTTCTCGCCCGCCGTGGCCGGCCCGGCATCGTCGGCGTCAATATCGGCGCCAACAAGGATGCGGCCGACCGCATCGCCGATTACGAAGCCGGCATCCGCGCCTTCGACGGGCTCGCCTCCTATTTCACCGTCAACATTTCCTCGCCCAACACGCCGGGTCTGCGCGCACTGCAGGGCAAGGCGGAACTCGCCGGGCTCGTGGCGCGCGTCCTCGCGGCAAGGCGCACCGATCGCGCGCGGCCGACGCCCGTTCTCCTCAAGATCGCGCCCGATCTCGTCGCAGAGGAGCTCGCCGATATCGCCGAAGTCGCTCTGGCCGAAGGTCTCGACGGCCTCATCGTCTCGAACACCACGATAGCGCGCGAAGGTCTGATCTCCGGCGTCCATGCGAACGAGACGGGCGGCCTCTCCGGCGCCCCGCTCTTCGAGATGTCGACGTCGGTGCTGCGCGACATGTACCGCCTCACCAAAGGCCGCCTGCCGATGATCGGCGTCGGCGGCATCGGCTCGGGCGACGACGCTTATGAGAAAATCCGCGCGGGCGCCTCGCTCGTGCAGCTTTATTCCGCGCTCGCCTATGACGGTCCCGCGCTCGTCGCCCGCATCAAGCGCGACCTCGCCGCGCGGCTCGCCGCGGATGGCTTCGCGCATCTGAAAGACGCCGTCGGCGCGGATGTGAAATTCTAGGAGGAGGCGGCATGCCGAAGCCCACCATCTACCACAATCCGCGCTGCTCGAAGTCGCGCGCGACGCTCGCCCTGCTTGAAGAGCACGGGGCAGATCCGCTGATCGTCGATTATCTGAAGGCCCCGCCCGGCGCCGCCGAGCTGCAGGCGATCCTGAAGAAGTTGAAAATGAAACCCCGCGATCTCATGCGGAAAGGCGAGGAGGTCTACAAGACCCTCGGCCTCGACAATGAGAAACTCACCGACGAAAAACTCATCGCCGCCATGGTCGATAACCCGATCCTGATCGAGCGCCCCATCGTCGTCTCGGGCGCGAAAGCGCGGATCGGCCGCCCGCCCGAAAGCGTGCTGGAGATTCTGTAACTCTGCGGCGTGCTCGCTCGTCTTTCAAACAAAGTCGTCATGGCCCGATTTATTCGGGCCATCCCCGTCTTTCCTTTGCTTTTCAGAGAGCCGGTCGTCAGCGCCGCCTGGAAGAGATAGCCCCGCGCCGGCGTCGCCGCGCTCATGCGTCGTCCGCCGCCTGCAGCAGGAAATGGCCATGGGCCGTCGCGATGGGACGCGAGCGGTCGTCCTGCCAGGCTTCCGCGCGCACCGTCGCCACGCGCCGTCCCTGCTTGGTGATTTCCGCGCGGCCATAGGTGTCCATCGGCCGCCCGGACCGCAGATAGTCGATGGTGAGCCCGATGGGTTTCGGCAGCGCGGCGGCGCTCGCATCGCCTGCCGCGAATTCGAAAGCAAGCTGCGCAATGGCCGTCGTCTCGAGGAAGGCGCCGATCACGCCGCCATGAAGCGCGGGCAGCACCGGGTTGCCGATGAGATGCTGCGAGAAATGCAGCACCGTGGTGATCTCGTTGCCGCGCTGGTCCACCGTGATGCCGAGATGGCGCGCGTAAGGGATCGCCTGCATCAGGGCATTGACGTCGAAAGGGGTCTTCGCCTCGCTCATGCTGCGCCGTCCTTGTTCTTCGCAAGAATTTTCATGGCTTCCGCCGCCGCCTCCGCCGTCACGGGAACGGGCATCGCCCGGTTCGCCGCCAGCATGAAGGTGCCCACGCAGGCCGCGATCGGATCGTCCTCGTCCGTGTGATAGGCGGTGCCGCGCACGAAGGCGATGTTCTTCGTCACCTTGTAGCAATGCGTATGCGCCATCAGGCCGAGCTTCGGCGTCGCGGGTTTCATGTAGTCGATCCTGAGGTCGAGCGTCGCGATGGACTGGCGCTCCGCCAGCGCAAGCTGCACCGCGATGCCGCAGGCATTGTCGAGCAGCGAGGTGATGACGCCGCCATGGATCACGCCCGTCTCCGGGTTGCCGATCAGGTTTTCGGAATAGGGAACGGAGAGCCATGCCTCGCCCCGCTTCGCGTCCTCCACGGTCATGCCGATGGCCTTGGCATGCGGCACATGTTCGATCAGCACATTCTTCATCATGGCGATGTGCTCGGGTGTGAAGTTGGGGTTACTCATTCTGATACCTCTGGTCCGGGAGACGTTCTGATAGCGCCATCGGCTCCGTCGCGCCACTGCAAGCCAGCGATGATTCTAACACATTGAGAAAAAAGAGTTTTTTTGGCCCGTTTCTCATACCGAAAAGTTGACGATTGTCGTCATTCGGGTAGGTTGGCCGTATCGGCATGAATCGCGGGACCGGCGGGCGGGGTGGGGCAGCCCCGCAAGCTTCGGTCCCTCCGGAGGGATGATGAGTGACAAGGAAACCCCGGCAGGGGAAGGCGGTGCCGTGTGAGCACCGATCTTGAGGACGCGCCGCCGGCCGAGGCGGTGAAGGCGCTCGGCAAGCGCGAGCGCACGAAGAAGAACAATCGGGAAGCGATTCTCGACGCCGCGAAGATCGTCTTTGCCGATCTCGGTTACGGCGCCACCTCCGTCCGCGACATCATTCGCCGGACGGGCCTCGCGTCGGGCACCTTCTACAACTACTTCAAGAGCAAGGAAGAAGTCTTCGAGGCGCTGATGGACGAGGGCATGCGCCGCATCCGTCCGCGTCTCCGCGCCGAGCGCATCCGCTCGCGCACCTTCGAGGATTTCATCCGCAACGCCTATCGAACCTATTTCGATTATCTCGCCACCGACCGCGACACATTCCAGGTCATCCGCCGAAATCCGAACACCGTCCGTGTGCGCATGGATTCGCCCGAGATCATCGCGGGCTTCGAGGAAATTCGCGAATATATCGAGGAAGATATCCGCAACGGCGCGCTGCCGAACGTGGATGCGGAATACCTCATGGCCGCTGTCGTCGGCATCGCCATGGAGATCGGCGACCGCATGTTGCGCCGCCCGGAGATGGATGCGGAGGAGGCATCCACCTTCGCGACGACGCTCGTCCTCGGCGGCTTCCGCACCCTCCCGCACGCGGGCGACACGAAGTAGGAAAGTGCGAGGAATGTTACGGAAGCGCTTCTCCGCACTCTGAAGCGTCATTGCGAGGAGCGAAGCGACGAAGCAATCCAGGAGTCGCTTGCTCCATGCCTGCCGCCCCTGGATTGTTTCGCTCCCGGATGGTCGCTCGCAATGACGATGTTGGTTGAAGCCGCAGGCAACGGAAGCCAAACGGACAGGAAGAAAGAACAAGACCAATGAACCTGCAGAAATTCATCGTCCGTACCCTGCTGAAATTGCCGGACGGCCTCCTCGTGCGGATGTCGGGTGGCAAGCCGCTCGCCATCGACGGCCGCATCCTCGATGCCCGCGCGCAATTTCTCGCCGCGCAGGGCGCGCGCCAGCCGTCGATTACGACGCTCGATCCCGCCGCCGCCCGCAGCGCGACGTCGGAAGGCCTGAAGCTTCTCGACGCCGATCCCCGTCCCGATGTCGAGGTAAAGGCGCTTGAGGTGCCGGGCCCCGGCGGCCCCCTGGATGCGCGTCTTTACTTGCCGGTGAACATGTCGCGGCCGCTGCCCGGTATCGTCTTCTTTCACTTCGGCGGCTGCGTCATCGGCGATCTCGATACCTGCGACACCTTCTGCCGCATGATCGCGGCGCTTGCCGGCTGCTCGGTGCTGAACGTCGCCTACCGCCTCGCGCCGGAGCACAAGTTCCCAGCTGAGGTCGACGATGCTGTCGCCGCCTTCCGCTGGGCGCAGGAAAACGCCGCCGCTCTCCACATGATCCCCGGCCGCATCGGTGTCGGCGGTGACAGCGCGGGCGGTTATCTCTCCGCCGTCGTCGCGCAGGAGGCAAGGCGAAAGGGCTTCGCCGCGCCCGCTCTTCAGCTTCTCATCTATCCGGTGACGGACTGGGGCTGGAAAGGCGGCTCGATGGACAGTTGCGCCGAGGTCTATCCGCTGACGCGCGCGATCATGGACTGGTTCGGCGCGCATTACCTGAATGCGCCCGCCGAGGCGGAGGATGTCCGCGTCTCGCCCATGAAGGAGCCGGACCTGTCTGGCTTGTCCCCCGCCATCGTCGTCACGTCGGGCTTCGACCCGTTGCGCGATCAGGGCGCGGCCTATGCCGAAAAGCTCAAATCCGCGGGCGTCGTCGTCGCTTACCGCTGCGAGGACAACCTGCCTCACGCCTTCACCGCCATGACCGGCGTCATCCCCGCCGCGCGCGAAGCCTGCGAGCGGATCGCGCGCGACATCGGCACGGTCCTCGGCGGGAGCGCCTGATCCATGCTCTACGCGATCGTCAAGGCAGCGATCTCCGGCATCCTCGTGATGGTCGTGTCCGAAACCGCCAAACGCAGTCCTGCCTTCGGCGCGCTCATCGCCTCGCTCCCGCTTGTTTCCCTTCTCGCCATCGTCTGGCTCTGGCGCGACACGGGCGATGCCGAGCGCATCGCCGCCCATGCGGAGGCGACCTTCTGGTACGTCATTCCCTCGCTGCCGATGTTTCTGATTTTCCCGGCGATGCTGCGGCACGGGATCGGTTTCTGGCCCGCGCTCGCCATCGGCTGCGCCGTCACCGTGCTCCTCTATCTCGCGACTGTCTGGATCGCCGCGCGCTTCGGCATCGCGCTCTGACCGGGCCATGCTATTTCCCCACCGTCCTTAGGGGAGTAGCCGCCCTCCGCCGTCATGGCAGAGAGGGGCGGGCGTCAACAAACTCGGGGTTTCCTGATCCCGTGGCGTCCGCGCTCAGCAACCGCTGAACTGGCGAGACCTTTGGCTCATGCGCTGCCTTTGCCGGGCGGGCGCGTTGGGTCATTGGTGTCGCGTCCGGCAGCGGAGTGTTTTCCTTGGAAGCTTTCCTTGTCTCTCTCGGCGCCGTCGCCATCGCTGAAATCGGCGACAAGACGCAATTGCTCGCCCTCATTCTCGCGGTGCGTTTCCGCGCGCCGCTCGCCGTCATCGCCGGCATCTTCGTCGCCACGGTCGCAAACCACGCGCTCGCCGCATGGGCGGGAACGCTCGTCGCCGCCTGGCTCACCCCGCAGCTTCTCGCCTGGGTGCTTGGCCTTTCCTTCCTTGCGATGGGGCTCTGGACGCTCGTGCCGGACGCGCCCCCTTCGGAGGATGAAGCGCAGGCAGCATCGCGCTTCGGTCCCTTCCTTGCGACCACGGTGGCCTTCTTCCTGGTCGAGATGGGCGACAAGACGCAGATCGCGACCGTCGCCCTCGGCGCGCGTTACGAAACGCTCGCCCTTGTTGCGTTCGGCACGACGCTCGGCATGATGGTGGCGAACGTGCCCGTCGTCCTCTTCGGCGAGGCGGCGGCAAAGCGCGTGCCGCTCCGCTACGTCCGCTTCGCGGCCGCCGCGCTCTTCATCGTGCTGGGTCTCGCCGCGCTCGGTTCGGCCATCGGCTACACATCCTGATCGGAGCGGAGAAACGTGACGAGCATCGGGTTGATGCTCGCCGCTTCCTCGCGCAGCACCCAATGCGTGCCTTCCCCGAGGAACAGCGTGCCGCCGCGCTCGCAAAGATCGATGCTCTTCTTTGCCAGCGACACATCCGCAAAATCATCCTTCTCGCCCCAGACGAGCAGCACCGGCACGTCGGTGCGCGCGACAGGCCCCGAAAGATCCTTCTTCAGCAGCGCGCGATACCAGTGGATCATCGAGGTGAGCGCCTTCGGCTCGCTCCATGCGCGGCGATAGGCATCCCATTCTTCCTTCGCGAAGGCGCCCTCGCGCGCCGACGTTTCCAGCGCCTCGATCAGCGCGCCGAAGTTTTTCCGCCGCATCGCCCATTCGGGAAGGCCGCGCAGGCGGAACATCTTCACATAGCGGCTCTTCTTGCGCTGCGCCTTGTCCTCATACATCGCCTGCTTCCAGATCGCGGGATGCGGCGCGTTGATCATCGCCGCCTTCTCCATGTGCGCCGGCTTCGTCGAGCAGAGCCACCACGCGACGCTCGCACCCCAGTCATGTCCGACGACGCGCAGTTTCTCCTCGCCGAAATGCCGTCCGAGGTCGATGACGTCCTGCGCCAGCTCGTCGAGATCGTAGGCCTTCACGCCGCGCGGCTTCCCGCTCACGCCATAGCCGCGCTGGTCGGGCGCGATCACGCGAAACCCCGCCTTTGCGAGATCGGGCATCTGGTGGCGCCAGCCGAGGCAATTGTCGGGAAAGCCATGCAGCAGAATGACGAGCGGCCCGTCCTCCGGCCCCATCTCCGCGTAATGCAGCGCAATCCTGTCGAGATGCGCCACACCGAATCGCGCACCTTCCATGCCGGTCATCATGCCTGTTTTTCCCTCCGGGCTTCCCCTGCGTGAGGCTCCATTCTAGCGCGCAGCATGGCGAAGTTGGGGCCACACCTCTATGCTTCGGCGCAAAGCTATTTGCCATAAAGAGACGGGGAGAGCGCTCATGCGCGCCATGCGTGTGCACGAACTATCGGAAGACATCGGCGTATTGAGGATGGACGAGGTCGATCTGCCGCCGCCGGGTCCGGGCGAGGTGCGTCTCCGCCTCAAGGCCTGCTCGATCAACTTCCCGGACATCCTGATGATCCAGGGCAAATATCAGTTCAAGCCCGAGCTTCCCTTTTCCCCCGGCATGGAAGGGGCGGGGCTCGTCGCGGCGCTGGGCGAAGGCGTAACGGCCCTCAAGGTGGGCGACCGCGTCGTCGCGGGCCTGCGCACCGGCGGTTTCGCGGAGGAGGTGAACATCGCCGCCGAGGCCTGCCGCCCCATTCCCGGCCCCATGGATTTCGCCGAGGCTGCCGCTTACCCGGCCGCCTATCTCACGGCCTATGTCGCGCTTGTCTGCCGCGGCCATCTTCAGCCCGGCGAAACGCTGCTGGTGCATGGCAGCACGGGCGGCGTCGGCCTCGCCGCCGTCGAAATGGGCAAGCTCCTCGGCGCAACGGTCATCGCCACCTCCGCCTCCGACGAGAAACTGAAAATCGTGAAATCGCGCGGCGCCGATCACGTCCTGAACGTCACGCAAGGCTTCCGCGAGAAGGTGAAGGAACTCACCGGCGGGCGCGGCGCGGATGTGATCTACGATCCGGTCGGCGGCGACGTCTTCGACGAGAGCCTGCGCTGCATCGCCTGGAATGGCCGCCTGCTGATCATCGGCTTCACCAGCGGCCGCATCCCCACCGTCTCCGTCAACATGCCGCTCATCAAGGGCTTCTCGGTCATCGGCGTCCGCGCCGGCGAATATGGCCGCCGCGACCCGGAAGCGGGCAGGGCGAACCTCGCCGCCATCGCCCGCCTCGCCGAAGAAGGAAAGATCGCGCCCTACATCTGCGCCCGCTTCCCGCTCGAACGCGCCGTCGACGCCCTGCGCATGCTTCAGGAACGCAAGGCCGTCGGCAAGGTCGTCATCGAGATGTAGAAAAACAGGATGTCATTGCCGGCAATCCGGCAACCACGGCAGGAAGGACTCCCTCACTCCTTCCCCCGCGCGAGGAGCACGCTCCACAGCCTGACCGCGACGAAAATCGGGATCACGACCACGGCGCCGAGCAGCAGGTATTGCAGCGACCAGTCGATCGCATCGAACCCCATCTCCCAGATGCGCCCCAGCGTATCGAGGAAGTCCCGCCACAGGTCGATCGGCTTGATGCCGAAAACCGCCAGCACCACGCCCACCGCGATGGACGCGATGGCGAGCTTGAAAAGCGTGGGCAGCACGGGCCCGCCGAAAAGTCGATCCATCTGCGTTCCGTTCCTTGTTTTGTCTCGCGCGCTTCCGGCGCGCTCAGTCCGCCGCAGTATACCCGGCGGCGAGCCTAGTCCGCCGCTGAAGTATAAATAGTCCGGGCCGGGAAGGGGATGGTGATTCCGCCCTCGTCGAAGCGCTCCTTGACGCCCCGCATCAGGTCGAAACGCACCGGCCAGTAATCCGCATTCATCACCCAGACGCGCGTCACGATGTTCACCGAACTGTCGCCAAGGCCGATCACCCCGATAAAGGCCTCCGGCTCCGTCAGGCAGCGCGCATCCGCGTCCAGCGCCTCGCGAATGATCTGCATCGCCTTGCCGATATCGTCGCCATAGGAAATGCCGAAGGTGATGTCGACGCGGCGCGTCGGATGATAGGTGTAGTTCGTGATCGGCTTTCCCCAGACCTCGCTGTTCGGCACCACGATCTGCACATTGTCGGGCGTCGCGAGTTCCGTGGTGAAAAGCGTCAGCGCCTTCACCGTCCCTGCGACGCCGCCTGCCTCCACATAATGCCCTGCGCGGAACGGCCGGAAGATCAGCAGCATCACGCCGGCGGCGACATTGGAAAGCGTGCCCTGCAGCGCCAGGCCGACGGCAAGGCCGGCCGCGCCGAGCACGGCGATAAGGCTCGCCGTCTGCACGCCGAACTTCGCCAGCACCGCAAGGATCGTGAAGGTAAGGACGAGATAGCGCACCACGGTGCCGAAGAAATTCAGCAGCATCTCGTCCATGGCCGGCCAGCGCCCCAGCCCCCGCATCGTCCATGTCCGGCACCGCCCGGCGAACCACAGGCCGAGAATGAGGATGAGAATGGCGATAACGATGTTGACGCCGCCCTCGACAAGCTGCGGCAGCAGAACATCGAGCTGTTCGCGGATGGAAGGCGGAAGCTGGTCGAGCATGCGGTGGTTCCTCAAGTATGGGGCGGGAGCATCAGTTTCCCATGGGGAACCGGAGATTTGAACCTTGAAGGGCGTGAATCGAAACAAATTCTCTCCCCAAACTCGGTGTCATCCCGGCGAAAGTCGTGATGACGTCGCCTGCCAAAAATAAAAGTGTCACCCCGGCACTCGTTGCCGGGGCCCAATCCACGCTGCGGCAAAACAAACGGCGAGTGGCCGGGCACAAGGCCCGGGATGACATTTCTATTTTGGCTTTCGTCGGGATGACACCTTCTTTGACGGGATGTCGAAGCTTCTCCTACTCTCCATTCCATGATGAAGCCTCTCGCCATTGCGCGGGAAACCGCAACGCTCCCCCCGCTCTTCGCCCGCTGGTTCGAAAGCCGCGGCTGGAGCCCGCGCGGCCATCAGCTCGCGCTTCTTTCCCTCGCCGAGGCGGGCAAATCCGCACTCCTCATCGCGCCCACGGGGGCGGGCAAGACGCTCGCGGGCTTCCTGCCGGGCCTTGTCGATCTCGCCGCACGGCCCGCGCCGCGAAAGCCCGCGCTCCACACGCTCTATATCTCGCCCCTGAAGGCGCTCGCCGTCGATGTGAAGCGCAATCTCGAAATGCCCGTCGCCGAAATGGGCCTCTCCATCTCCATCGAAACGCGCACCGGCGACACGCCGCAGAACCGCCGCCAGCGTCAGCGCCGCGAACCGCCCGACATATTGATGACGACGCCCGAGCAGCTCGCGCTTCTCCTGTCCTATCCGGACGCGGGCGCCTTCTTCGGCTCGCTCGCGCATCTCGTGCTCGACGAGCTTCACGCGCTCGCGAATTCGAAGCGCGGCGATCTTCTCTCGCTCGGCCTCGCGCGGCTTTCAAAGCTCGCGCCGGGCCTTCGCCGCACCGGCCTCTCGGCCACCGTTGCAGAGCCCGACGCGCTTCGCCGCTATCTCATGCCGCAGCCATCGAGCGGAGAGACTCTCAGCGAGATCGTCGTCGCGCCGGTGGGCGCCCGCCCGGAGATTTCGGTGCTCACGCCGCTGGAGGACGGCCGCGAGGAAGTGCGCATCCCCTGGTCGGGTCATTCCGCGCGCCATGCGCTCCCCGCCGTCTACGAGGCGATCCGCGCAAACCGCACCGTCCTCGTCTTCGTCAACACGCGCTCCCAGGCCGAATTCGTCGTTCAGGAACTCTGGCGCCTCAACGAGGATGCGCTCCCCATCGCGCTCCATCATGGTTCGTTGTCGTCAGAGGCGCGCCGCAAGGTCGAGGCCGCCATGTCGGCCGGCACGCTGCGCGCCGTCGTCTGCACCTCCACCCTCGATCTCGGCATCGACTGGGGCGAGGTCGATCTCGTGGTCAACATGGGCGCGCCGAAAGGTGCGAGCCGCCTGGCTCAGCGCATCGGCCGCGCCAACCACCGCCTCGACGAGCCCTCGCGCGCCCTCCTCGTGCCCGCAAACCGTTTCGAGGTCTTGGAATGCGAAGCCGCCCGCGCCGCCGCCCTCGAAGGCGCGCAGGACGGCATGGTTGCGCGCACTGGCGCGCTCGACGTGCTCGCGCAGCATGTGCTCGGCTGCGCCTGTTCCGTGCCTTTCGATCCGGACGATCTCTACGAAGAGGTGCGCTCCGCCGCGCCCTATCATGCGTTGACGCGGGACGACTTCGGCAAGGTGGTCGATTTCGTCTCGACCGGCGGCTATGCGCTGAAGAATTACGACCGCTTCGCGCGCCTCCGTCCCAATGCGAAGGCGGAAGGCGACATGCGCCTGCGCGCCGCCTCGCCCTCCGTCATCCAGCAATACCGCATGAATGCCGGCACCATCGTCGAGGCGCCGATGCTGAAAGTGCGCATGATCAAGAGCCGCGGCCGCCGCCCCATCGGCTTGATGGGCGGGCGCACGCTCGGCGAGATCGAGGAATATTTCATCGACCAGCTTTCCCCCGGCGACACCTTCCTGTTCGCGGGCCATGTCCTCCGCTTCGAGGGGCTGGCCGAAACGGAAGCCCTCGTCACGAAGTCGAACGATCCCTCGCCCATGATCCCGTCTTATTACGGCGGCAAGTTTCCGCTCTCCACCTATCTCGCCGCCCGCGTCCGCACCATGCTCGCGCATCGCGAACAATGGTCGTCGCTTCCCGCGCCGGTGCGCGAATGGCTGGAGATACAGGCCTGGCGTTCCGTCCTGCCGGGCGAATGCAATCTTCTGGTCGAGTGTTTCCCGCGCGGCGACCGTTTCTATCTCGTCTGCTATCCCTTCGAGGGCCGCCTCGCGCATCAGACGCTCGGCATGCTGCTCACCCGCCGTCTCGACCGCGCG
Source organism: Alphaproteobacteria bacterium HGW-Alphaproteobacteria-3 (assembly GCA_002842875.1). Taxonomy (GTDB): domain Bacteria; phylum Pseudomonadota; class Alphaproteobacteria; order Parvibaculales; family Parvibaculaceae; genus Parvibaculum. Next base: position 15,481 of record PHEF01000015.1, on the reverse strand, counting down.
GGCGCGCGGCCATTGGGTTTCGTCGCCTCCGAATATTCGCTCGCCATCTGGTCCCTGCGCGATCCGGGCCTCATGCATGAGCGCCATGAACTGCCGCTCGGCGAACTCTTCGCCGAGGACATGCTGGGCGACGATCTCGACGCCTGGCTCGCCGAGTCGAGCCTCCTGAAGCGCACCTTCCGCGACTGCGCCATCATTTCCGGCCTCATCGAGCGCCGCTATCCGGGCATGGAGAAGACCGGCCGCCAGGTCACCTTCTCCTCCGACCTCATCTACAATGTGCTGCGCGAGCACGAGCCCGGTCACATCCTGCTCCGCGCCACCTATAACGACGCGGCAACGGGCCTCCTCGATGTGGGCCGCGTCGCGGAGATGCTGAAGCGCGTCAAGGATCGCATCCTCCTGAAGCGCCTCGACCGCGTCTCGCCGCTGGCCGTGCCCGTCCTCCTTGACATCGGCAAGGTGAGCGTGGACGGCGAAGCAAACGAAGCGCTACTCTCCGAAGCAGCGGACGATCTGATCGCGGAGGCGACACGGCTCGTTTGATCCCGCCCGACCCGTTTTATAACAAGACGTCATTGCGAGGAGCGCATCCAAAAATAGAAGTGTCATCCCGGCACTTGTTGCCGGGACCCAATCCACGTCACCATAGACGGGGAGGCCAATGGGTCCCGGGAATAAATCCCGGGATGACATCAGTGTTTAGGGGAAAGTTCGATACGTGTACGGACGGATGAAAGATAGAAGACGGGAAGCCCGCCTCGAAACCCATCCCTCGCTCCGCGTCTGCGGCGTGAGTTTCGATCTCATGCCCGAAGGCGCGGCATGGGTGCCGGATGAGCGCCTGCTCGTCGTCGCCGATCTTCATCTCGAAAAAGGCTCTGCCTTTGCTGCACGCGGCATCGCGCTCCCACCTTACGACACGCGCGCCACCATCGCCCGTCTCGAAGCGCTCGTCGCAAAACTCAAACCGCAAACACTCGTCGCCCTCGGCGACAGCTTTCATGACGGCAATGCCGAACACCGGATGGACGAGGAAGACGCCGCGCGTCTCGCGCGGCTTTCAAAGTCGCTCGACTGGATCTGGATTGCGGGCAATCACGATCCCGTGCCGCCGCGCGCTTTCGGCGGTGCGGTGATGGAGGAGCTTCGCCTTGGTCCGCTCACCTTCCGTCACGAGCCACGGGCCGCGCCCTCGACAGGCGAGGTTGCGGGCCATCTTCATCCGTGTGCGGCGGTTCGCGTGCGCGGCCGGCGTCTGCGCCGCCGCTGTTTCGCGTCGGACGGCACGCGGATGATCATGCCCGCCTTCGGCGCCTATGCCGGCGGCCTCAACGTCCTCGATGCGGCCTATGACGGCCTGCTGCCCGGTTTCGATTTTCACGCCTGGATGATGGGCGCGCGCACGGTTATCCCCGTTTCCGCCCGCCGCCTCGAAGCCGACTGAGTCGATTTTCACGAAATAAGTTATCCCCACCCGCCCCTGGGGGCGGGTCGAAATTCGCACCGCGAATTTCGGGGCGGGGGCAGCGCCAGACAAAAGCATCGAAAACCGGGGACTACTTTTTTCAAGCGGTCTCCGGACAGCATTCGTGACATTTGGATGACATTTCGATGACAGTCACCCGAAAAAGCGCCGCTTTATCCCCGCTCAGCCGAGCGTGCCGAGCACCGGAAACGTCTCGATCAGGAAGATCGCGATCCGCTCGAAATTTCCTGTCAGCATCATCAGGCCCGTCACGGCGAGCAGCACGCCGGCCGCGATTTCGACTTTTTGCATGTGCCGCCGGAACTTCGATGCGAAGCTCAAAAAACCGCGCACCGCAAATGCCGCCGCAAGAAACGGTATGCCAAGCCCCAGCGAATAGACGGTGAGCAGCGACGCACCGGCAGCGAGACTTTCCTGCGCCGCCGCAATGGTGAGGATCGTCGCGAGAATGGGGCCGATGCACGGCGTCCATCCGAAGGCGAAGGCGAGCCCGAGCAGATAGGGGCTTGCAAACTGCATGAGATAGCTTCGCTCGCCTTCGCCGCTTCCCGCGATGTGGAAGCGCGCATCGCGATTGAGAAAGGCAATGCGGAAAAGCCCCATGTAATGAAGCCCGAACACGATGATGATGGCGCCCGCAATGCGCGAGAGAAGCTCCTTGTGCTGAATAACCAGCGGGTTGATGGCGCTCGCGCTGGCGCCGAGCGCAACGAAGATCGTCGTGAAGCCGAGCACGAAGCCGACGGCGCCGATCGCCACGCGCAGCGTCAGCCCTTCGGACGCCAGCGGCTTTCCTTGCGCGTCTTCGCGCGTCAGCTCCTCGAACGAGGTGCCCGCGATGAAGCAGAGATAGGCAGGCACGAGCGGCAGCACGCAGGGCGAAAGAAAACTGATGAGCCCGCCAATCGCTGCTGCGAAATATCCGATTTCCATTTCCGGTTCCTTACCGTCGCGCCATCACGGCGGATGCAAGCCAACCCGCGAAGGCCGCAAGCAGCACGGCGATCATCCCGTAGAGCAGCGGGTCCGTATGCGCCATGCGGAAGATGAACCGCTCAACGCCTCGCTTGTCGATATAAAGCGGCGACGAGATCGTGTCGATGACCTCGCCGTCCTGCAGCAGATAAACCTTTGCCGTGTAAAGTCCGACGGGTACGTTCGCGGGAATCTCGACGGTCGCGCGAAAGAGCGTTTGACCGAGAAAGGTAACGCCGCCCGGCACGCTGAAGTAAAGGCCGTCGCGCCGCATGTTTCGGATCAGCGCTTTCCAGAAGGTGCGTTCGTCGTCCGGCGGCAGGATTTGCGGCGTGCCGTCGATGGCGTGCGCCGCCGGTGTGCCGGGCGAGATGTTTTCGATGCCGATGCGCAGCGCTTTCATGGTTTCGGGTGTCGCCATCACTTCGAGTGGACGTGTGCTCGCGATAGCGTAATAGCCCGGCACGTTCGGATAAGTCACACTGTCGTGATTGACCCAGACGGCTGCCATCTGTTCCTTGCGGCGCACCGTCATCGGCCGCGACGGACCTTGCACCACCACCACGATGTCGCGGTTGAGCGCGCGCGATCCGGGCCGTGCCGCTTCCACGGCGCCGAAGAGAAGGATCTCGGTTCCGGTGAAGTTCGAGCGGATCGCGATCTGGTGTTCCGAGAGATCGGTGACGAGTTGGTCCGCGCGCGCGGGAAGCGCGAAAACGAGACCCGCAACGATCAGTGCCACAGCGCGCCGCATCATGGGAGCGGCTCCGCTTCGATCACGGAATAGACGTCGGGCGGCGTGCTCACGAGGTCGTAGCCGAGCCGCATTCCGATCAGAAGAAGGATCGCCGCAAGAAGCGCGCGCAGTTGTTCGGCCGGCATCTTCTCGGCTGCCCGCACGCCGTATTGCGCGCCGATCACACCGCCGATGACGAGCAGGAAGCCGAGCACGATGTCGACCGCCTGGTTTTCCACCGAATGCAGGACGCCCGTAAGCGCCGCAACGAAAACGATCTGGAAGAAGGACGTGCCGATCACGACATTGGTTGGCATCCGCAGCAGATAGATCATCGCCGGGATCATGATGAAGCCGCCGCCCACGCCCATGATGGCCGAAAGCGTGCCCACGAAGTAACCGACGAGAACCGGCGGGATCACGCTGATATAGAGTTTCGAGCGCCGGAAGCGCGCCTTGAAGGGCAGGCCGTGGATCCAGCTGTGATGCTTGCGCTTCGGCGTGACGCGGCCGCCGCGTGCCGCGCGTATCGCCTGCACGCTTTCGATCATCATCATCGCGCCGATAACGCTCAGGAACGCCACATAGACGACGGAGATCGCGAGGTCGATCTGTCCGATCGCGGTGAGAAGCTTGAACAGATAGATGCCGCTCAGCGAACCGGCGATGCCGCCTGCGAGCAGAACGCCGCCCATCTTGAAGTCGATGGACCCCCTTGTGAAATGGGCGAGCGCGCCCGTCACGGACGAGGCGACGACCTGCGTCGTCTGCGTGCCGACGGCGACGGCGGGCGGTATACCGAGAAAGATCAGCAGGGGCGTCATGAGAAAGCCGCCGCCGATACCGAACATGCCGGAGAGAAAACCCACTGCCGCGCCCATGGCGAGAATGGTCAGGATGCTGACCGGTAGCTCGGCAATCGGCAGGTAAATTTGCATCGCGCACGCGGCTCCGGCTGCCGGAGACCTTCAGGGCAAAATCGCCCCGGGAAGGCAAAAGAACGCGGATTGGGGTAGCACGTCCCCCTGCCGATTCCTAGCGCTGCGATGAACGATCAGTTGGGCGTTGCTTCAAGCATGGCCAGCGTTTCGCGCGTCACCGTCCCCGTTGTCTCCAGCCCTTCTGAAAGCTGGTATTCGAGTATCGCGTCCCGCGTGCGCGGGCCCATCATTCCGTCGGGAGAGCCCGCGTCGTAGCCGAGGCGATTGAGGAGCGTCTGTGCCCGCGCGATGTCGGCGCGCGTGGCCGGGCCGCTTCCGCTGCCTTCGAGCGAGGAGACCTCCCAGGTCTTGAGCGCGGCGATATCGCCATTCGCAAGCGGGTCGGGCTTCTTTGCGCGCCATGTGGCGGACGCCACTTTCGCGCGGGCGAGGTCTTCGGGGCTCAGTTCCGTTGCCAGCGCATCGCGCTTTGCCGCCGCGCCCTTGTCGCCGCCCTTCGCCGCGATATCGAGCCACTTGTAGGCGTCGACCGGATTTTTCTCCATGCCGAGGCCGCGCTCGTTGAGGATCGCGAGATTGTACTGGCTGTCGCCGAGGCCGTGATCGGCGGCCTGTGTGAACCAGGTCGCCGCCGTCTTGAAGTCCTGCGCGGTGCCGCGTCCTTCGGCGTGGATGACGGCGAGATTGTGCATCGCCTTGACGTTGCCGCCCGCCGCCGCTTTTTCGTACCACTCGCGGGCCTTGGCATCGCTTTGCGGTACGCCGCGTCCCTTCTCATATTGCGCCGCCAGCCGGTATTCGGCCGCGGTGAAGCCCTGCTTCGCTGCGCGCTCGAACCACTTCGCCGCTTCGGCCATGTCCTGCGTCACGCCGTCGCCGTCGGCATAACGAAGGCCCGCCGCGTATTGCGCCGCTGCGTCGCCACCCATGGCCGCGTCCATCAGCGTCACCTTTGCAGGCTCGACCGGCGCCGTTTCGACAGGCGTCGAAGGCGCGGGCGTCAGCGAAGGCGCCGGTGTCAGCGTTGCTGTCCCGGCCGGCGTCGCGGGCGACGTCTTCGGTGCGGTTTGAGGTGCGGTCGTTTTCGGCGCCGGCACCAGCGCTTCGTCGGGTATCGCTGGTTCGGAAGAGATGGCCGCCGGCGCCGCCGCACCGCTCGTCGCGGTGCTGCCGGCGCCGGTGCCGTCCGGACTGGCCTCCGGATTTTCCGATGTCGATTGCGGATCGAGTACGCTCGGTGCTGGCCCGGTTGCACCGTTATAGCCCGTCGCGGGCGCGCTCGGCGTCGGTCCGCCGCGCAGCATGATGTAGGCACCTGCCAGAACGGCAAGCAGCACGAAGCTCGCGGCCACGCCGACGATCAGCTTGCTGCGGCGGCTTTCGCCTTGTTCGGGAGAGGGGAAGCGAGTGGGGGAGGCGGCAAAGCCGGGCGTTGCCGCCGTGCCGTAATAGGGTTCCTGCCTGACGCCGCCGCCATCGGCTGCGGCCTGCGCCGCGCGCCGCGCGGCCGCGAGGAAATCGTTCGCCGCGCGTTGTCCGGCGTTCTGTGCGGGCTCCGCCGGATCGGGCGGAATGATGCCGTCGTCGATTTCGTCCCGATGCGCGTCGTCGTAATCGTCCTCGGGCTCCGCCGCGAAGGGCGGTGGGGCTTCGGCCTCGTCTTCGTATGTGTCATGCGCTTCGTAGCGAAATTCGTCGCGCACGGATGGTGGCGGTGCGTCATGCGCCTCGAAGGGCGGCGGCATCGCCGGTGCGGGCTGGCGCCGCGCAGCCTCATATCCGCGCGCCATATCGGCGGCACGCGCATGAACCTGCGGCCGGTCCCAGTCGCCGGGGCCGAATGCGGGTCCGAGATTGCTGCCATAAGCGGGCCCCATCATGGGCGGCGCGTCGAAATTCGGCAGCCCGAAGCCCGGACCGGCGGGGGGGAAGCCCGCGGCAATGCCGCCGGCATTGATCTGTGGTGAAAGCGTCGCTTGCGCTTTCACGGCTTTCGTTTCCTTTTCGAGATGGCTCAGCCGGCCCGTCATGCGCTCGATCGTCGCCTGCAGCGACGACAGCGCTTCGCGGTCGCGCTTCTCGCTCTCGCTCAGGTTCGCGCCGATGCCGGCCACCGCCTTCTCGACGGCCTGCGCGGCTTCCATCGTCATGTGTTCGTTCTGCTCGAGCCGCCGCGTCATCTGTTCGAGCCGCGCGGCCAGCACGTCGGGAACTTCGGTCCGGCGCGAATGGTCGATGTCTTCGAGCTTCCTGACGATCCCGCCGACCGTCGTCTCGAGCGCCTTTGCCGTTTCGTCGGCGCGGTGCTCGGTCTGTTCCATGCGCTGCGCGATCTGCTCGAGGCTCTGTTGCAGCCGCTCGATCGTCTTGCGCTGGCTTTCGGCGTTCGACTTTTCCTCTATCGCCTTCAGCGCCGCTTCGACGGCCTGCGGGCCGATGCCCGTCACGCCCTGTTCCATTTTTTCGAGGCGCGTGGCGAGCTGCGTCAGCGTGCCTTCCAGCGCCTGCGCACGGCGCTTGGCTTCCTCGCGTTCGGTTTCCTGTTCGGCGTTCTCGATACGGTTCGACAGCGAGGCAAGCGTCTGGCGGATTTCGGAAAGCGTGTCGTCGGTCCGCCGCTCGGACGTTTCGAGATGGTCGACGACGGAGTTGAGTGCCTTTTCGAGCGTCTGGACGGCGCGCGTATCTTCGCCGCGAGGGCTGCGGCCGCGTTCGGCGCGTTCCATGCGTTCTCCGAGCTGCTGAAGTTTTCGCTCCAGCGGATCGAGACCGCGCGCTTCGGGATGCCTGTCTTCCATGTCGTGCTCCGACTGGTCGATGCGCTGGGCGAGCTGGCCCACGGTGGCTTCGAGCTTGCGCGTCATCTCCGACGTGCGGCGCTCGCTGCTGTCCACGCGCTGCACGAGTTCGCGCACGGCTTCCGCCACCGGACCGAGATCGATTTTCGGTTCCGGTACAGAGGCCTGCGGCGCGGCGTGTTGCGGCTTCGTCGGTGCCGGTGTCCATGATGACCTGGTTCAGCCACGCGCCGAGCGTCACGCCCGCGCGTCGCGCTGCCTGCTTGGCAGCCTCCCGCGCCTCGGGCTCAATGCCCTTGACGCTCCATGGAACCCCCGATCGCATCCGAATCACTATGCCCGTTAACCCTTCGAGCCAGTATAAACCGCGCTATCTGGTATTTCTAAACACGGACTGACCCAAAATCTTGTCATGAACGCCGATCTGGCCACCGGCAGGCGGAAAGCCGCCGGGGCGTGCTGCTTCAGCACCCCTCATAAAGCGGCAAGGTCGGTAAATACGGCGTTAACCTGGGCCCCTAAGTGCGGGCCATGCCGATATTTTCTCGAAGAAGGCTCATCCGGCCGGATGGTTGTTCCGGAGCCTGAGCATTGCGGCATCGCTCCATTTCGACCAGTCGCGCGCCCTGGCGAGATAGCCGCTATAGGAGGCGGCGACGCGTCCGGCGAGATCGCTCGTCGCGGCGAGCTCCGCCAGCACCTCGTTCGACGCCTTCGCCATGGCGGCGGCGACAGGCTCCGGCCATTCGCGAAGCTCCGTGCCTCCGGCCGCGGCGAGGCGGGCAAAGGCCTCGATATTGTGGAAAGTGAAGTCGGCCAGCGTCTCCGCCGCGGTAGCAAGCGCCGCCCCGCGCACGATCTCCTGAAGATCGGCGGGCAAGGCCTCGAACTTCTCCCTCGACACGAGGAGCTCGAGCGACGGACCTGCCTCGTGGAAGGCGGGCAGGTAGTAGTAGCGCGCGACCCTGTCGAGGCCGAAAGCCATGTCGTTCCAGGGGCCAACCCATTCCGCCGCGTCGATGGCGCCGCTCTTCATCGAGGTGAAGATTTCGCCGGGCGGCGTCAGCACGACGGAGACGCCGAGACGGCGCATCGCCTCGCCACCGAGCCCGGCGATGCGGAAGCTGAGCCCCTTGAGGTCGTCGAGCGTCTTGATTTCGCGGTTGAACCAGCCGCCCGCCTGCACACCGCTCGAACCGGCATAGAAAGGCAGCACGCCGAAGGGCGCATAAGCCTCTTCCCACAGCGCCTGTCCGCCGCCATAGGCAAGCCAGCCCGCCGTCTCGGATGCGGTCAGTCCGAAGGGCACGCCGGTGAAATAATGGAAAGCCGGGTTCTTGCCCTGCCAGTAATAGGGCGTGCCATGGCCCATTTCGCAAACGCCCTGCGACACGGCATCGAACACTTCGAACGGCGGCACGATCTCGCCCGCGCCGTAAAGCTTCACGGTGAGCCGCCCGCCCGACATCGCACCGATCCTGTCGGCGAGCCGCTGCGCATTGACGCCGACGCCCGGCGCGCCCTTCGGCCAGCTCGTTGCCATGCGCCACTCGATCCTGTCCGACGCACTTGCCGATGCGGCGAGCGCGGGCAGCGCGATCGCGCCTGCCGCCGCGCCGAGAAAGTCTCTGCGTTTCATGATGTGAGCCCCCGGGAAACAACGTGCCGCAGCATCTCACCGGCGCCGCCCTTCGGCAACGCCGTTCCCCGGATCGCTCAGGGACCTGAAAAGACCTGCACGGCGACGATGCGGTTGCTCCGCCGCGCAATGCCGATGCCGCTGCCGGTCATCTCCGGCGCCCTGATGTTCTTCCGGTGCATCGGGCTCTCGAGCCATTTCTCCACCAGCACCGCCGCCAGCGCCGCATCGCTCATCGATCCGTAGCTCGTCCCCTCCACGACCTGAATGTTTTCCGCGACCCGGCCGGCAAACCCCGGCTCGACGGCGAGCACACGCTCGCGCGGCCCTTGGGCATCGGGATTGAAATGGCCGAAAAAACCGCGAAGCTCCATGTCCGCCGCATGCACGGCCGCCGCCCGTTGCAGGTTTGCGTCGGGCGTGAGCCGGCCGAGATTGTTGGCTTCGCGATAGTCGTTCACCGCCTCGAGGATCGCCGCGCCGAGCGCCGGGTGGGCTTGCGCGGCGGCGCTTGCCTGCGCGGGCAGGCTTGTCCGGTTCACCTCTTGCGGCTTCTGCGGAGTGCCGCTCCCTGGCGTCGCGCAGCCGGCAAGGGCGGCGATCGCCGCGATGGCAAATCCGGTGGCGGCAATGCGGCGCATCTCTTTCCTCCCTCGATGGACGGGTGATGGTTCTCTCAATGGGGCCTACTAGACCATCCGCACGCGCGGCCTCCAAAAAGATTTCATGCCGCCATTGACGCTTACGTCAACGTCAACTAGAGTCCGGTACACTTTTAAAAAACGGCTGAAAACAGCCAAAAATCAACAATTCTGAAAACGCGCGAAACGTTGCGGCTCCGGCAGGGAGCGGATGGCGCGCGGTCCGGAAGTCAGGGAGTTAAAGTCATGGAACAGCAGCTTCACGCCGTCTCCGGCACGGCGCCCCGGCATAATGGCGCAGAGATCCCCGTGGCGACTTTTTCGATCACGGAACTCGCCGATGCGTTCGGCCTTACCACCCGCGCGATCCGCTTTTACGAAGACAAGGGCCTGCTCACGCCCGAGCGGCGCGGCCAGACCCGCGTCTATCATCCGCGCGACCGTGCTCGCCTGACCCTCATCGTGCGCGGCAAGAACGTCGGCCTCGCCCTTGCCGAGATCAAGGAAATCCTGAGCCTCTACGACCTCCAGGACGGCTGCGAGACCCAGAACAGGGTCGCCGTGGGCAAGTTCCGCAAGCGCATCGCCCAGCTCCGCGAACAACGCCAGGAAATCGACCTCCAGATCAGGACGCTGGAGGAGAGCTGCGCCCGGCTCGAAGCCCAGATCGAGCGGCAGGTAAAGGATGCGGGGCAGGGCGTTGCGGCGCCGAAGGTGGCCGCCCGTCCGGCAAAGACGAAGAAGCTGGAAAAGGCTATCGTCTGAGGCGACGCGCCCTTGATGCAGGGGCGGGCTTACCTGCCGGAGGAAATCCATGCCGATCTACAAAGCGCCGCTGCGCGAATATCGTTTTCTGCTGAACGAGCTTCTCGACTTCTCGCAATATGCGAGCCTGCCCGGCTTCGCGGACGCGCCCGCCGATCTCGTCGACGCGATCCTTGAGGAAGCGTCGAAGCTCGCGGAAGAAGTCTTGCTGCCGCTCAACCAGATCGGCGACCGGGAGCTGGCCTGCCCTCGTTGCCGACACCGCCTATGGCGGCCAGGGCCTGCCGAACGCGCTCGGCGTCATCTTCAACGAAATGGTCTCCTCCGCGAACATGGCTTTCGGCATGTATCCCGGCCTCAGCCATGGCGCCTACTCCGCGCTGTCGCAGCACGGCACGCGGGAGCAGCAGGAGAAATATCTGCCCAAGCTCGTCACCGGCGAGTGGACCGGCACCATGAACCTCACCGAGCCCCATTGCGGCACCGACCTTGGTCTCCTGCGCAGCAAGGCCGTTCCCGTCGGCGACGGCTCCTGGAAGATCAGCGGCCAGAAGATTTTCATCTCCGCCGGTGAGCACGATCTCGCCGACAACATCCTTCACCTCGTGCTCGCCCGCATCGAGGGAGGGCCGGAAGGCGTGAAGGGCATTTCGCTCTTCCTCGTGCCGAAATTCCTGGTGAATGAAGACGGCTCTCTGGGAAACCGTAACGGCGTCTCCTGCGGCTCGCTCGAAGAAAAGATGGGCATTCACGGCAATGCCACCTGTGTCCTCAACTACGACGAAGCCATCGGCTGGCTGGTCGGCGAGGAACACAAGGGCCTGCGCGCCATGTTCACGATGATGAATGAAGCGCGCCTCGGTGTCGGTCTCCAGGGTCTGTCGCAGTCCGAAGCCGCCTACCAGAACGCGGTGGCTTACGCGGTCGAGCGCATTCAGGGCCGTTCGCTCACGGGACCGAAGGAAGAGGGCAAGCCCGCCGATCCGCTGATCGTCCATCCCGACATCCGCCGCATGCTGCTCGACATCAAATCCTTCAACGAAGGCGCCCGCGCGCTTCTCGTCTGGACGGCGCTGCATGGCGATCTTTCGCATCGCTCGGACGACGAGAAGACACGCGAGTTCGGCGACGACATGATGGCGCTGCTGACGCCCGTGCTGAAAGGCTATTTCACGGACCGCGGCTTCATGAATGCCGTCGATGCGCAGCAGGTCTATGGCGGTCACGGCTATATCGAGGAAAACGGTCTCAGCCAGTTCGTGCGCGATGCCCGCATCGCCATGATTTACGAGGGCGCGAACGGCGTCCAGGCGCTCGATCTCGTCGGCCGCAAGCTCGCGCAGAATGGTGGGCGCGCCGTCTTCGCCTTCTTCAAGGCGATCGACGATTTCGCGGCGGAGAATGGCGGCAACGAAAAGCTGAAACCCTTCGTCGAGCCGCTCCTCCGCGCCCGCAAGGACCTTGAGGCGGCAACCATGTGGTTCATGGAAAACGCGCTTGCGAACCCCGACCACGCCGGCGCCGGCTCCACACCCTACATGCATCTCTTCGGTGTCACCGGCATCGCCTTCATGTGGGCGAAGATGGCGAAGGTCGCCCATGACAAGCTCGCCACCGCAAAGGATGGCGACAGGGCGTATTACGAAACGAAAATAAAAACCGGCCGCTATTACATGGAACATGTCGTGCCCGAGACGGCGACGCATCTTGCGCGCATCCGTCACGGCGCGGACCCTATGATGGCGCTTGCCGCAAACGAGTTCTGACAGGACGTCTCAGGGAGAACGACGAATGAGTCTGAATGCCGCCTACAAGTCCCCTTGGCTGAACGAGGAACTGGAGATTCTCCAGAGTGCGGTCGCCAAATTCTACGAGAAGGAATTTCAGCCTCACGTCGATCGTTGGGACGAACAGGGATGCGTGGACCGCGACGCCTGGTTGAAGGCAGGCGAGGCGGGCATCCTCTGCGCCTCGATCAAGGAGGAATATGGCGGCGGCGGCGGCAATTTCGCGCATGAAATGGTGATCGCCGAGGAGCAAGGCCGCGCCGGCATTTCCGGTTTCGGCAACTCCGTCCACTCCGGCATCGTCGCGCATTACATCCAGTCCTATGGCACCGAGGAGCAGAAGAAGAAGTGGCTCCCGAAAATGGCGTCCGGCGAAATCGTCGGCGCCATCGCCATGACGGAACCGGGCACGGGCTCCGACCTTCAGGGCGTGAAGACGACCGCGAAGAAATCCGGCAACCAGTATGTCGTGAACGGCCAGAAGACCTTCATCACCAATGGCCAGCAGGCGAACCTCATCTGCGTCGTCGCCAAGACCGATCCGGCTGCCGGTGCCAAGGGCACCTCGCTCATCATGGTCGAGACGGACGAGGTCGAGGGCTTTCGCCGCGGCCGCAACCTCAAGAAGATGGGCCAGAAGGCGCAGGACACCTCGGAGCTTTTCTTCGACGAAGTAAAGGTGCCGATGTCCAACCTGCTCGGAACGGAAGAGGGCAAGGGCTTCGTCCAGCTCATGCAGCAGCTTCCGCAAGAGCGCCTCATCATCGCCGTGCAGGCCTGCGTCGCAATGGAAATGGCCGTCAAATACACGAGCGAATATGTGAAGGAGCGCACAGCTTTCGGCCAGCGCATTCTCGATTTCCAGAACACGCAGTTCAAACTGGCCGAGTGCAAGACCGAGGCAACCATCGCCCGCGTCTTCACCGACGATTGCGCGGTGAAGCTTCTCGACGGCAGGCTCGATCCCACGAAATCGTCGACACCTGCCTGCAGTTCTTCGGCGGCTACGGCTACATGATGGAATACCCCATCGCGAAGCTCTACACCGACGCCCGCATCCAGAAGATCTACGGCGGTACGAACGAAATCATGAAGATGCTGATTGCCCGCACGCTGTGAACGGGCGGTTCTCGACGGCAAACAAAGTCCCCCAGGGAGACATCGAATGACCGAATGTTATGTCTACGACACCGTGCGCACGCCGCGCGGGCGCGGCAAAAAAGACGGCGCGCTGCACGAAGTGACGGCGCTCGAACTTTCCACGCAGACGCTGAAGGCGATCCGCGACCGCAACGGCCTCGACACGTCGAAGGTCGATGACGTCGTGCTCGGCTGCGTCGATCCGGTCGGCGAACAGGGCGGCGACATCGCCCGCATCGCCGTGCTGAACGCCGACTACGCGGAAACGACCGCCGGCGTGCAGGTCAACCGCTTCTGCGCCTCCGGCCTCGAAGCGACAAACATGGCGGCCGCGAAGGTGATGACCGGCGAGGCCGACATGGCGATCGGCGGCGGCGTCGAGTCCATGTCGCGCGTCGGCATGGGCGCGTCGGGCGGCTCCTGGTCGACCGATCCGCAGATCGCCTTCAAGTCCTACTTCACACCGCAAGGCATCGGTGCGGACCTCATCTGCACGAAATACGGCTTCTCCCGCGCCGACGTCGATGCCTATGCCGTCGAAAGCCAGGTGCGCGCGAAGAATGCATGGGACAAGGGCTACTTCTCGAAGTCCGTCATTCCGGTGAAGGACATCAACGGCCTCACCATTCTCGACCATGACGAGCACATGCGCCCCGACGCGACGATGCAGTCGCTCGCCGCGCTTCAGCCTTCCTTCGCCTCGCTCGGCGAATTCGCCTTCGACGGCATCGCGCTCGACCGCTATCCCGAAGTCGAAGAGATCACCCACGTCCATCACGCGGGCAACTCCTCCGGTATCGTCGACGGCGCGTCCGCCGTGCTCGTCGGCAATCTCGAAACCGGCAAGGCGATGGGTCTGAAGCCCCGCGCCCGCATCCGCGCCATGGCGTCGATCGGTTCCGAGCCTTGCATCATGCTGACAGGCCCCGCCGACGTGTCGCGCAAGGCGCTGAAGAAGGCCGGCATGAACCCGGAAGATATCGATCTCTACGAGCTGAATGAAGCCTTCGCCGCCGTCGTGCTGCGCATGATGCAGTCGCTCGACATCTCCCACGACAAGATGAACGTCAATGGCGGCGCCATCGCCATGGGTCATCCGCTCGGCGCCACCGGCGGCATGATCCTCGGCACCGTGCTCGACGAACTCGAACGCCGCGATCTCAACACCGCGCTCATCACGCTCTGCGTGGGCGCGGGCATGGGCACGGCAACCATCATCGAACGCGTGTGAGGCCCGGATGACCACCTACGAGAATTTCAAATTCGAAGTCGATGGCGACGGTATTGCGCTCGTCACTTGGGACATGCCGAACCGCTCGATGAACGTGCTCTCCCAGAGTTCGATGGCCGACATGGCCTCGATCATCGAAAAGATCATGGGCGACGGCGCGATCAAGGGCGCCGTCCTCACCTCCGGCAAGGATGCCTTCTGCGCCGGCGCCGACCTGTCCATGATGGGCGGCCAGGCTGGACCAAAGGAGGCCGGCGGCGCCGGTGAAGGGTCGCAGGAAGATCGCGTCAAGGCGATGTATGAGGGCAACCTCAAATTCAACATGCTGCTGCGCTCGCTCGAAACCTGCGGCAAGCCGGTTGCGGCCGCGATCAACGGCACGGCGCTTGGCGGCGGCCTCGAAGTCACGCTCGCCTGCCATTATCGCGTGGTGAGCAACAAGCCGAAGACGCAGATCGGCCTTCCCGAAGCCAAGGTCGGCCTCCTGCCCGGCGGCGGCGGCACGCAGCGCCTGCCGCGTCTCATCGGCGCGCAGGCGGCCCTGCCGCTCATCCTTCAGGGCACGGCGCTGACGCCGGAAAAGGCGGTGCAGTCCGGCATCTGCCACAAGCTCGTCGAACCCGGCGAGGAAGTGGCGGCGGCAAAGGCCTGGCTCAAGGAGGGCCTCGCCCAGCCGAAGATCAAGCTCGGCAAGAAGGGCCCGGAAGTCTACGCCATCGCCGTGCAGCCTTGGGACCGCGAAGGCTACCGCGTCCCCGGTGGCGACCCGCATTCGAAGGGTGGCGGCCAGGTCTTCACCATCGGCAATGCAACGCTCCACAAGCAGACGCATGGCAACTTCCCGGCGCAGAAGTTCATCATGTCCTGCGTCTATGAAGGTCTGCAGGTGCCGATCGAGGCGGGGCTCCGCATCGAGACGCGCTACTTCACGAAGCTGCTGATGGACCCGCGCTCCAAGGCGATGATCCGTTCGCTCTTCCTCTCCATGCAGGAACTCGGCAAGGGCGCGCGCCGTCCTGCGGGCGTTCCCGCCTTCACGGTGAAGAAGCTCGGCATTCTCGGCGCCGGCATGATGGGCGCGGGCATCGCTTACGTGTCG
This sequence comes from Alphaproteobacteria bacterium HGW-Alphaproteobacteria-3, assembly GCA_002842875.1. GTDB lineage: Bacteria > Pseudomonadota > Alphaproteobacteria > Parvibaculales > Parvibaculaceae > Parvibaculum. Next base: position 240 of record PHEF01000015.1, on the reverse strand, counting down.
GCGCAAGCCGGCATGGAAGTCGTCCTTCTCGACACGGATCGGGCCAATGCCGAAAAAGGCAAGGCCTGGTCCGAAAAGCTCCTGCAGAAGGCGCTTGAGCGCGGCAAGACCACGCAGGAGAAGGCCGACAGGCTTCTCGGGCTCATCAAGCCGACGACGAATTACGACGACCTCAAGGGCGCCGATCTCGTCATCGAGGCCGTCTTCGAAAACCGCGACATCAAGGCGGAAGTGACGAAG
>PHEF01000089.1 GCA_002842875.1 Alphaproteobacteria bacterium HGW-Alphaproteobacteria-3 | reverse complement strand
TGTCCATGATCCCCGCACCCACAAGCGGCAGGCCACACGCTACATCCTGGGGTTCGAGGATGGATTTCCACAAGAGCCAACTCCGGAAACCGGAGACGGCTTTGACGGAACGGACGAGGAACAAGACGGCGACCCAACTCCGGATTCCGGACATGGAGCCATCTCCGGATTTCCGGCAAAGCCATCTCCGGATTTTGCCCAAAGCCATCTCCAGAATCTGGACACTAACCTTGTAAGGGAACCTTTAAGAGAACCAGTAAAGGAGGAGGAGGGCGCGCAGGCGCGCGACGCGGTTTCCGAGGAATTCTTCGGGGCTTTGCTGAACGTGCTGGGCTTTACCCCCCGCCAAGAGCTGCCCGTTTGGTGGCAAGGTTGGCCGCCAAGAGAGCATGTCAGGCGCTGGCGCGATGAGCTGGGCCTGAGCGAGGACCGGATCATCGAAGCGGCAAAGGTCAGCCGCAATGCCCACCCCAAGCCGCCCGATGGCCCCAAGGCGCTCGACCGGGTGATGGAACGCGCAACCCAGCGCGGCGAGTTGGCGGCGGCACAATCCGGTTGCCAGAAGCCCGGGCGGGCGCGCAAGCGTGATGATGCCCCACGGCCCAGCCCCGATGAACTGGCCGCCTTCTACGCCGACCTCGTCAACTCCGACCGGTTCCTGCCCGGAAGCATGATCTCGAACACCATGCGCGACGCGATGCTGGCGCGGGGTCTGGTCACCCCCGAACGCCTGCGTCAGCGAGGGGTGCGGTGAATGGCGTGGTGTCACGTCCCCAGCACGGGCTTTCCCTCTGCGCAGGCGGCGGAGGCCTTGATCTGGGCGTCATGCTGGCCGAGCCCGGCTATCACACCCGCGCCTTTGTCGAATGGGAAGAGTGGCCCCGCGCCGTGCTCATCGCGGCCCAGCGCGCTGGGTATTTCGCACCCGCTCCGATCTGGGACGATCTGCGCAGCTTCGATGCCCGGCCCTTCCGCGGCGCCTTCGACACGGTGCTGGCCGGGTATCCCTGCCAACCCTTCAGCGCCGCTGGCAAGCGCGCTGGCGCCGATGATCCCCGGCACCTCTGGCCCGAGGTCGCCCGCGTCATCGGGGAATGTGCCCCAGAATGGGTGTTCCTCGAAAACGTCGCCGGGCACGTCACCCTCGGGCTCGAGGCCGTGCTGCGAGAGCTTTGGCGCATGGGTTACACGCCTGCGGCGGGTCTGTTCAGCGCGGCAGAAGTCGGTGCGCCGCACCAGCGGCTGCGCATCTTCATCCTGGCCCACACCGATGAGCCTGCATCCGGGCACCACCAGCTACAACGCGGCGGGCAACAGCGACTTCACCCGCAAGGCGGAAGCGCTGGCGCTGGGCATCGCCAACTGGTCGACACCCAAGGCGACAGACGGCGCGAAGGGTGGGCCGGGGCAGAGCTATGGTTCGGGCGGGATGCCACCCCTGCCCGCGCAGGCGGCGCAATGGCCAAGCCCGCAAGCGCGGGATTTCCGCTCAGGCGACACGCCGGGATGCAAGCGGCAGTTGCGCAAACGGGCGCAGGGCTGGTCGCAGAACCTGAACGATACGGTGGCGCAATGGCCGACCCCGGCGGCGCAGAACTGGAAGGGCAGCAGCGAGGCCAGCATTACGCGCGCCGATGGCAAGAGCCGGATGGACATCCTGCATTACCGGGCCGAGCAGGGCTTCACCCGCCCGGACCCGGCGATCACGCCGGATGGGCAGCGGTTCTTGCCGCACGCCCCGATCTCGCGCCCGCTTTGGGCTTCGATGATTGCCTCGCATGGGCGCGTCGTCTCGCGGCGGATCCTGAAGGGCCGCGCAAAGCGGCGGCTGAACCCGCTCTTCGTCGGATGGCTGATGGGCTGGCCCATCGGTCACGCGCTCTGCGCCTGCTCGGCAACGGAGTTCACCCTCTGGCAGTGGCACATGCGTGGCGCTCTCTCGGCGCTGCCCACGGCCTCGGGTCCGTGGATCTGGCGGCCGACCGATGCGGCCCAGCGCGGCGCTGGAATGGGCATTCCGCGTGGAGCAAGCGCAACTGGAACTGCCGCTGCCGAAAGACGTTTCGGAGGAAGGTTTCGGTTTCGGCCTCGAATACGTCCTGCTACAGCGCGCCGCTCTGGGCTGCAAGGTCGATGGTGGCCAGCACAAGATGGGCAGCTATACCCACCCAGATGCCGAGGTCATCGCCGCCACCGTCGCGGGTATGCCCGACAGCCTCGGCGGCATCCGCATGGCAATCCAAGTGGCCGAACTGGCTCGCGCCGGCATAACCCCGGACTGGATGCCCGGCGTCGTGCCGCGCTGCGTGCCGGTCGAGACCAAGCGCAATCAGCATGGCGAGCGGTCCACAACCATCGTCGTCGGCACCGAGCGCGTCCTGACCCGCGGCAAGTGGCGCACCGTCGAGGTGCTTGCCTGCCCGGTCTCATTTTCACCGCACCCGCAGCATATCGAGGCGGCGCATCATGCCTATGACAACTGGTGGCAAGCGCTTGATTGGGCGCGCGGAGGGCTGATGGCGGGCGGGATGCTTCGGGAGGTGGACGTGGCAGCGGCGATGCCTCAGGTGCGGCCGTGGCTGGCACGCGGGGGCAGATAACCAATCTGGGCAGGAAAACCCGTTCCTCGCCTCGTTGCGGTCCGCCCCGGCGCGACGAGCGGACTGCTGACTTATGCAGATGCGGCGGGGCAAACGCGGCATATGATCAAATGGCGACCATTCGACTAGTCGCCGTCATTGGTCAGCTACGACACTTTGGCAGGAAGCGCACAGGAAGTAACCCGCGAGGCAAACGGCTGTCAAGTCTATCAGCCCGCCGTGGGGCACCACTGTGAGAAGGCATTGATAGCGAGCTATCAGGTCACCTCGCCCACCGACCAAAGCCGACAGCCAAGGCCCAGAAGTGGAAACACGGGCCGCAGCCCGTGCTTCGATATGGTGCTCTGTCGAGCTTGTTAGCCGCTCGACCGCGATTTCTGAATACACCCACAGAACCGCAGAGCATCAGTTGCGTCAAGCGGTTTTTTGGTCGGGCGGGTTTTGATCGCAGCGTTTGATCCGCTTGAAACCTGTGCGGGCCTGTCGCACATTCAATCGGAATCCGTTAATGCATAAAATCTCAAGAGGCCCTTATGCTCACCCGCCTTGCCCTCGACATCGGCACGACATCAATCGGCTGGATTCTGTATGAGCTGGTGCACAACCAACCAGCCACCATTCTGGACGGCGGGACACGGATTTTCAGCGATGGGCGCGAGGCAAAAACCGGGCAGTCACTGGCAGTCGGGCGGCGCACCGCTCGAGGGATGCGGCGGCGGCGGGACAGATACTTGCGACGACGGGCAGCGCTGATGAAGCGGCTGGCCGCAATTGGACTAATGCCCGCCAGCCCGGAAGCTGCGGCGCAACTCGCGGCGCTTGACCCCTACGAGTTGCGCGCGCGCGGCCTCGATCATCCTTTGCCGCCCGAACATCTGGGCCGGGCGCTGTTTCATCTTAACCAGCGGCGCGGCTTCAAATCGAACCGCCGCACCGACAAAGACAGCAATGAGGGCGGGCTGATCGCCGATGGATCGGCCCGGCTGGAACAAGCGATGATGGCGGCGAGCGCGCGGACCTATGGCGAGTTTCTGCACAAACGCCGCGCCGCGGCGACCGATCCGCGTGCCACCTTTGCGGTGCGTACTCGGATCAACCCGCATCTGATCGACGGGGATGGTAAGGAACAGCCTGGCTATGACTTTTACGCCGACCGTCATCATCTGGAGAAGGAGTTCCACACACTGTGGGCGGCGCAGGTGCGTCACAACCCCGATCTCACGCCAGCAATGGAGGATCTGCTGTTCCAGACGATTTTCCATCAGCGCCCGCTGAAGGCCCCTGCCGTCGGGCGTTGCCTGTTTCTGGAAGAGCCACGCCTCGCAAAGGCGCATCCGCTGACGCAGAGCCGCACGCTGTATGAAACCGTCAACATGCTGCGCATTGCAACCCCCGGCCAACCCAAGCGCCGCCTGAGCCGCGATCAACGCGACCAAATCGTAATTGCACTGAACAACCGCAAGATCCTTGCTGCACCGGGCAAGAATGTGCTGACGCTCGCGGCCATTGGCAAGTTGTTGAAGCTTCGCCCCGGCGAGGCGTTTTCGCTGGAGACCGCGAACCGGGATGCCATCGCGTGCGATCCGGTGCGGATGAGCTTGGCCTATGACGGTCGTTTTGGGCCGCAATGGTCGGCCCTGAGCGTGGCGAGCCAATGGGAGTTGATCCAGCGATTGCGCGACGATCAGGATGGCACGGCTTTGGTCGACTGGATCATGGAGCGCTACGGCGTTGACCGGGATCGCGCCCGCGCCATTGCCGATGCGCCTTTGCCCGAAGGCTTTGGCCGCCTTGGCGAAACCGCGACTCGGGCCGTTCTGGCGGTGCTGATCGACGGCACGGCAGAGCAGGAGGTGCCTACCTATAACGAGGCCGTGGCGGCCTGCGGGTGGGATCATTCGCGCCTTGGCACCGGGGAGGTGCTGGACCGTCTGCCCTATTATGGCCAGGTGCTTGATCGCCATGTTCTGCCCGGCACCGGCCGACCAGAAGATGACGAAATCACACGCTTTGGACGCATTACCAACCCGACCGTGCATATCGGTCTGGGTCAGGTGAGGCGGTTGGTGAACAAGGTGATCGAGGTCTGGGGCCGCCCGCATGAGATAGTGGTGGAGCTGGCCCGCGATCTGAAGATGAGCGAGGATCAGAAGCGAGATCTGGCCAAGGCGAACGCGCAGAACCAGCGGGCGGCGGAAAGCCGCAGCGCCAAGCTGATCGAGGATCTGAAGATCGAAGATAATGGACGTAACCGTGCCATCCTGCGGGTATGGGAGGAAAGTGCGGCGGATGTGCTGCACCGTTTCTGTCCTTATACAGGCGCACAGATTAGCGCCACGATGCTATTTGACGGCAGTTGCGACATCGACCACATCCTGCCCTATTCGCGCACGCTGGATGACAGTTTCAACAACCGCGTGATCTGCCTGAAATCCGCTAATCGCGAAAAGCGCAACCTCACGCCATGGGAGGCCTGGGGCAATACGCCGAAATGGCAGGCCATCGACGCCATTCTGAAAAATCTGCCCGCCGCCAAGGCCTGGCGTTTTGCCCCCGATGCCATGCTGCGCTTTGAGGGAGAGCGCGATTTCACCGCGCGTGCGCTGGTCGATACGCAATACTTGTCTCGGCTGGCGCGGGAATATCTGGAAAGCCTCTATGCCGATGCCCTGCAAGCGGGGCGCCGCCCGATCTGGGTGGTGGCGGGCAAGTTGACCGAGCTTTTACGGCGGCATTGGGGCCTCAACAGCTTGCTGCCAGATGCGCATAAGGGCACCGCCAAGGCCAAGAATCGGCTCGATCACCGCCATCATATGATCGACGCAGCTGTCGTGGGCGCCACCGATCACGCCACGGTCAAACGCATTGCCGACATGGCCAAGGCAAATGTCGAGAACGGGTTGGAAGATCTCGCCGGCACCATTCCCCCGCCCTGGCCCGGCCTGCGCGATGACCTCAAGGCACGGCTGGAGCGCACCACGGTCAGCCATCGAGGCAATCATGGCACCATCGACCACTCCGCGCGCAAGCAAGGCCGAGACACCACCTCGGGGCAGTTGCACAACGATACCGCCTATGGTCTGACAGAAGAGACGCTCGACAAGGTGCCGCTGGTCGTAAACCGCAAGCCCATCGACACGCTGACCCCCGCGATGATCGACAAGATCCGTGATCCGCATCTGGCACGCTGGCTGGCCGTGGTGACCAAGGGCAAAGAAGGCAAGGAGTTCAAGGGCGCCGTCGAGGCCTTCCGCGCTCAGCCCGGCCCCTATCGCGGCATCCGCCGGGTGCGGCTGATCGAGCCGGTGGAAGTGATCCGCATCAAGGATCGCAACGGGCGCCCCTACAAGGGCTACAAGGGCGACAGCAACCAGTGCTACGAGGTCTGGCGCCTGCCGGATGGTACGCTGACCCATCATGTCGTTTCTACATTCGCGGCGCATCAGGGCCAGAGAGTCAAGCCCCATGCTGCGGCCAAACGGCTTATGCGGTTATACAAGGATGACATGGTCAGGCTGGATAGCCGCAAATTCGGGCCCGTGATCGCGGTCGTCGCCAAGTTTGACACCAATGGCGGAATCACGTTGGTGTCTCACAACGAAGGCAATGCCGATCAGCGCTACCGCAAGGATAAAGAAGATGTCTTCATCAGACTGAGCGCCAAGACGCTCATCAACTCCAGTGCCCGCCGGGTAATCGTGGATGAAATGGGCCGGATCCGCGACCCCGGCCCCGGTAAACACTGAATCCCTTTGGACCGAATCGCCCGGCGCGTTAACAATTTCGGATAGCTGTGCCGGGTAACTCCAGTGGATCAGATTGTCGATATCAGCCAAGACGGCCGCCATCTTTCGCGCGACCGGGGATTTCTGAAAGTCGAAGCCGAGGGCAGAGTCCTGGGTCGCATCGCGTTTGACCAGGTCGCCGCCGTCATCGTACATTCCCATGGCGTGACTTGGAGCAATTCACTTTTGGTCGAACTGGCTGACCGAGGCGTGCCAGTAGTGCTTTGCGCCGCCAACCACCAGCCACGGGCGATCTTGTGTTCGTTGCAAGGTCATCACCAGCAAAACGCCCGGATGCGCGCGCAATGGGATGCACCGCAGCCGTTGATCAAACAGGCATGGAAGCAGGTGGTTACCGCCAAGATTCGCATGCAGGCCGCCGCGCTTGCCGCCATCGGGCAGCCCCCCGCCCCGCTAGACCATATTGCGCGCGGTGTGCAATCGGGCGACAGCGGCAATGCTGAGGCGCAAGCGGCAAGGCATTACTGGCCAATGATGATGGGCAAGGCCTTCCGCCGCAATTCAGACCTGCACGACATTAACGCTCTGCTGAATTACGGCTATACCGTGCTGCGCGCGGCGACCGCCCGCGCCGTGGCCGCCGCCGGGCTGCACCCGACCATCGGCCTGTTCCATTCGAACCGAGCCAATGCCTTCGCACTAGCCGATGACTTGATGGAACCGTTCCGCCCGTTAGTCGATCTGACCGCCCGTGCCATTGCTGCCAGGGTCGGAGCGGAGGTCACTCCGGAGGCCAAGCGCCGCATGGCCGACCTGATCGCGCTGGACCTGCCGCTGACCGGCGAGACGAGCCCCGTTTCGGTCGCACTTTCACGCCTCGCCACCTCGCTTGCGCAAAGCTTCGAGGTCCAGCGTTTGTCGCTAGCTTTGCCCAAACCGCCCGCTCCTCTCACCCTCGCAGGTCTTGGTTCATGAGCGGCCCGGCAACCTATCTCAGCGGGTATCGTATAATGTGGATTCTTGTCATGTTCGACCTGCCGACCGATACCAAGCCGCAGCGCAAGGCAGCAGGCGATTTCCGCCATTTTCTGCTGGATGAAGGGTTCGAGCGCAGCCAGTTCTCGATCTATGCCCGTTTCATCAACGGCAAAGAGGCCTTTGAGACTCGAATCCGCCGCATCGAACGTGCCCTGCCCGCCCATGGCGATGTGCAGGTCCTGTCCATTACTGACCGCCAATACCGTGACATCGTCCATTTTTCGGATCAAGGTCGAAGACCCAATTCACAAAATCCGTCGCAACTGGTGCTATTCTGATGCGATTCGAGGATTTTCACCACACTCGACCCGCCACTTTTCCCTGCTATTGCAAGGCCTTGCGGCGGGTCAAGTGTAGCCATTCAGAAATCGCGGTCCAGCGGCAACTCGGCGCAACCGCTTCCACTTTGGGCGCGTAGTGTAGCCATTCAGAAATCGCGGTCCAGCGGCAACTACCTGTGGGCGGACCAGCTAGATGATGCGAGTGTAGCCATTCAGAAATCGCGGTCCAGCGGCAACTGCGGATGCTGGGTGCGCGGCCATGATTCGAGTGTAGCCATTCAGAAATCGCGGTCCAGCGGCAACTTGTCGTTGGCGCGCTCGTCGTAGAGCGCCAGTGTAGCCATTCAGAAATCGCGGTCCAGCGGCAACTAGTTTCTGCCGTGGATGAGCCGGTCCCCGAGTGTAGCCATTCAGAAATCGCGGTCCAGCGGCAACAACTCGGGCTCCGCTGTTGCTTGGTCCTGTAGTGTAGCCATTCAGAAATCGCGGTCCAGCGGCAACACCGGCGAACGATGGCGTTGTAGTGGGTCTAGTGTAGCCATTCAGAAATCGCGGTCCAGCGGCAACCACCGGTGCCATTGGCCGCGCGAGCTGGGTAGTGTAGCCATTCAGAAATCGCGGTCCAGCGGCAACGCATGGGGCCGAGAAGCGCGGTCCTGCGGCAGTGTAGCCATTCAGAAATCGCGGTCCAGCGGCAACCTTTGAGCCGGTGCGGCAACAGGGCTGGAAAGTGTAGCCATTCAGAAATCGCGGTCCAGCGGCAACGGGCCTGCCAAAGACATCGTGCCTGTCACGCAGTGTAGCCATTCAGAAATCGCGGTCCAGCGGCAACTCGCGGGCTATGGCGGCTTGATGCGCGAGGAGTGTAGCCATTCAGAAATCGCGGTCCAGCGGCAACTTCGCCGGGCGTGCCCGCCCTTCAGCGATCAGTGTAGCCATTCAGAAATCGCGGTCCAGCGGCAACTTGCGGCGCGGGGATAGCGACCGGGGACCGAGTGTAGCCATTCAGAAATCGCGGTCCAGCGGCAACTACCAGGGCGCCGACATTAAAACGCTCGGCAGTGTAGCCATTCAGAAATCGCGGTCCAGCGGCAACTGCCAGTCGGATCAATGACCTTACGGGTCGAGTGTAGCCATTCAGAAATCGCGGTCCAGCGGCAACTGCGCTGTCGAACGAGACGTCAAGGATCGAAGTGTAGCCATTCAGAAATCGCGGTCCAGCGGCAACTTCCGGGAACAACCCACGATGTGTCCCCGTAGTGTAGCCATTCAGAAATCGCGGTCCAGCGGCAACTTTTAGAGGGAACACAAATGGACAGACTGCAGTGTAGCCATTCAGAAATCGCGGTCCAGCGGCAACTTTTCAGTGGCACATTCGAGCGTGGTTCGTAGTGTAGCCATTCAGAAATCGCGGTCCAGCGGCAACTGGTCTCACTCAGTTCGGTGACGTGCTGCAAGTGCTTAGACTCAAACATCAAGTGCAACACCCACCGCCCGCGGGGCATAGGATGTTGCGATGGACAGACGATACAAGCACCTCGACAGCGAGGAACGTGGCG
>PHEF01000088.1:7340-7929 GCA_002842875.1 Alphaproteobacteria bacterium HGW-Alphaproteobacteria-3 | reverse complement strand
CCGGCCCGCGCCCGCGACTTCGCCCGCGCCACCGGACGGCTCGCCAAGACCGATAGCATCGATGCCGCCATGCTCGCCGACATGGCCCGCGCACTCCGTCCCGCCTGCGAGCCCGCACCCGCGCCCGAACGCGAAGCGCTCGCCAGGCTGCACAAGCGCCGCGACCAGCTCGTCGCCATGCGCAAGCAGGAACGCACCCGTCTCGCCGCTATCGACGATCCCGTCATGGTCGAAGATGTAGAGGCTCATATCGCATGGCTCTCCACCCGCATCGTCGAGATCGAACGGCAAACCCGCGACCTGATCGCCTCCGCCGTTCTTCTGACAGAAGAACAGAACCTGCTGCGCTCCGTACCCGGCATCGGACCCGTCGCCGCCGCAACGCTCATGGCCCTCATGCCTGAACTTGGCACCCGCTCGCCAAAGACCATCGCAGCTCTTGCAGGGCTCGCGCCCTTCAACGTCGACAGCGGACAGTTCCGCGGAAAGCGCGTCATCAAGGGCGGAAGGCGACGCATCCGCGAAGCCCTCTACATGGCCGCCATCACCGCCGTCCGCTCGAAGCATCGATTCGCCCGCATCTACAAGG
>PHEF01000088.1:0-7263 GCA_002842875.1 Alphaproteobacteria bacterium HGW-Alphaproteobacteria-3 | reverse complement strand
GCGCTCATCGCAATCGCAAGACGCATCCTCGTCACCGCAAACGCAATCCTCAGAGACCGAACCGCCTTCCAGCCCTGACACATCAACACAGTTGCCGGGGACAAGCCCCGGGATGACACTGTATTTTTATCGCCCTATTGCCACGAGCCGGCGAAGTCGGGTGCGGTGGACGCTTGCCGCCTCCCCACCCCCTTAGTAACGTCGGTCAAACATCCCCTCCCCTTCCCGCGAGAGACATTCCATGACGACGAACCCCTATGAAACCGATCTCGACCGGAACGCGGCGAACCATCAGCCGCTATCGCCGATGAGTTTCCTGAAGCGGGCGGCGGAGGTTTATCCGGGGAAGCTGGCGGTGGTGCATGGCGGCATCCGGCGCGACTATGCGGCGTTCTATGCGCGCTGCCGGCAGCTCGCCTCGGCGCTGTCGGAGCGGGGCATCGGGCTCGGCGACACGGTGGCGGTGATCGCGCCGAATATTCCGGCGATGCTGGAGCTCCACTATGCCGTGCCGATGATCGGCGCGGTGCTGAACACGATGAATATCCGCCTCGACGGCGCGATCATCGGCTTCATGCTGGATCATGGCGAGGCGAAGGCCTTGTTCGTGGACCGCGAATTCTCCGCGCTCGGCAAGGAGGCACTGGCAAAGGCCAAGGCGATGCCCTTCGTCATCGACATCGACGATCCGGAATATGACGGGCCGGGCGACAGGATCGGCGAGGCGGAATATGAGGATTTCCTTGCGAAGGGCGATCCGAAATTCGACTGGTCGCTGCCCGCCGACGAGTGGCAGGCGATCAGCCTCAACTACACGTCGGGCACGACCGGCAACCCGAAAGGCGTCGTCTTCCATCATCGCGGCGCCTATCTGCTGGCGATGGGGAATATCGTGACGGCGGGGATGACGGGGAAATCCGTCTATCTCTGGACGGTGCCGATGTTCCATTGCAACGGCTGGTGTTTCACCTGGTCGATGAGCGTCGTCGCGGGCACGCATGTCTGCCTGCGCCGCGTCACGGCGGCGAACATCTTCAGCGCCATCGCGGAACATGGCGTGACGCATATGGCGGGCGCGCCGACCGTGATGAGCTTTCTGATCAATGCGACGGCGGAAGAGAAGAAACCGCTGCCGCATGAGGTCTCCTACTTTGCCGCCGCCGCGCCGCCGCCCGCCGCGACGATCCGCAAGCTCGAAGCGGAGGGCTTCAACGTGATCCATGTCTACGGGCTCACCGAGACCTATGGCCCCGCCGTGGTGAACGCCTGGCACGATGAGTGGGACGAACTGGAGGTGAACGCGCGGGCGCAGGTGAAGGCGCGCCAAGGCGTGAACTATCCCGTGCTGGAAGGGATTTCCGTGCGCGACCCGGAGACCATGGAAGAAGTGCCGCGCGACGGCGAGACCATGGGCGAGGTGATGTTTCGCGGCAATGTGGTGATGAAGGGATACCTGAAAAACCCGAAGGCGAGCGCGGAAGCCTTTGCCGGCGGCTGGTTCCACTCCGGCGATCTCGGCGTCTGGCATCCGGACAATTATATTCAGCTCAAGGATCGTTCCAAGGACATCATCATTTCCGGCGGCGAGAACATCTCTTCGCTCGAAGTCGAGGACGTGCTCTACAAGCATCCCGACATCATCGAGGCGGCGGTGGTGGCCCGGCCGGACGAGAAATGGGGCGAGACGCCTTGCGCCTTCATCACGCTCCGCACAGGCGCGAGCCTGAGCGAAAAGGACGTGATTGCCTGGTGCCGCGAACACCTGGCGCATTTCAAATGCCCGAAGACGGTGGTGTTCACGGAGCTGCCGAAGACCTCGACGGGCAAGGTGCAGAAATTCAAGCTGCGGGAGCAGGCGGAGGGGCTTTAGAGGACGGGTTTGCACGCAGAACCGCAGAGGCAAAATATATAAGTACGTCACCCCCGGGCTTGACCCGGGGGTCCAGGGCGGCAAATCGAAAGGCCTGACAAAGCCCAAGAAGAGTCGTTGCGAAGATTGACGGCGCGTTCCGCGCCTACTGGATTGCCGGCCTTCTTAGAGTTCAAAGGAGGGCCCGGCAATGACAGGTTGGTTTAAAGCATCAACCATTCAGCTTCTGCCACCGCAGCACCCCACATGCGAAACGCCGGGCTTGGGGCCCGGCGCTGAAACTCCTGTTTCGGTGTCGCCGCTTTCAGGCGGCGCGAGAGGAAAGCTTTTCGATTTCCTCCTTCAACCTCAGTTTCTGTTTCTTGAGTTCAGCGATGCGAAGATCGTCGCTGCTGGGGTGATGCGTCTGGTGGTCGATCTCCTGTTCAAGAGCCTTATGTCGATCACGAAGCTCGGCAATGTGAGACTCCAAAGCCATCTCATTCCGTCCTTTCGTTAAGCCAGAGACGACAAAATTGTGACTCCTTTTCGGGTCCGTGTCGAACGTCCTCTCGCAAAAATCGCCAGTTCCGTGTAAGTCTTTGGCATTATGACCAGAACCCCCGGCAACAGTTTCCGGAAGTCCCGCGGCGGGACCGCGCCCCGCCTGATCGTCGGAATCTCCGGCGCGTCGGGCGTCGCCTATGGCGTGCGCGTACTGGAGCTCCTGAAGGAAGCGGGCGTCGAGACGCATCTCGTGATCACCAGGGCGGCCGAGATGACGCTCGGCTACGAGACGGGGCTGAAGGCGAAGGATGTCGAGAAGCTTGCCCATACGCGCTACCGGGTGGACGACATCGGCGCGGGGATCGCAAGCGGCTCCTTCAAGACGATGGGCATGATCGTCGCGCCCTGCTCCATCCGCACCATGTCGGAAATCGCGACGGGCGTGACCGCCTCGCTGCTGACGCGGGCGGCCGATGTGGTGCTGAAGGAGCGCCGCCGCCTCGTGCTGATGGTGCGCGAGACGCCGCTTCACACGGGCCATCTGCGCACAATGACGCAGCTTTCCGAAATGGGCGCGGTCATCGCCCCGCCCGTGCCCGGCCTCTATACGAAGCCCGCCAGCGTCGACGAACTCGTGACGCAGACGGCGGCGCGCGCGCTCGACCTCTTCGACCTCGACCTCGGCCCCACGAAGCGTTGGGGCGAGGACTTGAAGGACGGCCGCCGCAGCCCGGTCAAACCCTCCGGCGCCGGAAAGCGCCCCGGCGGCAAACCGGAAGCCTGAACGCTTCCCGCTTGCCGGTCGCGCCGCCGCCGCGTTAAAACCTTTGCCTCGGGGCCGGCGGCGCCCCGCCTTACCGGACACAAGATGACCGAACAGGAAGAACAGGAGCTTCGGCAAACGCTCGCGGGGCTCAAGGAAGAGCATCGCGACCTCGACGACGCGATTTACGCGCTCGAGGCGCTGCCCCTGCCGGACCATCTCCAGATCAAGCGGCTGAAGAAAAAGAAGCTGCAGCTCCGCGACCGCATCCAGGAAATCGACGACATCCTGCTGCCGGACATCATTGCCTGATCTCACTCGCCCTTGCGTTTGGCCTCGTACATGGCGCGGTCGGCGCGGGCGAGCGCCTCGTCCGGCCCGTCCTCGCCCGTGAAGGCGGCCGCACCCACCGAGATGGAGAGCCTGATTTCGTGGCCGCCGTAACGGAGCGGCTGGCTGGCGACGCGATCGGAGAGCGACAATGCCTTCGACTTCGCCGTCGCCTCGTCGGTGCGGGAGAGAATGAGCCCAAGCTCGTCGCCGCCGAGCCGGCCCACAATGTCGGTCTCGCGCACATGGCCGAGCACGAGCTTGGCAAGGTGATGCAGCGCGGCATCGCCCGCCGCATGGCCATGCGCGTCGTTCACCTGCTTGAAATTGTCGATATCGAAATAGACGAGACTTGCCGGATCGCCGTAGCGGCGGCCATAGGCGATGACGCGGCTGAGTTCGCGCACGAAGGCGCGGCGGTTGAGCACCGGGATCAGGGGATCGCGGTCGGCAAGCTGCTCGCTCTCGCGCAGCCGCTCGCGCAGGCCCGAGACCTCGCGGTGAAGACTGTCCACTTCGCCCATGAGCGCCATCAGCGCATCGCGCACGCGCGGCGTGAGTTCGGCTTCGGGAATGCCCATGATGCTGGCGCTGTCGCTGACCGGCGCGGGCCCCGACGAAGCGCCGCCATCCCGCGCCTTCGCGCGTTCGCGCGAGGAGAGCGGGGAAACACCGCCTGCCGGCTTGCCGTCACCGATCTTCATGAGGCTCTTCCTGTCGCCCTTCTGGCTCCGATTCGCGAAACCCAAAATGCCACTCTTCGAGCGGAAGCGCCATGTGAGCCGGATGACGGCTGCTTCCTATCTTCGCGCGAATCCGGCTTAATCTTTCTGTTGCCATCGGCACCCGGAACAATAACACGATATTTTTATGTTATAAAATTCGAAATTCGAAAACACGCGTGAAAATAGATGTTGACGAGACATCGCCCCGATCATACCCTACTTAACAGATAGACAAATGTTATCGCAAAAAGCCAAATACGCGCTGAAAGCCATGATCGCACTGGCAACCCAGGAGGAAGGCAACTTGCTTCAGGCAGCCGACATAGCGGAGCGGCAGAATGTGCCCCGGAAGTTTCTCGAGCTGATCCTGCTCGATCTCCGGAAGCACGGCCTTGTCCGCAGCCAGCGCGGCAAGTTCGGCGGTTATGCGCTAGCGAAGCCGGCCGATGCAATTACTTTCGGCCAGATCATTCGCATCATGGATGGGCCATTGGCGCCTATTCCCTGTGCGAGCCTGACCGGCTACCGGCGCTGCGCCGACTGCCGGGACGAAAAATCCTGCGCCGTCCGCCGGACGATGCGGGAGGTACGCGATGCGGCGGCGGCGATCCTCGACGGGACCACCATCGCCGATGCACTGGGTGCCGGTGCTCACGAAGCGAGAGCGGCAATCGGCGCCTAGGCTGAAAAAATTTTGCACTTAAACACTACTAATTTGATCGACAAAAGGTATTGGAGACAATCATGACATTCAGCGACCTGACCCGGCGGTCCGCCTTGCTTCTTACCGCCCTGACCCTTCTCCTCGCCATGACCTTCGAGGTCCGGGCGGAAACGAAGCTCCTCAACGTCTCCTACGACCCGACGCGCGAGCTCTACAAGGAGTTCAACGCAGCCTTTGCCGAGCACTGGAAGGCGGAAACCGGCGAGACGATTTCCATCGAGCAGTCGCATGGCGGCTCGGGCAAGCAAGCCCGCGCAGTGATCGACGGGCTGGAAGCCGACGTCGTCACCCTCGCCCTTGAAGCGGACATCGACGCGATCGCCGAAGCCTCGGGGAAACTTCCCGCCGACTGGCGCTCGAAGCTGCCGCATTCGAGCGCGCCCTACACCTCCACCATCGTCTTCCTCGTCCGCAAGGGCAACCCGAAGGGCTTGAGCGACTGGGGCGATCTCGTCAAGGACGGCGTGGAAGTCATTACCCCGAACCCGAAGACCTCGGGCGGCGCCCGCTGGAACTTCCTCGCCGCATGGGGCTGGGCGCTGAAGAAGTATGATGGCGACGAAGCGAAGGCGAGTGCGTTCGTCTCCGATCTCTACCGTCACGTGCCGGTGCTCGATACGGGTGCGCGCGGATCGACCACGACTTTCGTCCAGCGCGGCATCGGCGACGTGCTTCTTGCCTGGGAGAACGAGGCTTTCCTCGCACTCGCGGAACTGGGCCCGGACAAATTCGAAATCGTCGTGCCGTCCATCTCCATCAAGGCCGAACCTCCCGTCGCCGTCGTTGCCGGCAACACGGAACGCCGCGGAACGACAAAAGTCGCGACCGCCTACCTCGAATATCTTTACACGGAAGTTGGGCAGAAACTCGCCGCAAAGCATTTCTATCGTCCGGCGAATCCCGAACTCGTGGAAGAGGAGAGCCTCAAGCGTTTTCCGAAGCTCGACCTCGTGACCGTCGACGATTTCGGCGGCTGGAAGAAGGCGCAGCCTGAATTTTTCGGCGATGGCGGCATCTTCGACCAGATCTACAAGCCGAAATAACACGCTTCTTTTTTTCATCACCTGCAAATTTCGGGGGCGACCCAAATGCGTAACGAAAAATTCAAAACACCCAAGACCTTTAACAAGACAGCCCTTTTCCTCAGCACGGCGCTTGCGGGCGCCGTGCTGACCGGGCCGGCCCTTGCCGGGCAACCGGTCGAGACACGCGTCCAGAAGCTTGAGGCGACGATCATTGAGCTCCAGCGCGAACTCGACGCCGTGAAGCAGGACCAGGCAGCAGCGGCGGCGAAGCCCGCAGCGGAACTCCCGGTCATCTTCAAGGGCGGCCCCTCCATCGAGGCGGCAGACAAGAGCTGGTCCTTCAAGGTACGCGGTCGCATCGAGGCGGACGCCGCCTTCTACGACAACAAGTCCGGCCCCATCGACTACAATAGCGGCACGGAGTTGCGCCGCGCGCGCCTCGGCGTCGAAGGCAAGGTCTTCACCGACTGGCAGTACCGGCTCGAAGCCGACTTCGCCGACGCTTCGACGGATACGGGCGGCAACGAGATTGACGTGAAGGATGCCTTCATCGCCTATTCGGGTATCAAGAACACGAAAATCACGCTCGGCCAGCACAAGACGCCGAATTCGCTTTCGCAGCTGACAAGTTCGCCCGATCTTCTGCTCACGGAGCGTCCGCTGGCGGTTGAAGCCTTCAATCATCGTGTGACGGCGGGCGGCGACTACAAGCCCGGCGCCTCCATATCCTACGCAGGCAAGAACTACACGCTGACGGGGGGCGTCTTCGGCGCCAACTTCGCGCAAACGGGCTTCTCCGGAAACGACGAAAGCTGGGGGCCCGCCGCGCGCGTGACCTTCGCGCCGGTGAACGAGAAGACGGCGGTTCTGCACCTCGGTGCGTCGGGCTACTGGCGCGACACGGGCGGCAACGGCAACGTGCGCTTCCGCTCCGGCCCCGAAGTCTCGACCACGGACGCGAACCGCCTCGTCGACACGGGCAACCTTTCGGCGGAATCGTATTCTTCCGGAGGTCTCGAACTGGCGGGCATTTATGGCCCTCTTTATGCCCAGGCCGAATATCTCGTCGCCTCGGTCGACAGGTCGGGCGGTCTTGCCAATGCCGACTTCGACGGCGGCTACGTGACGCTTTCCTACGCGCTCACGGGCGAGAGCAGGAACTACAAGAACGGCATCTTCTCGCGCGTGAAGCCGGCCAACCCCTTCTCGCTGGAAAGCGGCGGAGCGGGCGCATGGGAAATCGCCGCGCGCTACAGCACCATCAATCTCAACGATGGCGCCGTGCTCGGCGGCGAGGAAGACAACTATGCCGCCGGCGTCAACTGGTACCCGAACGACTA
>PHEF01000014.1 GCA_002842875.1 Alphaproteobacteria bacterium HGW-Alphaproteobacteria-3 | reverse complement strand
CCAGTACTACATCAACCACCGCTGGCTCGGTGGCATGCTGACCAACTGGAAGACGATTTCGAACTCGATCCGTCGCCTCCGTCAGCTCGACGAGATGCTGGCCGGTGAAGCTAAGGGCTTGACCAAAAAGGAAGTTCTGAACCTGACCCGCGAGCGCGACAAGCTCGACCGGGCCATCGGCGGCATCAAGGACATGGGCGGTCTTCCCGACCTGATCTTCGTGATCGACACGAACAAGGAAGAGATCGCGATCCAGGAAGCCCGTAAACTCGGCATCCCCGTCGTCGCCATTCTCGATTCCAATTCGAACCCGGACGGCATCGCCTATCCGGTTCCGGGCAATGACGACGCGGCTCGCGCCATCACCCTTTATTGCGACCTGGTCTCGCGCGCCGTCATCGACGGCATCTCGCAGAGCCAGTTCGCATCGGGCGTCGACGTCGGCGCTCAGGCCGAACCCGTGGCGGAAGAAGTTCCTGCCGCAGCGGAAGCCCAGTAATCGCCTTATCTCATCGGGCCCGGCTCCGGCCGGGCCCTATCAGGCTTTGAAGTTCCCGGCCTGCCGGGGCGAAAGACAATCGAGGATACAATGGCTGACATCACCGCGAGCATGGTGAAGGAACTGCGCGAGAAAACCGGCGCAGGCATGATGGATTGCAAGTCCGCGCTGAACGAGACCGGCGGCGACATGGAAGCCGCTATCGACTGGCTCCGCACCAAAGGCCTCGCCAAAGCGGCGAAAAAGGCAGGCCGCGTGGCCGCCGAGGGGCTCATTGGCGTCGTCGCGAACGGCAATGCCGGCGCGGTGGTTGAAGTGAACTCCGAAACCGACTTCGTCGCGCGCAACGAACAGTTCCAGAAAATGGTGGCGGACATTGCGTTCGTCGCGCTCGCGAACGAAGGCGATTTCGACAAGCTCGTTGCCACGAACTATCCCGGCGCCTCGAAGTCCGTAAAGGACTACGTGACGGAGATGGTCGGCACCATCGGCGAGAACATGAACGTGCGCCGTGCCGGTTACATCTCGGTCTCGGAAGGCGCCGTTGCTGCCTATGTGCATAATCAGGCGGCGCCCGGTCTCGGCAAGATCGGCGTGCTCGTCGGTCTCGAGTCGAGCGGTGACAAGGCGAAGCTCCTGGAACTCGGCCGCCAGATCGCGATGCATATCGCCGCGACCAATCCCCTTTCCACGCGCAAGGAGGACCTGGACCCGGCCGTCGTCGAACGCGAGCGCAATGTGCTCATCGCCGAAGCGAAGGAATCCGGCCGCCCCGACAACATCATCGAGAAGATGGTCGAAGGCCGTATCCGCAAGTTCTATGAGGAGGTCGTCCTGCTCTCGCAGGCCTTCGTCGTCAACCCCGACGAGACGGTCGAAAAGGCCGTGAAGGCTGCTGAGGCCGCAATTGGCGCCCCGGTGAACGTGATCGGGTTCGTTCGCTTCGCGCTCGGCGAGGGCATCGAGAGGGAAGAGTCGGACTTCGCCGCGGAAGTGGCCGCCGCGCGCGGCTGACGCAGCTTCTTGCGTTGAATTGACGCCCCCTTCGCCAGATGGCGTCGGGGGCGTTATTGTCTCAGGGACCCGCCGGGATTCGCCCGGATCACATGCCCATGCGAAACGGCTCTGGGCCAGCCGCCACGGAAGCAAGCCATGCCGCAAAAACCGCTCTATGCCCGCGTACTTCTGAAGGTCTCGGGCGAAGCTCTGATGGGGTCGGGCCAGTACGGCATCGATATCGACACCGTCGACCGCATCGCCCGGGACATAAAGCAGGCGATTGAAGCAGGCGTTCAGGTTTGTCTTGTCATCGGCGGCGGCAACATCTTCCGGGGTCTGTCAGGCGCTGCGAAAGGCATGGAGCGGGCCGGCGCCGACTATATGGGCATGCTGGCCACGGTAATGAATGCCCTCGCGATGCAAACGGCGCTCGAGGCCGTTGGCGTGCCGACGCGCGTGCAATCGGCGATCCCCATGATGACTGTCTGCGAGCCCTATATCCGGCGCCGGGCGGTCCGCCACATGGAGAAAGGCCGCGTCGTTATTTTTGCGGCGGGCACGGGTAATCCCTTTTTCACGACGGACACGGCAGCCGCGCTGCGCGCCGTCGAAATGGGATGCGATGCCCTGCTGAAGGGAACACAGGTCGACGGTGTTTATTCCGCCGACCCTCACAAGGTTGCCAACGCAGAGCGCTACGATCGGCTGACCTATATGGATGTGCTGTCGCGCGACTTGAAGGTGATGGATGCTTCTGCCATTGCGCTGGCGCGTGAGAACAGGATTCCGATCATTGTTTATTCGATCGACGAGCCGGGCGGCTTCGCCGATGTCTTGACCGGAGCCGGGCGCTGCACGGTTATCTCGGACGCCGCCTGAGCCCTACGAGAAAGAAGGATAGAAAATGGCAGACGACAGTTTCGACATCGACGACACCGAACGCCGGATGCGCGGCGCGCTGCAATCGCTGAAGCAGGAATTCGCGGGCCTGCGAACCGGGCGTGCATCGGCCAGTCTGCTCGATCCGCTCGTCGTGGAGGCTTATGGTCAAACCATGCCGATCAACCAGGTCGGCACGGTCGGTGTACCGGAACCCCGTATGCTTACAGTTCAGGTCTGGGACAAGGGTATGGTCTCGGCGGTCGAAAAGGCCATCCGGAATTCCGGCCTCGGCCTCAATCCGAATGTCGACGGCATGTTGATCCGCCTGCCGATACCCGAGCTCAACCAGGAGCGGCGCACGGAACTCACCAAGATCGCCTCGAAATACACTGAGCAGGCTCGCATTGCGGTCCGAAATGTTCGACGCGATGCCATGGACGAGCTGAAGCGCCTCGAAAAAGACGCACACATGAGTCAAGACGAGCACAAAATCTGGGGCGAAAAGGTCCAGAAACTGACTGACAAGATCATTGGCGAGATCGACGCGGCGCTTGCCCATAAGGAAGCGGAAATCATGCAGGTGTAAGCTGGGCGGGTAGCTGCCTTGGCGATCTGCATTACAGGAAAGAACACACAGGACAATGACCCTCTCCTCCGGCCAGACAATGAGCGACGCTGCGCTGGGTCGGCCTCCCCGGCATGTCGCCATTATCATGGATGGCAACGGACGCTGGGCAGCCAAGCGGCATTTGCCGCGGGCTGCGGGGCATCGTCAGGGGGTGGAAGCGGTCCGCGGTATCGTCCGCGCCGCAGGCGAGCTCGGTATTGAGTGCCTGACGCTTTATGGCTTCAGCTCGGAAAACTGGAAGCGGCCGGTCGAAGAAGTAAATGACCTCATGGGCCTTCTGCGGCTCTATATTCGCCGCGATCTGGCTGAACTACATCAGAACGGCGTGTGTATTCGGATTATCGGCGACCGGCATCATCTCGAGGCGGACATTGTCGCTCTCATCGAAGAGGCCGAAGCGCTAACGGCCAACAACACCCGGCTTCATCTCATCATCGCGTTCAACTACGGCGGCCAGAACGAGATTGCCTCGGCGGTTCGCCGGATCGCGCATGAAGTTAAGGAGGGACGGCTGGAACCGGAAGCAATTACCCCGGAAACAGTCGCGCGCTTTCTGGATACGGCTGGCGTTCCCGACCCCGATCTCATCATCCGCACGAGTGGCGAGAAACGCCTGTCGAATTTTCTCATCTGGCAGAGCGCGTATTCCGAACTTGTTTTTTCGGACGCACTCTGGCCGGATTTCACCCCGGACAGGTTGCGGGAGGCGATCTCCGAGTATCAGCGGCGCGACCGCCGCTTCGGTGGCCGGCCAGCAACTGAGGTCTGAGGGATGACGGAAACTTCAGGCGAAATAGACACTGGTTCCTCGACCCGCGCGGGCGACCTCAAGTTGCGTGTGCTTTCGGCGCTTGTTCTGGCCCCCCTTGCTCTGGGGGCGGTGTGGCTCGGCGATTGGGCGTTTGCCCTGCTTCTGGCGGCTGCCGCCATACTCATGTCCGTCGAAACGGTGCGCCTCCTCTTCGCGGGGGGAGGCATCGGCGCGGCAATGCCCCTGGCGGCAACCGCCATCCTGGCAATCGTCCTTGCGACGACGGGGCTTCCAGACGCAGCTCTTGCTGTGGGTGCTGCGGGTCTTGCCTTTTCGCTGGCGGCGCGGAGCTGGAGAGCGGAACGGCTCTTGCCGGCCCTCATTGCCTATCCTTATGTCGTTCTGCCGCTCATTGCGCTGATCTGGCTGCGCCGGGACGAAGGCTACGGCCTCGTTGCCGTTCTGTGGTTGCTCACGATGGTCTGGGCGATCGACATCTGCGCTTATTTTGCCGGCCGCCTCATTGGCGGCCCGAAACTCGCGCCCCGCATCTCGCCGAAAAAGACCTGGGCAGGCCTCATCGGCGGGATGGCCGGTGCGGTTGCCCTCTCTCTCGTTTTTTCTATCTGGCTGGATGAGGGGAGCGCCGTCATTCTCGCCATTGTGGCGCTCGGCCTCACGGTTCTCGAACAGGCAGGCGACTTCGCGGAATCGGCAATGAAACGCCGTGCGGGGATGAAGGATTCGGGTACGCTAATTCCCGGGCATGGCGGGATACTGGATCGCGTCGACGGGCTGATCGCGGTGGTTCTGGGAGCCGCGCTGCTCAGTCTCGTTCACAACGCCGGGAACCCGGCGGCGGGAGTTCTGATTTGGCCGTGACGCTCGAAATAACGAAGGATGAAGCTGGAGTCGCCATGCCGTTTGACGGCGTAAAAAGGGTGACTGTGCTGGGCTCGACAGGGTCCATCGGCTGTTCGACCCTCGATCTGATTGCTCGCAACAGCGACAGGTTCGACGTTGTCGCGCTCACCGCGCACCGGAATGTTGCGAGCCTTGCGGAACAGGCGCGGCGGCTCAAGCCGGGCCTTGCCGTTATTGCCGACGAAAGCCAATACGCGGCGCTGAAAGCCGAACTCGCCGGCAGTGGAACCGAGGTTGCGGCAGGAGCAGACGCTGTGGTGGAAGCGGCGAGAAGGTCTTCCGACTGGGTGATGGCGGGGATCGTTGGCGCGGCAGGTCTCGCGCCAACACTGGCCGCCGTTCGCCGCGGCGCCTGCGTAGCCCTGGCGAACAAGGAATGCCTCGTTTCGGCCGGTTCGCTTTTTCTTGCCGAGGTGGAACAGGCGGGCGCAACGCTGCTGCCCGTGGACTCCGAGCACAACGCCATATTTCAGGTTCTCGACCAGGACCGGCTCAATGCCGTGGACAGGATCACCCTCACCGCCTCGGGCGGACCTTTCCGAACCTGGACCCGGGAGGAGATGGCACGCGCAACGCCAGCCCAGGCCGTCGCGCACCCGCGCTGGGAGATGGGAGCAAAGATATCGGTCGATTCCGCCACCTTGATGAACAAGGGGCTCGAACTCATCGAGGCTCACTACCTCTTTCCGGTCGGTGAAGGGCGGCTCGATGTCATCATTCACCCGGAATCGATCGTCCACAGCATGGTCGCATATGTCGATGGGTCGGTACTCGCCCAACTTGGCTCACCGGATATGCGCACGCCAATCGCCTATACTCTCGCATGGCCCGAAAGAATGGCGACGCCTGCCATCCGGCTGGACCTTGCCCAGATTGCCCAGTTAACCTTCCAACGCCCTGATACCAAAAGATTTCCTGCGCTTACCGTTGCCCGCGAAGCCCTGTGCGCTGGCTCAGGGGCGCCGACCGCGCTGAATGCCGCCAATGAGGTTGCTGTCGCGGCTTTTCTGGCTGGAAAGATAGGGTTCCTCGATATCGTTGCGGTATCGCAATCGGTTCTGGAGGACGGAGTCGGTGGAGGAGACATTCCTGCCGACCTTGAAGAGGTTTACGAAATCGACCGAATTGCGCGGATTCGAGCAGAGGAATGGGTGCAAAATCACCTGCGGTGACGTAGGCTGCACACCGAAAGCACCCAGGCAACGGGGTTGGCCGGGACGTGCTGTGCGACGGGGAAGGGGACCGGGGTCCATGGGGCCGCGGTGCGCTTTATGTGTGGGATAGCAGCTTGAATGCGATGGATTTTCTAGCGGGTATTGGCGGCTTTGGAGAATCGCTCTGGGGCTACCTCATTCCCTTTCTGTTTGTGTTGACCGTCGTGGTTTTCTTTCACGAACTCGGCCATTTCACCGTCGCGCGCCTGTGCGGTGTGAAGGTCGACGTCTTCTCCGTTGGATTTGGCAGGGAAGTTTTCGGCTGGAACGACAAGCACGGCACGCGCTGGAAGCTCAGCTGGATACCTCTGGGCGGATACGTGAAGTTCGCCGGCGACGAAAACGCCGCGAGCGTGCCGGATCGGGAACGTCTGGCGCATATACCGGCCGACGAGCGGGCGGGTCTCTTCTACTTCAAACCGCTCCCGCAGCGGGCGGCCGTTGTCGCCGCGGGACCGGTTGCGAACTTCCTTCTCGCCATTCTCATTTTCGCCGGGATATTCACTTTCGTTGGGCGAACGGTCGCCACCGCGGTGGTGGATGAGGTCAATCCGGAGGGGGCAGCGGCAGAGGCAGGCTTCGCTCCGGGTGACCACATCGTCGCAATCGACGGATCGCAGATATCGAGCTTCGAGGACATGCAGCGCTTCGTCTCGACGAGCGGAAACAAGGAACTCGTCTTCGAGGTGGTGCGAAACGGCGAGCACGTCACGCTGCATGCGACACCGAGAATTCAGGAAGTCACTGACCGCTTCGGCAACGTTCACAAGATTCCGATGCTGGGCATCGTGCGGCAGGTCGACAGCGCGAACGTCGAGGTTGTTCGCAGCGATCCTTTCACGGCCGTGTGGCTCGGCGTAAAGGAGACCTGGTTCGTTACCGAACGGACGTTGAATTACATAGGGGGCATCTTTGCAGGCACCCAGGACGCCGATCAGTTAGGCGGCCCCCTGCGCATAGCGCAGGTGTCCGGGCAGGTCGCAACGATCGGATTCGCGGCGTTGATCAGCATGGTCGCGATGTTGTCGGTGAGCATCGGGCTCCTGAACCTTTTCCCGGTGCCGATGCTTGATGGCGGACATCTGCTGTATTATGCGGTTGAAGCAGTCCGGGGCCGTCCGCTGGGCGAGCAGGCGCAGGAATACGGTTTCAGGATCGGCCTTGCGCTGGTGATGATGTTGATGGTTTTCGCCACCTGGAACGATCTGGTTCACCTCCAGGTCTTTGCTTTTCTGAGTGGTTTGTTCAGTTAATCGCTGGATGCAGGAAATCCCTGTAACGGCATCGGACAGTCCGCGCGCCCGGGGTAAAAGGGCGGCGCGGCGTGAGAGATTAGGGGACGGAATGGGGCACCTAGCCGCTTGTTTGACCGCTGCGAAGCGCATTGGAATGGTTTCGCGGACATTCGTTCTTGCTTGGGGGCTTGCCGTCGCCTGCATCGGCAGTCTTGGCGTTGCCACCCACGCCGAGGCCGCTGAAGAAGCGCTCATCGTCACCGAAGTGACGGTAACGGGCAACCAACGCATTGAGGACGGCACGGTACGGTCCTATACGCTTATCAAACCCGGCTCAATCTACAGCTCCGAGCTTGCGGACCAATCCCTGAAGCAGCTCTTCGGCACGGGACTCTTTGCCGATATCACGATGCGTCTCGAAGGGACGAAGCTCGTCGTGTCGGTGGTGGAAAACCCGATCATCAATCGCGTTGCCTTTGAGGGGAACAGCGCGATCAAGGAAGAGGATCTGCAGAAGGAAGTGCAACTGCAGCCGCGCGTCATTTACACGCGCGCCAAAGTTCAATCCGACGTAACGCGCATGATCGAACTCTATCGTCGCGGCGGACGGTTTTCCGCGTCGATCGAGCCAAAGGTTATCCAGCTTCCGCAGAATCGTGTCGACCTCGTCTACGAGATCAGCGAAGGACCGAAGACGAAGATCGCGTCGATCAACTTTATCGGCAACAAGGAATTCAGCGACGGCACGTTGCGCGAAGTGATTTCGACCGGCGAGTCTGCGTGGTGGAAGTTCCTGTCGTCGGCCGACAGCTATGACCCCGATCGCCTGACCTTCGACCGGGAGCTGTTGCGCCGCTACTACCTCCAGCGGGGTTATGCCGACTTCCGCGTCGTATCCGCCGTTGCGGACCTGAGCCGAGACGACTCCGCCTTCCACATTACCTTCACCGTGGACGAGGGAGAGATTTATCATTTCGGCGAAATTGCCGTCGCGACCGATCTCGACAAGCTCAACCGGGAAGAGCTTGAGACGCTGTTGCTGCCGGTGACTGGCGACGTTTACGATGCCGGTCTCATCGACCAGACCATCGACAAGCTTACATTTGCCGCGGGTACGCAAGGCTATGCGTTTGCGGAAGTTCGTCCGCGCATCAAGCGTCGTCAGGACGAACGCGTGATCGACCTGACGTTTCAGATTGCCGAGGGGCCTCGCGTTTACGTCGAGCGCATCAATATCACGGGTAACTCGCGCACCCTCGACAAGGTAATCCGCCGCCAGGTCCCGCTGTCGGAAGGAGACGCGTTCAACAAGGTGCTTCTCGACAAGTCGGAGAAAAATATCCGTGCGCTGCAATATTTTGCCAAGGTTGACGTTACGCAAAGCCCGGGTTCGGCGCCGGACAAGACAATCATCGGCGTCGATGTTCAGGAGCAGTCCACCGGTTCGTTGTCGCTGAGCGCCGGTTTCTCGACGCTGGATAACGCGGTCGCCGGCATCCAGCTTTCGGAACGAAACTTCCTGGGCCGAGGTCTGCAGCTCAGCACCTCGCTCTCGATTTCGGCGCGCCGGCAGTTGATCGAATTCCACTACACTGACCCGTATTTCCTGGACCGGGATCTTGTTGGCGGTATCGATTTGTTCGGCAGCGAGACCGACTTTCAAAATGAGTCCTCATTTGACTCGCGGTCTCAGGGTTTTGGCTTTCGATTTGGCTTCCCGCTATCCGAAAAGAGTCGCTTTCTCGCGAGGTATCAGTTCCGCCTCGACGAAATTTTCAACGTCCGATATCTCTCGTGTAACGACCCCGCTCTCGTACCAGGTAATTTTTGCGTTTCTCCGATTATCAAAGATGCCGAAGGAACCGAGTATCGTTCAATCGTCGGGTACGACTATTACTACGACAATCGAAACGATCCGGTTGAGCCGACAGGGGGCTGGGATTTCCTGTTCACCCAGAATTTTGCCGGCCTTGGCGGCACGGTGCGGTATGTCTCCAACGAGATTTTCGCGCGGTATTACTTTCAGTTGTCTGATGATTTCCTCACAAGCTGGCGTCTCGATGGCGGGTACGTCCATGGTATCGGTGATGACGTTCCGCTGAGCGACCATTTTTTCAAGGGCGGTAATACAATTCGCGGCTTCGCAAGAGGCGGTGTCGGTCCGCGCGATCTGACGTCGACGAACAGCGATGCGGTCGGCGCCACGGCATATATCTTCGGCACAGGAGAACTGTCCTTTCCAAACGGTCTTCCGGATGCGTTGGGTATAAAGACATCGGTCTTTGCCGATGGCGGTTATATCGGCCTTTCGGACTACGATAATACGCTCTATCCCGGCATCGTCGACGACTTCGCGCCACGTGCATCCGTCGGCTTGAGCCTTTACTGGCAGTCGCCCTTTGGGCCCATTCGCCTGGATTTCGCGCAAGTGCTGCTGGACGAGCCGTATGACGAGAAGGAAGCCTTCCGGTTCAGTGCCGGTACATCGTTCTAAATCGCCGTTCGGGGGACGGCGAAAAACCAGAGATCAGAGGGACGTTCTGAAATGCAGTACAAGTCGAGTTTCAAGAGTATCGCTGTGGCTTTGGGCCTGGCGTTGGTTGCGATGCTGTCTGCGGCGGCTGCACCCGCGTTCGCTGCCGGTCCGGCAGTCGTTCTGATCGTCAATACAGAGGCTGTTTTCGCTCAGTCGAAGGTCGGACAGAACATTCGCAGCCAGTTCGAGGAACAGGCAAAGAAGCTCAGGGCCGAGGGCAAGAAGACGGAGGACGGACTGCAGGCCGATGCGAAGAAGATCGCCGATGAGCGCGCGCTTCTTTCTCCCGAAGACCTGCAGAAGAAAGTGCAAGCTTGGCAAAAGCGTGAAGCCGAATTTCAACAATCCATGCAGCAGAAGGGCCAGGCTCTTCAGCTTGGCTTGCAGCAGGCCAACGGCAAAGTGGAGGCCGCGCTTCGTCCGATATTCGCCGAGGTTCTGAAGGAGAAGGGTGGTACCGTTCTCTTCGATCAGTCCGTCGTGCTCGCCGGCGGTGCGGACCTCGATATTTCCGCTGAGGTCTTGAAGCGGCTCAATGAGCGCATGTCGACCACCGAGCTCAAGCCCGTGTCGATCGAGGAGCTGCAGGCGGAACAGAAGGCCTCCCAGTAACCAACCGGAAGGCGCGCCTTCGTGTGGCCGCCTGGATGCGACGGCCATGACCGACAAACGTTTTTTTTTGACAAGGGAACCTCTGTCTCTGGGCGAAATAGCCCGGCGGATCGGGGCGAACCTGGCACCCGGCACGAACGAGGGAGCCACGCTCGACGGCGTGGCTCCGCTCGATGCTGCAGGGCCGCGCGATCTCAGTTTTCTGGACAATCTGAAATATGCAGGCGCCTTCGAGAAGACGGGCGCCGGGGCCTGTATCGTTCATCCCCGCTTCGCGGAACGAGCGCCCAGCGGGGTCGCATTGTTGCTCTCGGAACAGCCCTATCGGGCCTATGCGCTTGCCGCACAATTGTTCTATCCCGAGGAAACATCGGGCGCAGACACCTTCGGCGAGAAGGGGATTGTGCATCCCTCGGCGACCGTGCACCCAACGGCAAAAATAGGTGAGGGCGTTACCGTCGAGCCTGGCGCGGTTATCGGTGCGGGTGCGGAGGTTGGGCGGGAAACGGTGATTGGAGCAAATGCCTCCATCGCCAAAGGCTGCACAATCGGGAAGAATTGTTTTATCGGCCCCAATACGACGATAAGCCACGCGCATATCGGCGATCGGGTGATGCTGCATCCCGGCGTCCGCATAGGTCAGGACGGTTTTGGCTTTGCCATGGGGTTGCCGCGTCACGAAAAAGTGCCGCAACTGGGCCGGGTCATCGTTCAGGACGATGTTGAGATCGGTGCGAATTCCACGATAGATCGGGGCGCAGGGCCCGATACAGTGATCGGCGAAGGCACCAAGATCGATAATCTGGTACAGATCGGCCATAACGTCGAAATCGGCCGGCACTGCATCGTGGTTGCGCAGACAGGTGTTTCAGGAAGCGCCAAGCTGGGCGATTTCGTCGTATTGGCGGCGCAGGTTGGCGTGACAGGTCATCTGACTATCAATACCGGTGCCCAGATCGCCGCCAGAGGGGCGGTAGTGCATGATGTGCCGCCGGGGCAGCAATATGGAGGCGTGCCCGCCAAGCCGATTGCGGAGTGGCGGCGCGAGGTCGTTGAGCTGCGCAAACTGGGACGTCGAAAGAAACAAACCGGCGGCTCCGAAGAATGAGGGCGGGTCGGGTGGTCTTGGAAGGAAGAAGGAATGAGCGAGGCTGAGGTGTCGGAAAAGCTCGGCTATGCCGATATAAGCAGGGTGCTGGAACTCCTTCCTCATCGGTACCCGATGTTGATGATCGACCGCATCATCGAGATGAAGGGCGACGAATCGGCTATTGGCATCAAGAATGTGACGAACAACGAGCCCTTCTTTCAGGGGCACTTCCCCGGACATCCGGTGATGCCGGGAGTTCTGATCGTCGAAGCAATGGCGCAGACCGCCGGTGCGCTGGTCATCAATCATCTCGGCACCTCGGGAAGCAATCAGCTCGTCTATTTCATGACCGTGGACCGGGCTCGCTTTCGCAAACCGGTTCTTCCCGGCGACGTCCTTCACGTTCATGTCACGAAGCTGCAGAGCCGGGGCTCTGTCTGGAAGTATCACGGCGAGGGACGGGTCGACGGAAAGATCGTCGCGGAATGCGATCTCGGTGCGATGATCGCGGGCCCCACTCAGAAATGACGGAAATCCATCCAACAGCAACTGTCGATCCGAAGGCACAACTGGCGTCCGATGTGAAAGTCGGTCCCTATTGCGTGATCGGACCACATGTCGTCATGGATGAAGGTGTAGTCCTCCACTCGCATGTCGTCGTGGAAGGGCGTACGAGCGTCGGTGCCCGCACACAGATATATCCTTTTGCTTCCATCGGACATGCGCCGCAGGATCTGAAGTACAAGGGCGAGCCCAGCACGCTTGAAATAGGTAGTGACAATCTCATACGCGAACATGTCACCATGAACCCCGGAACCGAAGGGGGCGGCATGGTGACGCGTGTCGGAAATCATTGTGCATTTCTCGCCAGTTCGCATGTCGGTCACGACTCCATCGTGGGCAACCATGTCGTCTTTTCGAATAGCGTTCTGCTCGCGGGCCACTGCAAGATCGGCGATTACGTGATTTTCGGAGGTGGCGCCGCGCTTCATCAGTTTGGGCGCGTCGGCAAGCACGCCTTTATCGGCGGCATGAGTGCGGTGGAGAGCGATGTAATTCCGTACGGTCTGGTCGTCGGCAACCGCGCGAATCTTATGGGGCTCAACCTTGTCGGTCTCCGTCGCCGAGGCTTCTCGCGAGAGCAGATGCACGCCATGCGCGAAGCTTACAATCTCCTGTTCTCGGGGCAGGGTACGCTGAGGGAGCGAGTTGCAGAGGCGGCGGACAGGTTTTCCGGCAGCCCGGAAGTCATGGAGATCGTGGACTTCATTCGTGCGGAAGCCGATCGGGCGATATGCCTGCCGCGGCTCGACCGCGCGGTGTGATCCCGGATTGAATGAGCAGCGCAGGGAAGAATTTCCGCAAACTGGGCATCGCCGCAGGTAACGGGCCTTTGCCCGTGGCGATCGCCAGGGCGGCAATGGCCGCCGGTCGCGATGTGTTCATCGTCGGCATTGAAGGGGCGGCCGATAAGGCGATCGAAGCCTTCCCGCACGCCTGGGTGCGGATCGGCGCGATGGGCGAATTCCTGCGGCTCTTGAAGCGCGAGGGATGCGAAGACCTGGTGCTGATCGGAGGCATCAAGCGCCCTGACTTGAGCAAGCTGGGCCTCGACATAACGGCCGTAAAGCTCTTGCCGAGGGCGGCAGGATGGATGAGAGAAGGCGACGACGGTCTTCTTCGCGGGCTGACCGATTTCCTGGAGAAGGATCATGGATTCAGGATCGTTGGTGCCCACGAAATTGCCGCAAGCCTGCTCGCGCCTGAAGGCGTTTTGACTTCCCATGCACCGTCACCGCAGGATGAAGCCGACATAGACAGGGCTGTTGCAGCCGCGCTCGCAATCGGTGCTCTTGATATCGGGCAAGGGGCTATTGCCTGCCGCGGTATCGTCCTGGCGCTTGAGGCGGCAGAGGGCACGGATGAGATGCTGAAGCGTGTTGCGAGGCTCCCGCAGGACATCCGCGGTCGGGATGGGAAGCGCGAAGGCGTTCTGGTGAAGCTTTCGAAACCCGGTCAGGAGCGTCGTGTCGACTTGCCGACGATCGGCGTCGAAACGGTGGAGCGCGTTGCCGCGGCGGGGCTTGCGGGGATCGCTGTCGAGGCAGGAGGTGCATTGATCGCCGATGCCGAGGCGGTCGCACGGGCCGCCAACCGGAAAGGCATCTTCGTGGTGGGGCTTACCCGCGCGCGGATCGATCGGACGTCGCCGTGAACACCGGCGAAGACAGGCTGCCGCGGCACATCATGCTTGTTGCCGGCGAAACCTCCGGCGACACGTTGGGCGCCGAGCTCATGGCGGCCCTGAAGGAAATGTCGCCTTTTCCGCTCGTCTTCTCCGGAGTGGGCGGTGAAAACATGGAAAGAGAGGGGCTCTCCTCGATCTTTCCGATGACAGACATCGCCGTGATGGGGCCGCGGGAAATCATCCCTCGCTTGCCGCTCATCTTTCGCAGGATATGGCAAACGGTGCGTCATGCCGTGGAGGCGAAGCCGGACATCGTCGTGGTGATCGATAGCCCCGAATTCACGCATATGGTGGCAAAGCGGATCGCGCGTCGCGCACCTTCCATTCCAATCGTGGACTATGTGCTTCCGAGCGTCTGGGCATGGCGGCAGGGCCGCGCAAGGGCGATGAAGAAATACATTCGTCGCGTTCTCGCGCTGCTGCCGTTCGAGCCGGCGTTCCTTCGATCGGCTGGTGTGGATTGTGTCTATGTGGGCCATCCGGCTATCCACCGGGTACCCGAGGCAGGAGCAGGCGCACGCTTCCGCGAAGTGCATGGTATTGGGCCTGCCGACCCCCTTCTTCTTGTCCTGCCAGGAAGCCGCCTCAATGAGGTTAAACATCTGATCGGAATCTTCGGCGATGTTGTGAAGCAACTGGCACGCGATATTCCGAATTTGCGCGTAGTCCTGCCGACAGTTCCGCATGTCCGCGAACTGGTCGAACGAGCCGCCACCTCATGGCCTGTCGACGTTTTGATCGTATGGGATGAGACGGAAAAGCGGGCTGCATTCGGCGCGGCTACCGCAGCAATGGCCGCCTCGGGAACGGTTGCGCTGGAACTCGGTCTTGCTCGTGTGCCGATGGTGATCGCCTATCGGGCCGAAGCGATTGTCGGCTGGTTTGCCCTGAGCGTACTCAAGATACCGTCTGTCGTCCTTGTGAACCTTATTCTGGACAGGCCTGCGGTGCGCGAGTATCTGCAAAGCCGGTGCACAGCCGCGGATCTGCTCGATGGGCTTCGCCCATTGATGAGCGACACGGCGGAGCGGCGCCGCGCGCTGGCCGATCTCGATGAACTTCGTGCGCGCATCGGTGTCGGTGGCGTACCGCCGAGCCGTCGTGCCGCGCAGGCGGTGCTTGAACTTCTTTGACGACAAAACGAAAAAAGGGCGCTCCCGCAGGAGCGCCCTTTCGGTTCGATGCGGGATATTACTTCCGCTTGCCGATATCGGCATAGTCGCGCTGGCCTGCGCCCGTATAGAGCTGGCGCGGACGGCCAATGCGCTGGCCAGGGTCCTCGATCATCTCGTTCCACTGCGCGACCCATCCGACGGTGCGGGCGAGCGCGAAGAGAACGGTGAACATGGTCGTCGGGAAACCCATCGCCTTCAACGTGATGCCCGAATAAAAGTCGATGTTCGGATAGAGCTTCTTCTCGACGAAATATTCGTCGTTGAGGGCGATCTTCTCGAGTTCCAGAGCGACGTCGAGCAGCGGGTCGTCTTTGATGCCAAGAACCTTCAGCACCTCATGACAGGTCTGCTGCATCACGCGGGCGCGCGGATCGTAGTTCTTGTAGACGCGGTGACCGAAACCCATCAGACGGAAGGGGTCGTTCTTGTCTTTCGCTTTCCTGATGAATTCCGGAATGCGGTCAACCGTGCCGATTTCCTGCAGCATGTTGAGGGCCGCTTCGTTCGCGCCGCCATGAGCCGGTCCCCAGAGGCAGGCGATGCCTGCTGCGATGCAGGCAAACGGATTGGCGCCGGAAGAACCGGCGAGGCGAACGGTCGACGTCGAGGCATTCTGCTCATGATCCGCATGCAGAATGAAGATACGGTCCATGGCGCGCGCGAGCACCGGATCGACCTTGTAGTCCTCGGCCGGGACGGAGAAGCACATGTGCAGGAAATTCTCTGCATAATCGAGACTGTTTTTCGGATAGACCACGGGTTGACCGACAGAATATTTGTAGGCCATGGCCGCGATCGTCGGAATTTTCGCGATGAGACGACGGCTCGCGATCATGCGTTGCAGCGGATCGTTGATGTCGGTCGAGTCGTGATAGAATGCCGACAGCGCTCCGACCATGCCGCACATGATAGCCATCGGGTGGGCATCGCGGCGGAATCCCCGCAGGAAAAACTGCATCTGCTCATGCACCATCGTGTGCATGGTGATGGCGCGCTCGAACTCGCGATACTGTTCCGATGTCGGAAGTTCGCCGTTCAGCAGCAGGTAGCAGGTCTCGATGAAGTTGCCGCGTTCGGCAAGCTGGTCGATGGGGTAGCCTCTGTAGAGCAGAGTGCCTTCTTCACCGTCGATATAGGTGATATCCGACTCGCAGCTGGCCGTTGAGGTGAAGCCGGGATCGTAGGTGAAGTGACCGCTCTGACCGTAGAAGGCGGAGATGTCTACCACGCTGGGACCGAGCGACCCTCCGTATATCGGCAGATCGTAGGATTTGCCGTCTACCGTAAGAGTAGCGGTCGACTTCGCGCCGGCTTTGGTTCCGAATTCTGTCATGCCTGCCTACCTGTCCTGTTGGGCTGGCCGGTGAGTCGCAGTGAAGCGGCAAAGCCGGGCAGTTCGTTAAACATCATTCTGTCTGGCAGCGGCGCCGGCGCAAGTGCCGGATCACGCTGCCTGATCCTTGATCCGTCCGATCGACTCGTCGCGCCCGAGCGTCGCAAGTACGTCGAAGATGGGCGGAGATACGGTGCTGCCCGTTACCGCGGCGCGCAGCGGCTGTGCCACCTTGCCGAGCTTCAGGTTTTCTTCTTCGGCAAAGGCTCTGATCGTTGCCTCGATTTCGGCAATCTCCCACTCGTTCCGGGCTTCGAGACGGAGGACGAGGCGGGAAAGAAGGGCCCGCGCTTCCTCATTGAGAAGCTGGCTGGCCTTCTCGTCGCAGGCGAGCGGCCTGCGGGCAAGGAGGAAGGCCGCCCCACGGCCCAACTCGACCAGCGTCTTCGCGCGCTCTTTCAGGCCCGGCATCAGCGCAATGAGCTTCAATCTGAAGGCATCGTCTGCCTGCCAGCCGTCGAGCCGCGTCATGAGCGCGATCACCTCGTCGGCCAGCCGTTCGTCATCGGCCTCGCGAATGTAATGGCCGTTGAGGCTTTCCAGCTTCGCAAAATCGAAGCGGGCAGGGGACCGCCCGATGCTCTCGAGGTTGAACCACTCGATCGCCCGATCGGTTGAGAAAATCTCATCGTCGCCGTGGCTCCAGCCGAGACGGACAAGATAGTTGCGCATGGCCTCCGGCAGATACCCCATATCGCGGTAGACCTCGGCACCAAGCGCACCATGACGTTTGGAGAGTTTCGCGCCGTCGGGTCCGTGGATGAGCGGCACATGGGCAAACTCGGGAATGTCCCAGCCGAGTGCGGCGTAAATCTGGCTCTGACGGCCCGCATTCGTCAGGTGGTCATCGCCTCGAACGATATGTGTAATGCCCATATCGTGATCGTCCACGACGACGGACAGATTGTAGGTCGGCGTACCGTCGCTGCGGAGGATGATGAGGTCGTCGAGTTGTTCGTTCGGAAAACGAACCTCTCCGATGACGTGATCGCGAACGATTGTTTCGCCCTCGTTTGGCGAACGAAAGCGCACCACGGGCTTCACGCCGGGAGGAGCATCGGCAGGATCGCGATCGCGCCAGCGGCCATCGTAGCGCACAGGGCGGCCTTCGGCGCGGGCCCGTTCGCGCATCTCTTCGAGCTCCGCCTGACTGGCATAGCAGTGGTAGGCATTCCCGTCGTTCAGCAGCCGCTGCGCGATTTCCGCGTGACGGGCCATGCGGGATGCCTGGAAAACGGGGTCCTCGTCCCAATCCAGCCCCAGCCATTTCAGGCCTTCGAAAATGGCGGCGATGGCGCTCTCGGTCGAGCGCTCCCGATCCGTATCTTCGATGCGCAACAGGAAGCGGCCGCCGTGATGGCGGGCGAACAACCAGTTGAACAACGCTGTCCGGGCGCCACCAATATGGAGGTAGCCGGTGGGCGACGGCGCGAAACGGGTGATGACTTTCTTTTGTTCCGTCATGATCTCCTGCGATCCGGCTCCGCAGCCGCACGGCTAGGCAACTCCGATGAATGTTGGCAAGCTTCGACCCGAATTATGGCAATGATGCCTTGAAGGTCAGCTGCGGGGCAGGGATTTCTAGCACATCGCACCGACGCAGCGTAAGTCCGAAATATACCGGGTGAGGAACACGAAAAAGTGTTTGATGCAATGGAGTTAGGGGGCAGTCCTAACGAGATTTGAGTGGCGGCGGAAATCTGGCTGGGAGGCTATGTGGCGATTGCGGCGGACGGGCACTGGCGGCCGGCACTCTCAAGGCTGGCGGGAGGGATTCGCGAGGCGTTCGGCGCCTGCACGTCCTGGCTGTGGGTGTCCTATGCGGCCGACAATGACCGGCTGTTTCTCTGGATACCCGTCTTCATGGGGGCGGGTATCGCGCTCTATTTCGGCCTGGGTTTTGAGCCCCCTTTCTGGGCGGCGCTTCTTCCGCCTCCGGTTGCGGCGTGGTTCGCCTGGCGCGCGAGGCACCGGCCTCTTGCCGGGCCCATCTCAATGGCACTTCTGTGTGTCGCCGTCGGCCTCGTTGCGGCGGTGCTACGTTTTCATGTCGTGGCGGCCCCCGTTCTTGAGCGGCCGATGTCGGGAGATCTCGTCGGACATGTGCTCACTGTCGAGAGGACGGAAACAGGTGCCCTGTCGGCCGTTCTCGCACCGGTGTCGTTCGGGAAGCTGTCTTCGGAAAGCCTGCCCGCGAAGGTGAGATTGAACGTCAGACTAGGCGGCGCGGTATTGCGGCCGGGAGCGGAAGTGAGGATGAGAGCTCGGCTCATGCCTCCGCCAGAGCCTGTCCTGCCAAATGGATTCGACTTTGCGCGGCAGGCCTGGTTCTCGTCGACAGGTGCCGTGGGGTTCGCCTATACGGCCCCGGAGGAGACGGTGCCGCCTTCAGGCGCTGGAGAATTGCTGACGGTGCTGCGGATGAAAATCGGCGAGCGGATGCGCTCCCGGATCGGCGGCACAAGCGGAGCCGTGGCCGCGGCCCTCGTCACGGGCGAGAGGGCAAGCATTCCCGATGAAATTTCGGCGGACCTGCGGGCGGCGGGCATCTACCACGTGCTCTCGATCTCGGGCCTTCACATGGTCCTGTTTGCGGGCTCGCTTTTCTGGGCTGTGCGGGCCTTTCTCGTGCTTCTACCGGGGCTGGCGCTCCGTTATCCCGTCAAGAAATGGGCTGCGGCCGTGGCCATTCTCGGCGCAACTTTTTACCTCCTGATATCCGGAGCGGCTGTCGCGACGCAGCGCGCATGGATCATGATTTGCCTGATGTTCCTTGCCGTGCTGCTCGACAGGCCCGCCCTCAGCATGCGGAACGTGATGCTTGCTGCGACCGTTATTCTATTGTGGCGGCCTGAAAGTCTGATAGGCGCGAGCTTTCAGATGTCGTTCGCGGCCGTGATTGCGCTCATCGCATTCTATGAAAGCGAGCCGGTGCGCAGGTGGTCGTCGAGGCCCCGCGCCGCAGGGCTCGAAGCGGCGGCATCGCGCGGCATCGCTTACATCCTCGGTATCGCATCGACGAGTATCGTCGCCGGAACGGCAACAGGCGTCATCGCGGCGTTTCATTTCAACCGCATTGCGATCTATGGCCTTGCAGGCAACATGGCGGCGATGCCCATCGTCGGCATCGTTGTGATGCCAATGGCGCTTCTTGCATTGCTGCTGATGCCTTTCGGACTCGATGGCCCCGCGCTCTGGGTGATGGGAAAGGGCGTCGATGGCATGCTTATCGTCGCGCGCGAAGTGGCGGCATGGCAGGGGGCGGATCGGCTCGTACCCGCCGCACCGCTCTCGGCTCTCGTGGTCGCCGTGCTCGGGGCATTGTGGCTGACACTGTGGCGGGCGAACTGGCGTTATGCCGGACTCGTTCCGCTTGCGGTAGGGCTTGGTCTCTGGGGGAGTGTTACGCCGCCCGACATCCTGATCGATCGCGACGCCGCACTTTTTGCCGTCCGCACCGCTGACGGAAACCTTGCACTCACCGCACCGCGACCTTCCTACGCGGCGGAGCAATGGTTGCGATACGAGGGAGACGCAAGAACGGCGCGTGAGGCTGTCAGATCGGAATTCATCGATTGCGATCCAGAGGGATGCCTCTACCGCGAGGATGGCCGCCCGGCGATCGCATTTTCGTCAAACATCGCAGCAGTTGTGGAAGATTGCGACAAAGCCGACATCGTCATCGCCAGGGTCCCGGTGCCACGCCGCATTCGAAACGAGTGTTCGGCACGGCTGCTGCTCGACTATTTCTTCTTCTGGCGGAATGGCGCGACGACGGTAACGCTTGCGCCTGACGGCACCCCGCACATCGTCACAGCGCGCGAGGTGCGCGGCGCAAGGCCTTGGGTTCAGCGAAGCAGCGGGCGTCAGTAACGGCGTAGAAGGCCGACAAGCTTGCCCTGAACCTTGACGCGATCGGGACCGAAGATGCGGGTTTCGTAAGCCGGGTTCGCGGCTTCAAGCGCAATCGAGTCGCCCTTCTTGCGGAGCCGCTTCAACGTCGCCTCATAGCCATCGACGAGCGCGACCACGATGTCGCCGCTCGTTGCGGTATCGCAACGCTGGATGAGCACCATGTCGCCGTCGAGAATGCCGGCCTCGATCATCGAGTCGCCCTTCACCTCAAGCGCGTAGTGCTCGCCCGAACCGAGAAGCGTAAGCGGCACGCTGACCTGATGGCTTTCTTCCTGCAGGGCTTCAATCGGTGTGCCGGCGGCGATGCGGCCCATCACCGAAAGCGTCATCGTGTCGCCCGACTCGCGCGCCGGCGCGAGATCGCGACTCGTCTGCCTCGACCGGGCCCCGCCTTCGATGACGCTGGGCGAGAAGCCCCTGCCGCGCGATATGGCAAGGCTTGGCGAGGCCGCCTCGGGAAGCTTGAGAATTTCGAGAGCACGCGCGCGATGCGGAAGCCGGCGGATGAAGCCGCGCTCTTCGAGCGCCGTAATGAGCCGGTGAATGCCGGATTTAGAACGGAGATCCAGCGCATCCTTCATCTCGTCGAAGCTGGGGGAAACGCCGCCTTCCTTGATCCGCTCATGGATGAACATCAGCAGTTCGTGTTGTTTCCGCGTCAGCATAGGCCCTGGCCCCTCCGTCTGCTTCGGGGCCGGCGGCCCTCGGAACAAAACAAAAACACTTGAGCTTGTTCTAGTTTGGTTCTCGTGGGTGTGTCAAGCGCATTTGTGGATAAGTCAGACGCGGAGCGGTAGCACGGTCACGATGCCGCCCGCATTCAAGGCCTCTGCGCCAGGCGTGCGGATGATGAGGCAGCCGGCATCCGCCAGGATCGAAAGCATGGAGCTGTCCTGGAGTTCGAAGGGCGTTGCAACGGGAAGTTCGCCGTGAATGTGATCGAGGCCGGCACGGACGTAGTCCTCGCGCGATCCATTGGCGGGCAGGTCGCGGCCGAGCCGGGCAAGCGTGGTGCGAAGCGCGCTGTCACCGCCCTGCATGCGCTGTATGGCAGGTTTGAGGAAGAGTACCGCACAGACATAAGCCGACACCGGATTACCGGGTAGGCCGAGCATGGGCTTGCCGTTGAGAGAGCCATACATCAGCGGCTTTCCGGGACGCATCGCGATCTTCCAGAAATCGATATCGAGACCGAGCGGCATCAGCGCTTCGCGAACGAGATCGTGTTCGCCGACCGAAGCGCCGCCAAGCGTCACCAGCATGTCCGCATCGCGCGCGCGCGCCGCTGCATCGCGAATGGCGCCAGTGCGATCGGGCGCAATGCCGAGGTCGAGCGGTTCGCCGCCCGCTTCGAGGATGAGGGCGGCAAGTCCGTCATTGTTCGACGAAACGATCTGGTTCGGTCCGGGCTCCGTTCCCGGCGGCACGAGCTCGTCGCCGGTCGAGAAGAAGGCAATGACAGGCCGTTTGTGAACGCTGAGCGTTGCGAGATTCATCGCAGCGGCGAAGGCGATATCGGCGGGCGATAATTTGCGGCCCGCAGGCATACCCGCATCGCCCGTGCGGAAGTCGAGACCGCACACGCGGACATGCTGACCTTGAACCGCTGCTTCCTTCACGACGACAACATCGCCTTCGCGGCCGGTGTCTTCCTGGATGACGATCGTGTCCGCTCCGCGCGGGAGCGCGGCGCCCGTGAAGATGCGAACGGCCTCACCTTCGTTGAGTTGGCCGGAATGGAAGCTGCCGGCAGGCACGTTGCCAACAACCGTAAGGCGCGCAGGGACGGAGGCAACGTCGGAAGCCCTGACGGCGTAGCCATCCATCGCGGACAGATCGGCGGGCGGTTGCGTACGCCGCGCTATCGCTTCTTCGGCAAGTACACGGCCAAGCGCCCGAGACAGCGGAACCGTCTCGACAGGTGTGGTGTGCAGCGTTGCCAGAATGCGCGCCCGCGCTTCCTCGACAGGCAGAAGAGGTTGTTGTGCCATCGGCTATTTCGCCTTGTAGTCGCCCGACTTTCCGCCCGACTTTTCCGTGAGCCTGATATCGCCGATCTTCATTCCGCGATCGACGGCCTTCGCCATGTCGTAAAGCGTGAGACAGGCGACGCTGACGGCTGTGAGTGCTTCCATTTCAACACCGGTCTGCCCGGCAACTTTCACCGTCGCCTCCACCTCGACCGAGTTCGACTTTCTGTCGGGACGAATTTCGACTTCGACTTTCGAGATGGCAAGCGGATGGCAAAGCGGAATGAGGTCCGACGTCTTCTTCGCCGCCATGATGCCTGCAAGCCGGGCGACTTCGAGCGCGTTCCCTTTCTTCAATCCGTCATCGAGAATGAGCTTCAGCGTCGACGCTTTCATCGTGACGCGGCCCCTCGCCGTCGCGCTGCGCGACGTGACAGGCTTTTCCGACACGTCCACCATGCGGGCGGCGCCCTTCTCGTCGAGATGCGTCAGCTTCTTTTTCGTTGCCACGCGCGTCTTCCTTTCCCGGAGCCGAAGTTCCGCTCGTCAGTTCGCTGCCGCGTGAATGGACTTGAGACTTGCGAAAAGCTTCGCCGCGCCATCGAGCGGAAGACAGCTCGGCCCGTCGCAAAGCGCCTTGTCTGGCTCCGGATGGAACTCGAGGAAGACGCCGTTCGCACCTGCCGCGACGGCAGCTTTCGCAATCACGGAAACGCCCTCCCGGCGGCCGCCGGTCGAGGCGCCCTGCGTGCGCGGATCGGCGCCGGGAAGCTGCACGGCATGCGTCGCATCGATCGTGACGGGCGCGCCGAGCTTTTTCATCTCGTCGAAAGCGAGCATGTCGACGATGAGGTTGTTATAGCCGAAGGATGCGCCGCGTTCGCAGAGGATCGTCATGCCGGGTGCCGCCGCCTCCGCGATCTTGGAAAGGATGTTGCGGCAATCCCAGGGCGCGAGGAACTGACCCTTCTTCACATGAAGTAGCCCGCCCGCCTTGTGCGTCGCTCGTGCGGCCGCGACCACGAGGTCCGTCTGACGGCAAAGGAACGCCGGTATCTGCACGAGGTCCGCAACCTCGGCAATGGCTTCGGCCTGTGCCTCTTCGTGGATGTCGGTGCAGATTGGAACATTGAAGCGCTGCTTCACTTCCGCAAGCATTGCGAGGCCGTCCTTGAGGCCCGGTCCACGATAGCTCTTGATTGAGGAACGGTTGGCTTTGTCGAAGCTCGCCTTGAACACGAAGGGAAGCTTCAGTTCGTCGAGCACCGATTTAAGGTGCTTCGCCGTTGCAACCGTAAGATCGAGGTCCTCAAGAACATTGAGGCCGGCAATGCAGAGCAGCGGCTCTCCATCGCCGATTGCCATGTTCCATTTTGGAAGCTTGAGGACGGTCATGATCCGCATCACTTTCTTTGTTGGCCGTGAAGAATTTAAAGGTCTTTGCGCATGAAGCAGCGCCGCTCGACAGGCAGTCCGATATCCTGTTCATGATAATGCGCAAGGAACAGCGCGGGCGTCCACTCGTGCCGCGCGAGTTCGCGAAATCCGCAAGATACATAGAACGGGCCGTTCCAGGGCAAGTCGCGAAAGGTCGATAGCGTGACGCCCGGATAACCGCAGTCGCGGGCGTGCTCGCAGACGGAATCGACAAGCTTGCGACCAAGCCCTTTGCGCCCATGTGAGGGGTGTACGGACAATTCATATATGTGCGCGGAACGGTCGAGCGGGGCCGAGAGAATGAAACCGGCGGGCGTGCCGTCTGCCGTCGCGACGAAGACGGCACCGGCGCGTGCCGACGCGTCGATAAACTCCAGGTCCGTGGGTTCGTGGGAGGCGATTTCGGGTAAGCCTGCTTCCACGAACAAGGCCCCCGCAGCCTTCTCGATGGCGGCGAAATGGGCGAAGTCCGTCGGTGCGCAGGTGCGGATATCATAGGTCATTCTGGGCGTCCAAAAGGCCGACTGTCATCGAAATGGCACCAAAACGTCACATGACGCAAGGATATCCCCGGGGGTGGGGATAAATGGGGATGCCGATGCGCTGTCAGGCAGGAGGGGACAGCAACGCGCGTGTCGCTGCCTCCACATCCTTCTGCCGCATCAGGCTCTCTCCGACCAGAAACGTCCGTACACCAACATCCGAAAGGCGCAGGATATCGGCATGGGTGAAGATGCCGCTCTCGCCGACGATGAGGCGGTCGCCCGGAACGAGAGGGGCGAGCCGTTCCGTCGTCGCGAGTGTCGTCTCGAAGGTCTTCAGGTTCCGGTTGTTGATCCCGAGAAGAGGGCTCTTGAGGGCGAGAGCGCGCGTCAGCTCGTCTTCATCGTGAACCTCCACGAGCACGTCCATCTTCCAGCCGAAAGCTGCCTGCTCGATTTCGGTGGCCTGCGCGTCGGAAACGGCCGCCATGATGATGAGAATGGCGTCCGCGCCCATCGCGCGCGCCTCGACGACCTGGTAGGGGTCGTACATGAAGTCCTTGCGGATGACGGGAAGGGCGGTCGCGGCACGCGCGGCGGCGAGATAGTCCGGCGCACCCTGGAAGGAGGGAGCATCCGTCAGGACGGAGAGACAGGTGGCGCCGCCCGCCTCATAGGCGCGTGCAAGCGCCGGCGGATCGAAATCCGCACGGATGAGCCCCTTGGAGGGGCTCGCTTTCTTGATTTCGGCGATGAGCGCATAGCCGCCCGCATCGACGCGGGAGCGGAGGGCAGCGGCGAAGCCGCGCACGGGCGAGGCGGCGCGGGCCGCCTCCTCGATGGAAGCAAGCGGATGCGCCCGCTTCGCGGCGGCAATCTCCTCGAGCTTGTAGGTGCCGATCTTTTCCAGAATGTCAGACATCGGATTTCCCGTTCGAGACGGCGATGAGCTTTGCGAGCGTCGCCTTCGCCACGCTGCTGTCGATCGTCTTCGCGGCGATGGCGGCACCTTCCTTCAGGGAGGCGGTCTTGCCCGCGACGATGAGCGCGGCGGCGGTATTGAGCAACACGATATCGCGATAGGCACCCGCTTCGCCATCGAAGAGGCGTCGGATGGCGGCGGCATTTTCCGCCGGGTTGCCGCCCTTCAGGTCTTCGGCGGAAGCGCGCGGGAGCCCTGCATCCTCGGGCGTTACCTCGAAGACGCGAATGGTCCCGTCCTTGAGCTCGGCAACGGTGGAAGGGCCTGTTGTCGTGATCTCGTCCATGCCGTCGGAGCCGTGGACGACCCAGGCGCTGTCGGAGCCGAGATTGCGGAGCGCCGCCGCGAAAGGTTCGACCCATTGGGCAGCGAAGACGCCGAGCAACTGGCGTTTCACGAGCGCCGGATTGGAAAGCGGTCCCAGCATGTTGAAGACGGTCTTGATGCCGAGGTCGGCGCGGACCGGCGCGACATGCTTCATGGCGGAATGATGCGCCTGCGCGAACATGAAGCCGATGCCTGCCTGCTCGATACAGCGCGCGATGGTGACCGGGTCGATGTCGAGATTGACGCCGAGCTCCTGCAGCGCATCCGCCGTGCCCGAAAGCGAGGAGGCCTTGCGGTTGCCGTGCTTTGCGACAGGAACGCCGGCAGCCGCAACGACGATGGCCGTTGCGGTCGAGATGTTCCAGGTGCCGATACCGTCCCCGCCCGTGCCGACGATGTCGATGGCGTCCGCAGGCGCGGTGACGCGAAGCGCGCGCTCGCGCATGACGGTGGCGCCGGCCGTAATTTCCTCGACCGTTTCGCCGCGCACGCGCAGGCCCATCAGGAAGGCCGCGATCTGCGCCGGTGTCGCCTCGCCGGACATGACGGTCTCGAAGGCGGCGCGTGCCGTTGCCGCGTCGAGCGGCCGGCCCTCGGCGAGCCGCGCGATGATGGTCTTGAAGTCGGTCATTGCCCCTGCCGGTCCCCTCAGGCCAGTTCGCGCGTGTTCATGCCCGCGAGCTGCAGGAAATTGCGCAGGATGTCGTGCCCGTGCTCGGAGGCGATGCTTTCGGGATGAAACTGGACGCCATGCATGGGCAGCTCCTTGTGCTGCATGCCCATGATGATGCCGTCATTGGTCCAGGCCGTGATTTCGAGGCAATCCGGCAGGCTTTCGCGTTCGACGGTGAGCGAATGATAGCGCGTCGCCTCAATGGGGCTCGGCAGATACTGGAAGATGCCTTTGCCGCCATGGTGGATGGCGCTCAACTTGCCGTGCATGAGCGTTGGCGCGCGAACGACCTTGCCGCCGAAGGCCTGGCCGATGGCCTGATGGCCGAGGCAGACGCCGAGAAGCGGAATGCGGTGCGCGGCCGCCGCCTGAATGAGATCGAGGCAAATCCCGGCCTTGTCGGGGTCGCAGGGGCCGGGCGAGAGGACGATGGCCTGGGGGCGTTCCGAGAGAGCCTCGTTGACCGTGATCTTGTCGTTCCGG
Source organism: Alphaproteobacteria bacterium HGW-Alphaproteobacteria-3 (assembly GCA_002842875.1). GTDB lineage: Bacteria > Pseudomonadota > Alphaproteobacteria > Parvibaculales > Parvibaculaceae > Parvibaculum. The sequence goes on along the minus strand of PHEF01000014.1, from coordinate 8,804 downwards.
TGGACGCGCGCTTCCGCTCCAAGTTCGCCCAGGAAATGGACGAGATTGTAGGTGAAACTGTCATAGTTATCGATAAGGAGCAGCATGGCCCGAACCCTGGGATTGACGGCCGGGAAGGCCGCCTGAGGCCATTATATAGGCGCCGGAAGGAGGCAGTCGCAAGGTTTAGTCGCGCGCGCCGGGGGATCGATCCGTGTGAGGTAGCGGATAAGAAAAACGAAATCGTTTACCTTGAGGGAACCATACGGGGTGGAAGCTTCACCCATCGCTTGAGGCGATGGCGGCCCCGATGGCGCCGCACGGTCATCAGGGGGGCATCCCATGAAGCAAGGCCTGTTCACTGCGGTGTCCGTTTACGGACTTGCGCTGGCGCTGTCGGGTCCGGCGGAAGCAGCCGGATACGAATATTCCACGACCCATCAGCCGAACCTCGGCCAGATCGGCGTGACGGCAGCCCTGCACGACAGGGTGAACGGCAGCGGCTTCGGGATCGCCGTCTTCGATACGCTCGCCGATTCCACGCATGTCGACCTGGCGGGAAAGACCAATTCCTATCTTCCCTATTCGGGCAGCTACACGACTTTGCCCTTTCACGGAACGCATGTATCGGGCATTGCCGCCGCCGCGGAAAACGGGCTCGGCATCGTCGGTGTCGCGCCCGGCGCGTCGCTCTACAATTATGCCGTCTTCGACGACCACGGCTGGGTTGCCTTCGATTACGGCAAGCGTGCGCTCGACAGCGTGAGGACCCTGAACGGCAGCGGCGCGCGGATCGTCTCCGTCAACATGAGCTATGGCCCATCCGCCAGGGGCGACATTTTCATCACCGGCGAACTCGCTCTATTCAAGCAGTACAAGGACGATTTCGTCATTGTGAGATCGGCCGGCAATGACGGCTCGAATGCCGCATACGAGTCCTATACCGGAACGGCGAGCAAGGACCTCTCGAATCTTCTGATCGTCGGCAGCGTGGATACGAACAACAAGATTTCGAGCTTTTCGACCAAGCCGGGGACGGCCTGCATCTCGGCCAGGAAGACATGCACCGCCTCCGAACGGGTCGCCAACTTTTTCATTGTAGCGCCGGGCTCGAACATCGTTTCGGACTATCCGGGTCAAATGCTGGCAAGCGCCTCCGGCACCTCGATGGCCGCGCCGCATGTTGCGGGCGCGGTGGCGCTGATCGCCGATGACGCCCAGTCCAGGAACACGCTCCTCACGCCGACACAGATCGCCTCGATCATCAAGAAGTCGGCAACCGATCTCGGAGCCCGCGGCGTCGACGCCGTTTTCGGATGGGGTTTGCTGAATGTCGGCGCGGCGCTGGCACCGGTCGGCGGCACAACGATCGTCACGACACCGACCGTCAAACCGGCGCCGGTGCAGGCAACGCCGAAAAAGAAAGCGGCAAAATCCGGCAAATCGCGCTTCTCGCGCAAGAACGTCTCGGATCGCTCGATGCTCTCCGGCCTTGTCGTCTTCGACGAGTTTGGGCGGCCTTTCGAGGCGAACACGGCCGCGCTGACCGAAAGCGCCTCTCCTTCGCTCTCGCAACGCGGGATCGACGTTCTCGGTCTCGTCTCGCAGCAGAAGACGGTGGACTTCGACGACGGCGAGACGGCAGTGCTCGCATGGAATGCGACGGGGGCGGACGGCGAAGTTACCACAGCCATGAATATGGTGTCGGGCGGCACCGAAATCAGCATCGGCATCGGTTCGCCGCACCTGTTCCTCGCCGCCATACCTTCATCGAACCGGGCGGGCGAACCGCAGCGCTTCTCGCAGATCATGTTTTCCTCTCTCGGCGAAGCAGGCGAGATATTCGACGACGCGATGTCGGTCGGTTTCGGTACGACGCTGACGGACCGCCTGAGCGCCAACGTCTTTGCCGTCACGGAAAGTGCCCTCGAAACCGAAACCGCGGGTCTCGCGCTCACGGAGCCGCAGGCCGGGACCGGAAGCAAAGCCGATTTCGCCGCCATCGGCCTCTCCTATCGCGTTGCGGAAAATTGGTCGGTCGGCGGTTCCTATTCGCTGCTGCGCGAGCGCGGTTCCGTCGCGGGGATGGTGTCGGACGGTGCGCTCTCGCTCGGTGAGGAAGCGCTGACGCAGTTCCAGGGCGTGAACCTCACCGGCAAGATCGACGGAACATGGTCGCTCGCCGCCTTCTATACGCGCGCGACGATCGACAGCTCCGGCACACAGGCCTCGCTCTTCGATCCGGCCGACGGCTGGCGCGGCGATCATTATGGATTCATGCTCGATGCGAAGAACGCGCTCCGGGAGAACAGCCTGCTTCGCTTCTCGTTGACGAAACCGCTGCAGATCACGAGCGGCACGATGTCTGTGCGCGTGCCGGTCGGACGTGAACTCGACGGTACGGTGAATTACGAGCGCCGCGAGACGGCGTTCGATGGCAGCGCCATGCCGCTCGAGGCGGGCGTGACCTGGCTTGCCGAGACGGGCTATGGAACGATCGGCTTCTCGCTCGATCTTGTGGATACCAATGTCAATGGCGCGGGCGAACGTGCGTTCTCCGCCGGTGCGGGATTCGCCCTCGAATTTTGAGATCGAGGGCGAAGCTCCCTTGTCCCGGCGTGTCCGCGCTCAGCCTTGCGAGCCGACGCCGAGCATGCGCGCGCCCGCAAGGTCGCGAAGCACCGAATTTTCCAGTTCGGTGTCACGGATGCGGAATTTGACGAGATCGCCGATGCTGACAAGGCCGTGGAGCATCGCTCCCGAGGTCACCAGCAGATGCCTTGTCCGCAGTTGCGTCATCGACTGCATGGCCTGACGAATGCTGTCGTCGGGGCGGCATGTCGGCGCGGGCGAGGTCATCAGGGTGCGGGCGGTCTGCGTGAACATGCCGGGCCCGAATTTCGCCATCGCCGAGATAATGGAGCGCTCCGTTACGATGCCGTATGCCGGGTTCTCCCGATCCTTGATGACGACAGACCCAATTCCCTGAGACATCATGATCGAAAGCAGACGCTCGATCCGCGTATCGCCGGTAGCGAGGACCGGATCGGACTGATTGGCATTCAGAATATCCATTATGATCATTTGATTGCTCCGGGGCTCTAGCTGGGGTTGCACTCCCGTAAGTCTCGGCATCCTTGCCCGGATACGCCAATCAACGCGGATCACAACTCCGTGCCTCGGCGTGCGGCATTCGCCAGAACGCGTTACCGCCGCACGCCAGCAAGGCCCTGCGCCGGAAGGCATTTACCGTTTATTTTTCATGACTTTGCGCGCAGCCGGTGGCGGCAGGGGACGCAGGCGCGGACGTGAACGCGCCGCTCCTGGAGCGATCGGCCTATTGCCTCTTGCCCGCCTGGGAGGCGTAGCGAACCGCTTCCTCCGCCGCACGGAACAGCGCCTTCGCCTTGTTGACGCTCTCCTGATGCTCGCCTTCGGGACTTGAATCCGCGACCACGCCGCCGCCCGCCTGCACATACATCTTGCCGTCCTTGACGATGGCGGTGCGCAGCACGATGCAGGTATCCATTTCGCCCGCGGCCGAGAAGTAGCCGACGCAGCCTGCATAGGGACCGCGTTTTTCAAGCTCGAGTTCGTCGATGATCTGCATGGCGCGGACCTTGGGCGCCCCCGACACCGTGCCCGCCGGGAAGCCCGCGACGAGCGCCGAAATCGCGTCATGGGCCGGATCGAGATCGCCCTCCACATTCGAAACGATGTGAATGAGATGCGAGGTGAATTGCAGCGCGAAACGCTCCGTGGCCTCGACCGTGCCGATCTTCGAAACGCGGCCGACATCGTTGCGGCCGAGGTCGAGCAGCATCAGGTGTTCGGCGCGCTCCTTTGGGTCGGCGAGCAGTTCTTCGGCGATCGCCTCGTCCTCCGCCTTGTTCTTTCCGCGATGGCGGGTGCCCGCGATGGGACGGATCGTGACCCGGTTGTTCCGGACACGGACGAGAATTTCCGGGCTCGACCCCACGATCGAGAAATTCTCGAAATTGAGAAAATAGAGAAATGGCGAGGGATTGATGCGCCGGAGCGCGCGGTAGAGAGAGAAGGGCGGCAGCTCGAAGGGTGTCTCGAAACGCTGCGAGAGCACAACCTGGAAGATATCGCCCGCGGCGATGTATTCCTTCGCGCGGGCCACCATGCCGTAATAGGTGTCGCGCGGCGTATTCGACTGAGGTTCCTCGAGTGCGGCGATATCGGCCGGTTGCGACCCGTGCGGCAGGGCGCGGTCGAAATCCGCGATGACGTCCGAGAGCCGTTCGCCGGCCCGCGCATAGGCGGCGCGCGCCCCGACGCCGGGCTCGGGCCTGACCGGCGTCACCAGCGTTACCTCGTCCTTCACGGAATCGAAGACGGCAATGACGGTCGGACGGAGGAAGATGCCGTCGGGAAGGCCGAGTGCATCCGGGTTCTGGTCCGGAAGATCCTCCATGAGGCGGACCGTGTCGTAGCTCATATAACCGAAGACGCCCGCCGCCATGGGCGGCAGTTCTTCGGGAAGCTCGATGCGGCTTTCCTCGATGAAATCTCGCAGGCTCTTCAGGGCGCCGCCGGGGCAGGGCTCGAAGGCGCCGTCGTCGAAACGTGCCTTGCGGTTGATTTCCGCCCGGTCGCCCTGCGCACGCCAGATCGCATCCGGCTTGAGGCCGATGATCGAATAGCGGTTTCGCGCATCGCCGCCCTCGACGGATTCGAGGAGGAAGCTGTTGGGCTTGCCCTCCGCGATTTTCATCATGGCGGAGACGGGCGTCTCCAGGTCGGCGACAAGGCGCGTATAGACGACCTGCGCCGTACCGGCATTGTAGACGGCCTCGAAATGATCGAACTCGGGCAGGATCATCTTGCGGTGTCCGTCGAGGTCATCTGCTCGTAAAGGACCGAATTGACTTCGACGCCGAGCTCCGTCTGATAGCCGAAGACGAAGGACTGCAGAATGTCGGCCTGGATCGAATCCCGGACGCTCTTTTCGATTTCGGCGTATTTGCCGGAGCCCTTTTCGAAGGAAGGTTCGCGAATTTCGCGCACCTGCATCAGCAGCAGGCTTTCGCCGACGCCGACGGGCCCGAAGGTGAAGCCGCCTTCGGGCGTCGCAAAGAGCCGGGCAACGGCCGGGCGGGAAAACGTGTCGCTCTGCGCGTTACGCTGGATGCCGGGCATGGCGAGAACGCTGCGGTCGTACTCTGCCGCGATTTTCTCGAAGCTTTCGCCCGCATTGCCGCGCTCGACGAGTTTTTCCGCAAGCGCCTGGAGGCGCGAGGCGCTTTCTCTCTGCTTCCAGATCGAGACGACGCGATCGCGCACCTCTTCCAGCGGCTGGACCGCCGCCGGTGTCACCGCGTCGACCTGCACCCAGTAGTAGCCCTGACCGGTCGTCGCAAGCGGCGGAATCTGTTCGCCGGCACCGTTGGCATAGGCCGTTTCGATGAGTCCGGGCAGCGATTCGGGCAGTTCGACCGGATCGCCCAGACGCGTCTTGCCGTCGCTTGTCACGCCGCCGATCTGGCGCAGATTGAGGTTGTAGCGCGTCGCGATGCTCTCGAGCGGCTCGCCGCCCGCCCGCGCATCCTCGATGCTGTTCTGGATGTCGTAGATCTGTTCCTGCGCCATCTCGAGTTCGACCGTGCGGCGCAGCTTGTCCCTCACCTCCTCATAGGTGCTGGGCTTTGCTTCCGCGATCGCGCCGACATGGAAGATGGACCAGCCAAGCGGACCCTTCACCGGCGCGCTCCACGCACCGCTTTCGATGGAGAAGGCGGCATCCGCGAGTTCAGGCGACAGCATTTCGCCGCGCGACACGGTGCCGAGATCGACATCCTCCATGGTGAGGCCGATCTCTTTCACGATAATATCGGCCGCGGCGCCCGCGCGGAGCTTTGCGAGCGCTTCGTTGGCGGCCTCCTCGGTGCCGAAGGTGATCTGCTGCACCTCGCGGCGCTCCGGCACGTCGTAGTCGCCGCGCCGCTGCTCGTAGGCCGCGCGCAGATCGTCCTCGGAAATCGTCATGGTCTGCGTGATGTGTTCCGGTTCGAGAACCATGAAGCTGATGTCGCGCGTTTCCGGCAGCGTGAAGGCGCTGGCGCCGGCCTCGTAGAAGGATTGCAGCGTCTCCGCGTCCGGATCGTCGATCTTGCCGGCGAGCGAAGGCGGCAGGATGATGTAGCCGGCGGTGCGGATTTCTTCCTGGTAGTTCGCAACGACCTTGACGAGCGCTTCCGGCGTGGCGACGCCCAGGGTGAGAGCACTGACGAGCTGGTCGCGCGCCATCGCCTTGCGGCGCTGCTCCACGAAGCGCTCCTCGTCGATGCCGTTCGCCCGGAGGGTCTGGCGGAACAGTTCGCGGTCGAAGCGGCCGAACCCGCCCTGCAGGTTGGGATCGGTCACGATGGCCTGACCGACCGCTTCGTCGCCAACGGCGAGCCCCATATCCTTTGTCGCGCCGTCGAGCGCGGCCACATTGATGAGGCGGCCAAGCGTCGCCCGGTCGATGCCGAAGCGGCGGGCGTCGGCGAGTGCGACCGGCTGGCCAAGCCGCTGCGAGAAGCGATCCATCTCGACGCGGAGCTCGCGCTCATAGGAGACCGCGTCGATTTCCTCGTCGCCCACCGTGGCGACGGTGTCGCCGCCGAAGCCGGTGAAGATGTCGGCGATACCCCAGACAGCGAAACTGACGGCCAGAAGGCCGATCAGAAGCTTGGCTACCCAGCCGGAGGCGCTTCTACGCAATGAATCGAGCATCGTGCGGTCTTTCTGTCTGGAGCCCTTCTGCCGGCGGCCCCGAACAGGCCGCCACCCCCTTGCGGGAGGGCGGCATGATAGGTGCGAGGCTTTGCCCCCGCAAGCGGATCGGAGCGGCTTCCGGCTTGATTTTCCTTGGAAAATGCCGGTGGCCCGCCGCCGCCGCCCGCCTTCACAAGGGGGTCTGGAAGACGGGCGGCACGCCGAGGCGGACATAGGCGTCGATCCCCGCGAGCGTCATCGCGGCGAACGCCCACATGGCGGCAAAGGTGACACCTCCCCAGAGCAGGACGGCGAAGACCGGCCCCAGCATGTGAGGCGCCTCGTCATGCACATAGGCAAAGAGGAGCGCGGGCAGGAAGACCGCAAGGCCGTCGAGCAGGGTGGCGGGCGCCTGCGTATTGAAGACGGTGACGGTGAAAGCGGCCATGGCGGCAGTAACGCCTGCGGTGCGGGCATTGCGGACGGTCCAGGACGCGGTGGCGGCAAGCATGAGAAACCTCCATCCGTCTCCGCGGGGCGGAGAACGGCAAAATATTCGTTGAGTATTTGTGGCGCCAGACAGCAGGCAAGACTTGATCGTCCGGTCCCTCGCGATACGAAGAACCGTTATGCCCGGTGGCAGAGACCAGCAGCGATTGTGAGATCAGCAGCGCGGGAAGGCAGGCGGGCCGCGGATTTCCCATGCCGGTGCGGCAAAGGGGAAGGCGCGGGGGCCGCCGCCGTCATGCGGCGGACAGAAGTATTCGATGAACATGTTGAACTCCCGGAACACGAGGGCGGCTCGATGACCGGAGTTCTGAAAACACAAGAGCCCCGATCTGGTGGATGGGGCTCCTAAACGTCGATTTTGCAGGCTTGTTCAGCGCACGCGCAAGCGACCCGGCCCCGAAGGCGAGTAGTTCCAACCGAAGGTCTTCACGACCGATTGATGACGACGCTTTTCCATGGCGCGCAAGCTACACCCGAGTCGTTTACTTGCCAATCGATTAGTCATCGAAATGAAAATTTCAAGGTGACTGTGTTCTATTTCACTCAGGTCTATTTGCCCCATGCGCTGCGCGTATGTTGGCGGGTGCGGGGGCATCTGCTAAACGGACGCACCTGGATCGAAGAGCGGAGCGGAAAAATGGCGGCACGCGTGAAGGCGCTGGTGGCAGGCAACTGGAAGATGAACGGGGTGAAAGCCTCGAAGAAGGAAGTGACGGCGCTGGCGAAGAAGCTCGCGAAGTCGAAACCCGCCTGCGACGTTCTTCTCTGCCCGCCCGCCACCTTGATCGCGACGCTGAAGGAGACGGCGAAAGGCACGAAGATCGCCATTGGCGGCCAGGACTGCCACGCGAAGGAAAGCGGCGCGCATACCGGCGACATCTCGGCGGAGATGCTGAAGGACGCGGGCGCCTCCCATGTCATCGCCGGCCATTCCGAACGCCGCGCCGATCACGGCGAAACCGATGCCGCCGTGCGGGCGAAGGCCGAGGCCGCGCATCGCGCTGGGGTTGTCGCCATCGTCTGCGTGGGCGAGACGGAAGCCGAGCGCGACGCAGGCGCGACGCTCAAGGTCATCCGTACACAGCTCAAGGGATCGCTGCCCGACAGCGCGACGGCAAAGACGACCGTTGTTGCCTATGAACCGGTCTGGGCCATCGGCACGGGCCGCACGCCGACGCCGGACGATGTAGCGAAGGTCCATGCCGCGATACGCAAGGCGCTCGAGTCCCGGTTTGGGACAGAAGGCGCGAAGATGCGCATTCTCTATGGCGGATCGGTGAAGCCGTCGAATGCGGCGGAACTGATGGCGGTGCCGAACGTGAACGGCGCGCTGGTCGGCGGGGCGAGTCTCAAAGCGGACGACTTCTGGGGAATTATCTCCGCCTATCTATAAGAGGGCCCCGAAGGCCAGAAGGGCAGGAAAATTGCTGCCGGCGGCGCTTCGTGGATATTCCTTGTAAGTCCGCCGGAAAGTGCCTATATACCGCCTGTCAAATTTTCTTGGTTCGGCTGCTCTCCACGCTCGCGATCGAGCGCCGGACCTGTCTTTCCCGATCCCTAAAAGTTTGATCCTCCGGTATGCATGAGCA